>JBDRBY010000001.1:0-71184 GCA_043822245.1 Candidatus Omnitrophota bacterium
CTCGCCGATGCCGACGTTGCCGGTTGTTGTTACATTGCCGCTGTTATCAACACCAAACTTGGAAGTTCCTCCAACCTGTAAATCCATTAGTTTATCGGCACTGCCGGGAGCGGAGGTTTCTGTGACGTTGAGTTTTAAACCTGTGTAGTTTCCTGAAGTCGCTTTGTTTATAGTCGCGGCTAAATTGTAAGCGGTTTCGTTGCCGGTGGCGGCTGAACGGGTTACGGTGCCGCTAACGCCGCTTCCTGAAGCGGGGCTTAACGCTAAATCAGTAGATGATACGGTCGCGACCGTGTCCGTATAGAGGCTGCTCCACGCTTTGGAGGATGTGCCTAAAGTGTACGCTGAATCGCTTTCTGGGGTTATGTTGGAGCCGGAAACAATGCCTCCGTCGGCATAAATCGCGCCGTTAGATTCGACTACGCCGGTAATGTACAAATCATCGTTTGATGTCGCGTTTGAATTCGTACCTGAAATATCCCCTATCTGAGTGTTGCCTCCCGTGCCCGGGACAACAACCAAATCTTCACCAGCCGCGGTGGTTATGTCAACCGGAACGCCTTCAAACTGAAGTGTGCCGGCATGAGCGAAAGACACGGCGGTGAGGGTTACTAGGAACGTGAAAACGAAAATCAGATAGAAATTGTTTTTTTTGTACATGGGTTCTCCTGGTTATTGCGAGAAATAAATCCCCCTAGCCCCCTTTTTCAAAGGGGGGAAACGGTGTATGTTTTTTCAAAGAGGGACGAAAAAATCTTTTTGGTCCGGTCTCGACCGGACACTACGGGTTATGCGTTCTTTTTGGTCCGGTCTCGACCGGACCCTACGGGATTTCTGTGACTGTTTCCCATTGCATATCTTCGATCAAAGTAACGAGCGTTATCAAGGGTTTTTCTTCTTTGTCTGGGAATACAACAATCCTGACCTCTAACGGGTCGCTTTCAGCTATGATTTCTCTTTTTATCCGCCACTTTAGTTTGTTCATCTCAACAGGTTCTTCGTCCATCGGCGGATATACTTCGTTGCCTCGCCGTCGCAATTCTTCTTTTGTTAAATTCAAGTTCTTCAATCGTTCCGTCTGCCACCGCGCCAGATTAGCGGCGGTTATAATGTCTTGTGAAACGCTTGAGGAATAAACCGAATATGAAAAAAGCTGCATAACCGGCACGAAAAGCACCGCGATTATCGCCAGCGCGACCAGCAGTTCTATGTAGGTAAACGCCTTTTTCTTTTTGAGCACCGGACCCCCAATGTGTTACGTGACAAGTTTTTTGGGGCAGATTTTGGCCTGCCGTTACGGTTATTCCTCCGTTACTCGTATCATTTCTGCTACAGATGTTATGCCTTCAATTACCTTTTCAAGCCCGGCATTGCGAAGAGTTTTCATGCCGTCAGCAACGGCGGCTTCTTTAAGAACTGACGCGGAACTTTTTTTGGCAATCAATTCCTTAATCCTATCCGAAGGCAGAATCAATTCCAATATGGCAGTTCTGCCGGAATAACCCCGTTTGTTACATTTTTTACAGCCTGCTTCTCTATAGAATAGCTTTTTCCCGTCAAACGACGCAATGCCTACACGCGTGAGTAGTTCCTTCGTTGGTGTATAGCCTTCTTTACAGTGAGGACAAAGCGTACGCACAAGGCGCTGAGCGAGAATGCCGATAGCCGAAGATGCTACTAGAAACGGTTCCACGCCCATATCGATTAAGCGGTTCGCAGCCGACGGAGCGTCATTTGTGTGCAGGGTTGAAAAAACCAGATGACCGGTAAGAGCGGCATGAATGGATATTTCAGCGGTTTCTTTATCTCTGATCTCTCCGATCATTATGATATCCGGATCCTGCCTCACTATAGAACGAAGACCTGACGCGAATGTGAGCCCCGCCTTAACGTTTACCTGGGATTGCCTTATGCTTTCTATTTCATACTCAACAGGATCTTCAAGTGTGATAATATTTTTGTCGATTTTGTTAATATCGTTTAACGCCGCGTACAGAGTCGTGGTCTTTCCACTGCCTGTAGGGCCGGTTACCAGGATTATTCCATAAGGCCTGCGAATCAAATCGGAAAACTGCCCGAACACTTTAGTCGAAAAACCAAGCTGGCTGAGTTCCACCACACCTGAGGAGTGGTCTAGTATCCGTATAACAAGATTCTCGCCATATATAGTGGGAAAAGTCGAAACTCTTAAGTCAACTTCCTTTTGGCCCGCGAACATCCGCACACGGCCGTCCTGAGGCAAACGTTTCTCAGCAATGTCCATATTAGACATGATCTTGATTCTCGATATGACCGCCGGTTGATACTTGAAAGGAACGCGCGAGATGAGATGCAAAACTCCATCGATGCGGTAGCGACAGGTCATATATAGTTTTTGTGGTTCGAGATGAATATCTGAAGCGCCCATATCCACTGCTTTCGTTATTATGTCGTTCACTACCTCAACCACCGGCGCGAGGCTTGCCGCCTGCTTAAGGAAAGCTATCTGATCGGTAGTAACCTCAATGTTCTCGTTTCGGGTTTTCTCTTTCTTTCCATACCCGTCTTCCCCGAACAAAGGCTCGCGCCCGTCGGCATCAATCTTATAATGCTTCCGTACAGCTTCCCTCAAATCATTTATCGAGGAAATCGCCGGCCGTACTTTTAACCCTGAAATACTCTGAATTTCATCTATTGCTTTTGTGTCCAGAGGGTTTGCCATTACCACCGTCAACACATCACTCACGACATATAAGGGAAGTACGTTAAGTTTTACGCACTCATCTTCAGGAATCGTTTCCATCACTTTGGGGTCAATCGTTATGTCCTTCATATCCACGTAAGCGACGCCCAATCGTGTGCTCAAAAGGCGCGTGATTTCTTCTTCGGATTTTCCGGAATCTTTCGCGACTATCTCAACTATAAATTGATCGGTCTTTTCCTGGCGCAACAATATCCCGTTCAACTCATCCTGAGTGATTATCCCTTCATCAACGAGTATCGCGGCTAATTTTATGTAGCTTTTGTCCATCATGGTTTTTCTTGGCAGGTTTTGACCTGCTGTTACAAATATGTGTTTAGAACGTGTTGTATTGCAATTGCAATACTTTTTTGGCGCTGCCTACACGGCCGGTTGAGATAATCAGCGAATGGGACACATCGATCTCTATTTGATAGGATCCGTCCCCCAAAAAAATAGGGCCTATTTTGTTCCCGTCCTCACCAAACACCCCTGCCTGATTACGTAAAACACTCACCGCCTGCGCGATGCCAGATTCCGCCAGATAGAAAGCTTTCATCTCATCAATTACCATATTCGCGGAAAAATTTACCAAGGATAAAAAAGCCACAAGGCTCGCGCCGATAAAAGCAATCATTAAGAGGATCATGACAACGTTTAACAAAATTATCCCTTTTTTTCCCTTACCATTCACGCGGCACTTCTCCTTCAGCATCAGCCCATTTTGAATCAAGAGGCGCGTCCCAATTAATAACAACTTTTGCTTTGTCCGTGTAGTAGGCCCACCCTCCGTCGGATGTTAACCAATCCTTCGAAGTAATGTTTTCAATGTTGTTCGCTCCACGTTTAGAGGAAATAAATTCCGGAGGCAATTTATCCAAGTATGGCCTCTCAATGCCCAAATCGTTATATGTCACTTCTAAAAGCTCTTCTAAACGCTCAGGGTACCGGCTTTCTTTACTTCGAAATAAACTTACTCGCATACGCAGTACGTTCAAATTTGTCTTGGACGCGGAAAGGCGCGCTTCAGAGTCAAATCCAATAAAATTTGGAATCATGGTAGCCGCCAAAATCGCCATTATGCTTATCACAATCAGAAGCTCTAATAACGTAAACCCTTTCGTTCCCGCGAACGCTTTCCGCCACATACCGGCTCTTGTTATCATATTGCTTCCCTCATCCTCTGAAAACTTTAATTAAATTAAAAATCGGCAACAACACCGACAGCGCGATAAAACCTACCATAAGCCCCATTGTTAAAAGCATAAACGGTTCTAAAAGAGAAGTCAAATTTTTTATCGTATATTCCACTTCGGGTTCGTAAAAACCGGCTATTTCTCCAAGCATCCGGTCGATGTTTCCGCTTTTTTCACCGGTCGAAATCATTTGTATAACCATGGGGCTGAATAACCCGCTTGACTTAAAAGGCGCCACAAGAGAATGCCCCTGGGCAATCGCGGATTTAATATCCCCAATAGCTCTTCTAATCGCGAAATTTGTTATGATTTTTTCCACGACCTCCAGCGTTTGAAGTATCGGTATACCTGAAGAAATAAGCGCGGAACTTACTCTCGCGAAACGCGCGATTTGTATCTTGGCGTACAACGGACCGAAAACCGGCACCTTTAGCAACTTCGCGTGAAATTTTATTCTAAATTGTTTATCCGAGCTAAGGCGTTTTTTAAACAAAATACTTATAAAAGTTCCGGCACAGGCTATCGGAATCCATAACTTCCTTACTGTCCAACCTAATCCAAGGACAATCTTTGTCGGGATAGGAAGTTGCGCGCCTGAAGCGCTGAATACCATTACAAACTTGGGTAAAACCCCGATTACAAGAAAATTAATCACCACAAAAGCGACTACAACCAAAACTACCGGATAGACCAATGCCGATGCTATCCGGGATTGAGTCTCCATCTCTTGTGTTCCTAAAAGAGCTACCCGGTCCAAAATCGTATCCAGCAACCCGCCCGCTTCCCCGACCTGTACCATGCATACAAAAAGCTCGGAAAAGGCCTCCGGATGTTTAGACAGGGCACTTGAAAAGTTTTCTCCTTTTTGCACATCCTGACGAACACCCTCTATGATTAATTTTAGTTTCTTATTCGTTGTTTGTTCCGAAACTGCGGACAAAGCCTCAGAAAGAGGGGTACCCGAGTGGAGTAAAATCGCGATCTGGCGTGTAAACAGGATTATGTCACGTTTCCTGAAATTTTGAAATCTATCTAAAACGGCGGTAATTGAAAAATTTCCGTTTTCTTTGCTTCTAATATCAATAACGCTGTAACCCATCTCACCTAACCGGACAGTAAGAGCACTTTCACTTTCCGATTCCATTGTGCCGGTTATCAATTCTCCCCTGTCATCTCTCGCTCTGTAAGAGTATTGTGCCATTATGCCGCCTATTTGTTTTCATTGCGTCAAAAAATATGTTACACTATCTTTTCCGGCTATTACGAATTCGCGTATTTATCAAAATAGTAACTCGACATTATATCATTTTTTAGATACTTGGCGAAGATCAACGAAAGGTTAAAATAGATCTCTTTATCCGTACCATCTCCTTGTAACGCCTGCTCATAAACCATAACAGCCTTCTTATATTGGCCTTTTTGCGTATAAAGATATCCCAAATTGTATTTACTTTCTTTTTCATCAGGGCTTATTGCTAAAACCTTGTTGTAATACCGGATTGCTTCATTTAAATTTTCTTCAAGTGAATAAAGATATCCAAACGCGAGGTACACGCTAACCTTGTCTTTTGCTTTTGTATCAAACTTGCTATTTATCGGCGATAAAATTTCATAGGCGCCTATCTTTTTTTTCATTTCGGTTATAGTTCCATTTAACTGAACTTTTTCTTGCTGATTAGTTTTTTGCAAATCCAGAAAATGCTTCTGTATATCATCCTTTTTTTCCTCTAAGCCTTTATTCCGCGCTGCCAGGCCTTCCAGCTTTTTCCCAAGTTCCGCGTTCGCCAATTCTGTTTCTTTCAGCCTGCCTGCTGTTTTCTCTGCCGCCTGTTCCCGCGTGTTTAACTCTCCCAGTAACCGTTGGTTTTCCACGCGCGTTTTCTCAACTTGTTCCGCTAACTCGCTTATCTTCTTCTCGCTCTGGGTATATTCTCCCTTTAACTTGCCCGCGTCTTTTGCCAACACGGCCTTTTCTTCCTCTAAGCCTTTATTCCGCGCTGCCACGCCTTCCAGCTTTTTCCCAAGTTCCGCGTTCGCCAATTCTGTTTCTTTCAGCCTGCCTGCTGTTTTCTCGGCCGCCTGTTCCCGCGTGTTTAACTCTCCCTGTAACCGTTGGTTTTCCACTCGCGTTTTCTCAACTTGTTCTTTTAATGTCCTCTTTCCTTCTACAGTAGCATCGTATTGTGCTCGCAATTTTTTATTTTCTACAAAGAGATTCTTTATCTTTCCTGTGATAGTTTCCTCTATTTTGTCCAATTCTTTCTCCAGATTGTGTGTTTGCTCCTGCGCTTTAACAGAAACTGCTCCCGCGAAAAATAAAAAAAGAAAAACCACTGTCGCAACTTCGGCTCTAGACTTAATTTGCTTTTTCATTTTTACTCCTATCGTTAGTTTTGGTATTGTCAAAAGTTTTTATCAAAATTTTTCTTACCACAATCGACGCGTATTTGATTTTAGATTCATTTTGCGGTTTGTCTTGTTGTATTAAATCCCCCTAGCCCCCTTTTTCAAAGGGGGGAACGTTCTGCTCCTTTTTCAAAGGGGGGAACGTTCTGACCCTTTTTCAAAGGGGGGAACGTTCTGACCCTTTTTCAAAGGGGGGAAAAGATCTGCCTTTTTTTTAAAAAAGAGAATGGAAACTACTTCATTACTTCTTTCATAATTTTTCCATTTTATTTTTAACATTATCTTAGCTTTCGTAATTAAGAATCTTCTGTCAAAACCTTCAAATCAGCTTTCCTCGTTCGGCTTACTCTATTGTAAGAAGATAATGACATTATTCTATACTGTTCTTTCGCGTCTTTAACGAAAAAACTGTTCGGGTAATCAGAAATCACCTGAGAAAATACCTCTTTGGCTTTCGCGTAATCTTTCACTTCATCCTGGTAAATTTTACCTGCAAGATATAATGCCTCAGGCGCATGGGCTCCATCCGGAAACTGGGTATAAATATTCATGTAGAGATTAAGCGCTTGTTGTTTTCTGAAATGCTTGTCTTTTCTAACACTTTCCACGCCTTTGCCTTTATCTAACGCTTTCGCTTTTCTTAAGATTTCCGCGGTAAGGCACAGTTCCGCTGTTTTCTCAATATGTACATGAGTTTCTTCCTCTTCAGCCTCTTCTTTGTTTAATCGTTTTTTCTCTTCACGTGACCGCAAAATTCGCGGAGTAATAAAAACCGCTAATTCCGTCTGCTGATCCGTACCCTCGGTTCTCGAAAACAACGCTCCTAAGAAAGGAATATCGCCTAAAAAAGGGATTTTGTCTCTAGAAACGTCACTCTGCTGTTTTATCAGGCCTCCGATCACCAGCGTCTCGCCTTCTCTAACTCGCACGGTCGTGTCGGCTTCTCTTGTTGTGATCCTGGGACCCGCGTCCAAAGATTCGGCCAAGGAAGATACTTCCGGGTGTACTCGCATTGTGATATAACCGTCGTCATTTATCTGCGGAGTTACCTTCAAAGTCGTGCCTATGTCAACAAATGTCGTAGTTTCCGTAGTGCCGGTAGTCGTTTGCGTGCGCTCTTTGATGGGATATCTCTGCCCTATAATTATGCGCGCCTCCTGACCGTTCAAAACAGCGATAGACGGAGAAGCCAAAAGATTTGCTTTGCCGTCTCTTATCAACGCGTCAATTGTCGCGGTAACATTAAGCCCCTTTATACTAAAAGTGTTAAGGACAAACTGCCCCCCGGTTAGAGTGGAAGATTGTTCAGCCATGCTCATGGTAAGATCCGCTTCCTCTGCGGTTTGCGTAATCCGGTCAAAAAGGCCCTGGCCGGGAGCGTAATCCACATTCCATGTGGTACCCAAAGCTTTTATTTCGTTAGATGTGATATCCACAACCTTGGCCTCAACAAGAATCTGCTGAGGGGGGATATCCACTTTTTTAAGCAAATCTTTGATCCTCTGGATATTTACCGGATAATCCGTAATAATGAGGCTGTTTTGAACGTCATCCGTCTTTATGTCACCTTTTGCCGAAAGAACTTTTCTTAAAAGGTTTTGAGCATCTGCTGACCTTATGTAATCCAGGAAGATTACCTCCGTTGTAAACTCCACGCTCTCTCCGCCGCCTGAAGACACGTAAATAATGTCATCTCGGACGCTGTAAACTAAGCCGTTCACATTAAGTATGGCTTTGAGCGCGTTTTCCACGCTCACATTTTTCAAATTTACCGTTACCGTCCCTTTTACATCTGGGCTCGTAACCACGTTAAGGTTGTACGTCCAAGCGAAAGATCTCAGAATATTCACGACATCCGCGTTTTTGTACTCAAGGTTCACGGGCTGTTGAAATATTTCTTCAACCGTAAGTATTTTTTTGTCAGGCGCGACGGTTATCCATTCCTCAGCCGCGCCTGAGGCGTTTATAAGGAATAGTCCCGCCACGATGAATACCACGACTTTATTTCTTTTTCTCAGCATATTTCCCCTCTTTAGTTTAATTTTCGCCATTGACAACGAAACGTTACCTTTCAACCGCTATTAAGTATTCTTCAACACCGTCCGTCAAAATAATTTTGTCTTGCTCTATTTTTTTGAGCGTGTACTCGCCTATCACGGAACCTTCCTTCACAACTTCACCTCCTACAATAGCTGTTGGAATCCCAGCGTTGTAGGTTATTCCTTCTAATTTTATGTCAATCTTAGCTTTTGTCGACTCCGGCCGTACTTTCGAAACAAAAATATCCCGCAGTTCATAAAAACCATCCTTCGTTTCTTTCGCCTTGAGCTGTTCAGAAAAGGGAACGTCGCCCAGCAGGCTCGATACCACGAGCTTGATTAAACTGTCAGACTCTTTTTTTCTTTTTTGAGGCTCTGAAATTTCCAATTCTTCTACCTTAAGGAATGGGGATATTGTTTCCACTTGCCGGATGTAATCGACAATTTCCGAAAAAGGCGCGTCAAACCGTATCTCGACAAAAATACGGGAATATTCCTCTCCCTTGTCTATTTTCTGGCGTATCGAGTCTATTTTTATATCTTTCGCGAGCCGTGTAAGTTCGGCGATTAAGCGCGCTGTCGCGTTCTTACTAGGAAGTTTTTTTTCCATCGCCTCTATCTCTTCAAACAGTTCCGCGCCCCTGTTCTGTTCTTCTTCAATCCGTTCCCTGCCTGCCTGTATCTCCGGATGTTGAGCTTTTATCTGCTCGAATTGCTTTGTCAATCGTTCGGTTTGAGTTTTATATATAAGGAGATTCCCGGTCAAAGGCTTATAGACCGCTCCATAATAAAGGATGACACCAAGAATCGCGGCAAAAGCCGTTACGGCAATCCTTTCCCTTTTACTCAAGCTTTTGTATTTTTCTATTATGTTTTTTCCCATGTTATTGGAATACCACCACCTCAAAGCTATAGACCTGCTTATCCTGCTCTTTTTGCGTGTAACTGAACTTCGCGTCTGAAAACACATCCGTCTCTTTTACCTTCTCTATAAGCTGAGTAATTAGTACCAGGTTAACAGTAGAACCGACTATCACAAATTTCCCTTCTTCATACTTCAGGCTGTTAACCCATACCTCTTCCGGCAAAAGAGCCGCTATCGAACCAAGCATTTTTGAGACATCTACCGGATTTCTTTTCGCGTCGTTAAGAATCTTGAGCTGCGCCTCCAGTATTTTTTTCCGGTTAACCAATTCATTTTCTTCTTTGGCAAGGTTAATCCGCAAAATCTCATGTTTAGACAAATCAATTTTCGCTTTATCAACCTTTTTTGCCGATTCTTCCATCCGCGATTTATAAAACCCTGCCGTTCCCGCCAAAAAACCGCTTAACACAATTGACACGACAAGTAACCCCGTTACTATCTGGACCGGCCGCTGCCTAAATGCTGTCCACAGAATTTTGAGCGGCTCCTGTCCCGATTCCGGTAGAAAATTCACTCTCCGGGTACTTGCTGCCTTTTGTCCGATAGAAAGCCCCGCGCCTATCGTAAAGAGGCCGGGTTCCGTTACCAGCACGGCCTTTTGTTTCTTCACACTTTCTAAAACCCTGAACACAGAGAACGGGTCAAAATACTCTACTGGAACACCTAATTTAACATTCAGAAATTTTTCCAAATTTTTCAGTTTCGCCCCGCCGCCGGATAAAATCACGCGGCTAAACCTCCTGACCTGAGACTGCGCGACCTGAAACGAAAAATGCTTAAACAAAAGTTCTATTTCCACCACTAAATTCTCAAGCGCGGATACAAGCGCGTAATAAATCTGTTCCGAGCTGTCCTTCGATTTTTCAAACAACTCAACATTCCCGCCCAGAGGGGAGAATACTTTATCTTTCGACCAAAAACTAAAGCCATGTTCTTTCTTCAGTTCTTCAGCCTTTTCTTCGGAAACCCTGCACTGTTTGGCAATGTTCTTGTTTATTCGATCCGAAGTTAAAACAATCTCTTTGGAGAAACATAACGAACGGCTCTTGGAAACCGCCAAAAAACTTTCCTCCGCGCCTATGTGCACCCATAACTCCACATCCTCTTCATATTCGGACTGCTCATAAATACTGCTGAGGTTCACCAAGCCAAACTGCGGAGATTCAACGCTGACGGGCTTAAAACCCGCGGCTTCCAACAACGCGATGTGCCTGGCCAGGGCATCTTTGGAAACGCACGCGATAACCACTCTTTCTTGTGAAACACCTCCGGTATTTTCAGTGATTTTCCATTTTTTGAATTTGCACACCAATTTTGCCCAGCTCAATCCAAATGGTTTAAGCTGGGCAATTTTGAACCGGATAGCGGATTCTAATTCTTCATCCGGCATAGGGGGAAACATCATATTGTAAATCTGGACATCCCGCGCGGATAAAGCCGTCACACACGCCGGGCCGGTATCATTGCGGCCTCTCAGAGCTACTAAAGCGTTTTTTGTCGCGGAAAAAGAATCCTTGACAGAGGGAGCGTCGTAAGGCTGGCTGTCAACATTGATGATCTCAAATCTTTTCTTTTCATCCACACCCAAACGGATCATTTTCACAGCTCGGGAACCGATGTCTATAACCACAGGCAGAGGCTTTATATCTTTCATGTCCGAGAGTGCTTCCGCGAGCTCTTTTTTCGAAGAAGGCACGATTTTGCGGATGTTCTTGCTGTATGTAAAAATACTTGAAACACCTCCTGCCACGGCTTTCGGGCGGTCAAACACACTTTTTACCAGATCATCCGGCAAGGCATTTGGAGTCTTTTTGTTTTTATCCATTTTTCACTTTTGTTCGCGCGACAACTTCCTCGGTCAACGCGGCGTAATCCTTCGCGCCCTTGGAAGATGGCTCGTAATCAAATATTGATTTCTTATTCGCCGCCGCCTCAGCCAGCGTAATGTTGACCCTTATGACTGACCGAAAAACTTTATCTCCAAAGTATGATTTTAACTGTGAAAAGATAGTCCTATCCATCCTTGTCCGCTTGTTAAACAATGTGGGAAGTATCCCGAGTATCTCAAGATCGGAATTCAGCCTGCCTTTAATAATCTCGATTGTGGAAAAAAGTTCCCTCATACCCTCCAGCGCGAAGTAATGAGTCTGAACGGGAACAAGAATAAATTTCGAAGCTACTATCCCGTTTATGGTCAAGAGGTTTAAAGATGGGGAACAATCAATCACAATATAGTCGTAGTGTTTGTTCCTCGTGTTTATCATTTTGTAAAGGGCGTTTCTTAAAATTCCTTCCCTGCCCAAAAGATCCGCGATTTCGAGCTGTGCCCCGCTGAGCATCGGGGTCGCAGGCACAAGGCTTAATCCCGCGCAGGAAGTTCCAACAATAGTTTTTTCCATGTCAATATTTTTGACAAGGACGTCGTAAATCGAACACTCTACGTCGTCCACTCTGACGCCTAACCCTAACGAAGCGTGAGACTGCGAATCTAAGTCTATGATGAGGACTTCAAAACCCCTCTTCGCCAAAGCCGCCGCGAGGTTAATCGCGGTTGTGGTTTTTCCGCATCCGCCTTTTCGATTAGCGACACAGATAACCGACGAATCTTTTTTTTCTTCTTTTTCTTCAAAACGCGGCAGGTTGATGTCGGGAAAGCCCGGAACCTGAAACCCTTTTTGTTTTTGTTCCCTGAACATTGATTTTATCTCATTGAGCATGCTCCACCTCCGACTCCTTTAAACGCTATAGCCTTTATCAAACCTTCGTTGTATAAGCCGCAGTGTATACCCCTCTTTTCTCATGTTTGTAATCGTGTCAAAGACGCTGCTAATCCCTTTTTTGTCGTACAGCCGCACGTTACCCTTGCGAACACCGACTTTGAAAAGCCCGATATTTGTGTAATAATTAATTGTCGCGACTGAAACCTTCAAATCTTTCGCCAGCTCTTTCGCTGTAACAAATTTTTCCAGCACGAGCCACCTCCTCTCCAATCATGTAAGCAAACAATTGTTTCAAAATGTCATTTTGAAGTGTACACAAAAACCAATGAATAGTCAAGCCATTGTGTGTAATTATTTTAGCTCCGCTACATATTGTTTTTCAAAACAAACATCATGTTAGCATCTGTTAACGCATACGGTTGTTTCGTTGATTGTTTTTAAATAGGGACGTTTTAAATAGGGACGTCACCCATTTATTCACCCATTTATTTGAGACGCGATAAATCGCGTCTCTACGTTATTGGTTTCTTTTTTAAATAGGGACGTCACCCATTTATCGTTAAATAGGGACGTCACCCATTTATTCACCCATTTATTTGAGACGCGATAAATCGCGTCTCTACGTTATTGGTTTCTTTCTCCAAATATTTTTGTGCCGATTCGGATTATGTTCGCGCCTTCGGCTATCGCGGCGCGATAAGAGTTTGTCATGCCCATTGAAAGATACCGCATTTCTACTTCCGCGAGGCCTGCCGACTTTACTTTTTCGAATACACTGCTTGTTTCAACAAAATAAGGCCGGGCATCGTCCGGATTTCCGGAGGCCGGCCCCATCGTCATTAATCCCTGTACTTTTATGTTGGTCAAAAGCGCGATTTGTTTAACAAGTTCCATAACTTTTTCAGGCAATACACCGTATTTCTGAGATTCTCTCGCGCTGTTAACTTCAATAAATACCGGCATCACCTTACCGGCCGCTCCGCACCGCCTGTTTATCTCGTCAGCTAATTCTATTGAATCAACTGTTTCAATCAAATCAAATATCTCTATGGCTTTTTTTATTTTGTTTTTTTGCAAATGGCCTATAAAATGCCATTTTACTTTGCCGCTGAGAGTATTAACTACCCTGGCGGCTTCTTGCACATAATTTTCTCCAATGATTTTTATCCCGGCATCAACAGCCTGTTGAATCTCGTCGCGGGTTCTTGTCTTAGCGACCGCTACCAACATAACCCGCGTGGGAATTTCTTTTAGCAACTGCTCAACATTCTGTTTAATCAGGCCGCTTCTCATCTTGCTATAAGCCTTTGCGGTTTTTTATTTTTGGTATAATCTCTCGGGCCGCATATTTTTTTCATATCACTCAGGCGGCCGCGCTGTTTTAAACGGTCATAAATTTCCAGCCAGGCGCAGTCCATATCTTTGTCAATTTCGCATTTCCCCCGTTTGGTTCCGCCGCATGGCCCGTTTACCAAACCTTTGGCACAAGATGTTACAGGACAAATTCCGGCTGTTTGCGAAAGCAGGCATTCTCCGCACAAAGAGCATTTTTGAGAAAATTTTATTTGTTTCAAGTTCGCTTCAATAATCGCGCCTTGAAAAAGTGTGTCATTGCCGGGAAGTACCTGCTTTTCCGTAACCTTGGCGGCAATAATTTGAGTTCCCCCTCCGCACGCGAAACTCAAAATCACGTCGGCATTATCTATCAGGGCTTGCTCTTTCCGGTAAAACCTTTTTACTTCTACCGCGCTGCATGCGGGGTCCAAAACCGCCATTCCCAGAACTGAAATCTCTTTATCCAAAAGTTTTTTTGCCATGGCCTTTAGCTCCTCCTCTCCGCCCGTCTTACACGTAGAGGCGCAAACGGCGCATCCTGCTAAAAAGACCTTCGCTCCGCGCTCTATCTTTTCTGTTATTTCCGCAATGGGTTTTTGTTTTGTGACGATCATGATTTAAACTTTTTTTAGGCAAGTGGAAAAAGCCTGTCATTTATGTTTATCCCTTTACCGGTCGGTACCTTATCAGCTCCCTTGGGCGGCTGTGTCCATATCCTGATGTCTATCACGTCATTGCCTGAAATTCGGATACGCGCACTTTTACATCTTGATATTTGTTTTTGGCGAATACCGCTACATCCTTTTCCATATATTCCTCCTAATTTCACGACAGCCCATAGCCTGGGTTTAAACCCAGGCTATGAACTACCACCAGAGACCCTCAATATCAATAATATACGCGATAAACCCAAAATGCAAAAAAACTGAGAAAAAAGATCTTAATCCATTCTTTTTTTTTGAAATATTTTAAAAAAACAAAACACCGCCAGCCCTAAAATCAAAGCCCACGACAACAACATAAACACCCATCCTAATAAATTCATAGGTTAGTTTCCCTCTTTTTCATTTACCCTTCGTTTTCCCCAGGCAAGTTTTACCATAATTGCCAGGGCGAGAAACAGTAGGCATAGGCAAACACGGGTTATTATCACGTAAATTTTATTATCCGCGGGCACGTTATCCATCCGCAGAATCGGAAGCCATTCTTGAAAAACCCACGCGGCAAGTACTGCTATCAGGAAGGCGGGGGTAACGTATTTGATGACATATTTATATGCTGCTGGTATCTTCATATCCGCGCCGTGATGCACTTCTTCCCACGCTTTATTTATGCCGAATACCCATCCGAAGAGTATCACTTCAACCGCGGCAAAAAGCACTAAGCAAAATGTCCCGCCCCAGAAATCTAACTCATCAACGACACCTTTACCGAGGAAAAATATAACAGCGTTACACAATATAAAGGTGACTGCTCCAAATATCGCTACAGCCCTTTCCTTTGATACCTTGAATTCATCCTCCAAAAACGCGACCGCGGGCTGTGCCAGAGACACCGACGAAGTCACACCCGCGAGGAACAAAAGGCCAAACCATAAAAAACCAAAGAGTTCAGGCAAAGGCATCTGTTTGAAAATAAGCGGCATTGAAACAAAACCCAGATTAAACGCGCCTGAATTGGCGATATCTCCTATCGCCATGGGCCCGAAAAAAACAAACGCCGCCGGTATTACTATGCTGGCGCCAAGCACAACTTCCGCGATTTCATTCATGCTTACCGCGGTAAGGCCGGACAGCGCGACATCATCACCTTTTTTTAAATAACTGGCATATGTCAATATCACGCCAATCCCCACGCTTAGGGTAAAAAATATCTGCCCGGTCGCGGCAAGCCAAACTTTCGCGCTTTTAAGAAGTGAAAAGTCAGGGTTCCACAAATATCCAAGCCCACCCGAAACATTCCAATCCGGGTTCGCGTGGTCTAAAACACCGAGAGTTAACACCCGAATAACCAGCACAATGCCAAAAATAAACAATGTCGGTACCGCGATTTTGCAAAATTTTTCTATCCCCCCGCGTATCCCATGTTTCAGAATAACCATGTTGATCGCGAAAGTCATAAGGAAAAATACGTATGCTGGAAGTATGCTTGAAAAATGTTGATTTTTTTCTAAACCCTGAAACCCTCGCAGGAAGGCCTGCATGGAGGCTTGGCCGGCTATATTCGAATATTTTTGTGTTAAAGAAAAAAAACTATACGCCAAAGTCCAGGACTCAATATAGGTATAATAAATCATAATGACAAGCGGACCGAATATACCTATAACACCGAAATATTTGATAAACCTGTTCTTTTTCCAAAGGCTGTGAAAAACACCGGGCGCGCTCGAGTGGCCAAAACCACCGCCATAACGCCCTATTGCCCATTCAACCCACATAAGAGGAATCCCTACCAAAAGAAGCGCTATGAAATAAGGTATCATAAACGCGCCGCCGCCGTTTTTCGCGGCTTGTACCGGAAACCGCAAAAAATTTCCTAATCCCACGGCTGACCCCGCTACCGCCATAATAACCCCCAAACGCGATCCCCATAAATCCCGAGGCTTCATGTTACTCATAGCCCACCGGACCTCTCAGCTTTTTCTTTTTCGCTCTCTGCCTCTTGTTTTCAAGCATCTTTTCCTTGGCGCGTTTTGAACGTTTCCTTTTTTGCCTGCGAATTTTTTCTATTTGTTTTCTCTTCGCCGAAACTTCACCGGTTACCGCATTTTCGATTTTTTCAACCAGTCTCCCGCGCGCCAAAAAACGATTAACCGCCTGGGATCTTTCGCTGGAGCATTTAACCTCAATTCCCGTTGGATTATGTTTTAGATAAACACAGGTAGAGACTTTGTTGACATGCTGGCCACCACAGCCGGAGGATTTGATAAAACGCTCGGTGAGGTCACTTTCTTTTACTCCCCACCCGCGCATCTTTTCTTCAAGCGCCTTTTTTTTCGCGGACGAAACATTCATTAGTTCACAGGAACCTGTTTTTATCTGTTAAAGCAGGCGTCGACAAGATCTTCAAGCTTTGCTGTTGCTAAACACTGCACCGTGTCAGCTCCGCCGTAATAGATCTTTACTTCTCCCGTGTCTTCTAAAACCGCGCCGCATGTAAAGACTACCGCGTATGTAAGGCCGTTCAGTTCGTAATCCATACACGGGGAAAGTATCGGCGCTTTCGCGCGGGCAATTATTTTTGACGGATCTTTTAAATCAAGAAGCATAACTCCTAAGTGATAGACGTACTGCGCGGCACACTGCACGTTAACCGCGTGGTATATGACAAGCCACCCTTTGTTTGTCCGAATGGGCACGGCCCCGGGCCCGTTCTTTTTCCAACCCCATTCATCTTGTGTAGTGGCAACAGCCTTTGACTGCCCCCAATGTATCAAATCAGGAGAATATGATACCCATATGTATCCTTTTCCATCACCCGTGTTCGGACGATCAAGCCGGCAGTAAAAACCATTTACTTTTTCGGGAAAGAGAACCCCATTACGGTTATCTGTCTCTGAAATAAATCCTTTCCAGATAAACTGGCGCATATCCGGCGATTCCATAAGGCCAAGCCGGCATGAATGCCCGCTATGGCAGGCAAATACCAGATAATATTTGCCTTCAATCCTTGCCACTCTCGGGTCGTAGTACATACCAGCGGTGTATTCTTTAAATTCATCCGTATCAGGCATTTTAATCGGTTCCGGGCGTAGTTTAAAATCGATACCGTTATCAGAATCCGCGGGCCAGATAAGCTGTTTCATGGAAGGAGTCTCCACACGGCATAGCATTACATATTTACCTTCAGGGGTTTTTATGCATCCGGAGTTGTACACTCCCTTCGCGGCGACTGGAATATCATCTCTGGTGAGAATAGGATTTCCGGGATAACGAACAACAATATTTTCTTTATTTTTTGGGTAAATAACAGGCTGTGTCATGTCTTTTCCTTTCTTATTCAGTGTTTAAAAATTAGGTAGGCTATATTGTCAAAACAGAATCAACTGTGCCGAACGCATTTCTTTTCGCGGAAGGATTTTTGGGATCTCTTATCCATTCTTCATCTACCAAAAACTTATACCGGTAAGTTCCTTTGTTTAAAATGAAATGAGCTGACCATTCCCCGTTTTCAAGCCTTGTCAATCTGCTTACTTCCGCCTTCTGCCACCCGTTAAAATCTCCAAGCACGTATACTCCCCCTGCCTCCGGAGCCTTAAACGCGAACTCATGGATAGCGGCCGAAGTATTCACGCCTTCGGCAGAGAGAATCTCACTCGTTAAATTGTAAAAATCCAAGGCAACGTTAGACTTACAATCAGTCTCAAATATTGTCCTGCCGACCTTGGCCGCTTCTCTTAATTTCATACTCACGCGCACTTTTGTTTTTAGCAGATATGGCCCCAGTTTGCGTATCGCGTCTTTTTCAAGTTCTCTTACAAACTTTGACCGATGGTCGTACATATTCATGACAAAAAAAATCGGCGGCCTTCTCCCTGTTTCCTTTTTTAAGAGCCCTGCCACGCGGTACACGCTGTTTATCCCATTAAACGAAAAGTAGCTCATATCCATCGGGACAACCATCATATCCGCGGCAAACATAGAATTGAGCGTGAGAAAACCAAAACTCGGAGGTGAATCAATTATCACATATTCGTATTTTTCAAAAAACCGAGAAGCTAAAAGCCGGGACAGTATAGATGCCGCGCCTTTTACTGTTCCTAAATTAATTTCAGCCGCGCTCAGCATCATGTTTGCCGGAATGAACGAAAATTTTTCGCGGCCTGTTATAAGCATCTCTGCCACAGGAACATCCTTGCCGCTGAAGCGCGCTTTAAAAATATCGTAAGATGTTTTACAATCAGAAGCCTTCTCGCTATATCCCAGAGCGAAAGTTGCGTGCGCCTGCGGGTCCAAATCTATCAGTAAAATCTCACTGCCAAACCGCGCGAGAGCCGCCGCGATATTCACCGCGAGTGTCGTTTTCCCACAGCCACCCTTTTGATTTGCAATTGATATGACCTTCATATTGCTCCTCTTAGACCATTTTTTGGTATTGTCAAAAGTTTGTATCCGAATTTTTCTTAATCCTTCGCGTCTAAGACGGTCATCTAATATTAACCTTCATCCCCCTCAAACTTGTCATTGCAATCTCCGCGAAGCAATCTTATATTCTATCCCACCTTAAAATTCTCCCTGGCCCCCTTTTTCAAAGGGGGGAACGTTCTGACGCTCTTTCAAAGCGCGGAAATATATCTGTCCTTTTTTCAAAAAAGAGAAGCGAAACTACTTCATTATTTTTTTCATAATTCTTTCATGTTATTTTTAACATTATCAATTTTTTAATTTGAAAGAAGTATAGCACACGAAAATAAAAAGGGAAAGGCGTATTTTTTTTCATAGCCCCTACACAAAGAACAAATTATGTGGCATACTATGACTGAATTTTTATGTTTAACATTTTAAAAAACAAAAACACTAACGACCAGATAGATTTTGAATTGTCCCGGACCTACTTTAGAAACTTTTCAAAAGAATCTGACTTTCAAAATACTGAGTCAAATATTCCATCGACTAAAATCAATCGAGTAAAACAGGTTTTCTTTGGAGCCGCGATTTTCGCGGTCACCGCGGTTATTGTTTTCTTCGGGGTACATTTTTTAAAAAGCAAAAGTGTTATATTTGAAGTCAAGCTTAACGTCGCGGATAATGCCACAGAAACTCCCGAAGCGTCAGTCCTTTCTCCCGCTCCCGTAATGCCGGAGATTGTGGAAAAACAAAAAAAAGAAGAACCTCAGGTAGTCTTCACCAACGGCAGATTCCTTTCCGGATTTGAAAAAACTCTCGAAGGCTGGGAACTTCCTGAATGGACACTTCAAAAAAACTCATACTCCGCGTCCTCAATAGCCAGAAGTACCGCCTTCGCCAGCAAAGGAAACGCGAGCGTCGCGCTTTCCCTTAACTTTCCCGGGACAGAATGGACTAGAGCTCTCATTGAAAACGAAGAATACTTCAATTTTAAAGATTTTGACGTGATTTTAGTGGATATTTACCTGCCCAAAACGGCTCCACACCGATTGCGTGGAAGTTTTGTCTTCACCACGGGCGACTCTTGGACTTTTATGGAAATGGCGCGCGGCAGACGGCTAAAGCCGGGCCAATGGACAACGATCGCGGCAAATATATCAGCCGGCAGTACCGACTGGAAAAGTGCTCACATAGACGAAGCGTTTAGACAAGACATCCACAAAATCGCCTTAAAAATCGAATCTGTAAACGTCCCCTACTCCGGAAGTGTATACATCGACAATATTCGCGTCGCGACAATACAAAAATAGCAATTACTTAGCGAAGGAAAAATCCCCCTCTGTCCCCCTTTTTCAAAGTGGGAAGTCGTGTTTGTTCCAAAGGTAGAATGAATTATCCAAACAAATCATCCGCTTTGGCCTTTGAATTCGATATTTCAGTTTTTTTTATCTCTTTGTCTGACCAAAGTTCTTCATTCTTGTCCTTGATAAAATATTTTCGGTTTTTCATGGAAACAAAACTGCTCCATGCCTGGCCCTCTTTGGATTGGGAAACTTGAATCTCTTTTACCGCGTTCGCCTGGGAAACAAGTTCATCTGTCTGATACACAATAGTCGCCTCAAGTGTCTTTGGAAGCACCGGCGACTGTTGTTCATACTCTCCGTGATGGCTTAAAATAATATGCTCTAAACGCAGGCGTAAATCATTAGGAAAATCCGGCACTTCCTGAATTTTTTGACTGAGAATCCGATACCCGATGGCAATATGCCCTATGAGGCCGCCCTCAACGGTATATTCCATCTTTTTTATATCCAATTCGTACACCTTGCCTATATCATGTATAAATGCTCCAAAGATAGCCGCGTCTCTATCTGCTTCGGGATACAAAGAACACACGTTATCGACTATGAACATAACTTCATAGGTATGTTCCAAGAGGCCGCCGATATACGCGTTATGCCAATTTTTTGCCCCTATTCCATCTTTAAACAAAACCATTAGCTCTGTATCCCGGATAAAACATTCGGCTAACCGGCTTATCCATGTGTTTTTTATGTTCTTCAAATAACCAATCACAAATCCAAAAAACGTATCCCGGTTTTCTGCCACACGCACCATATCTTCGTACCGAAACGCCCTTTCATCCGCTTTCACGATATGATCCACTTTCAATTGTTTCTCTTCACGATACTTATCCACCACACCCGTCACGCACACAACATCACCGGTATCCGCGGCATCATTAAATTCTTCCGCGTTATCCCACAAACGGCCCTCTATTTTACCCGTTTTGTCTGAAAGAGTCATTTGGAGATACGGTTTGTCATATTTTGTCAATTTTAGTTCCTTTTTCCTAAGCATAAAAAAAGAATCTATTTTTTCGTTAACCTTAAAATCAGAAATAAATTTTTTGTCCATGATAACTCCTTTTGTTTCATTTTTTTGTCATTCCCACGAATAGCGGGAATCTGTAACTCGCTTATCTTGATGGATTCCCGCTTTCGCGGGAATGACAAATGGGGCAGTTCTTTACCCCCAGCAAATTGAATCGTATTCGCATCTTGAGCATCTTTTCTTTTCGTCGCGCTCAGGTAATCTGTCGAATTTCAGCGCGCGTATATCTTTCCAGCATCGAAGAATAACTGTTTCGAGTTCTTGGGTCATATCGTTCGTTAATTCAACTATTTCATTCCTGAAAATACCTTTTTCAAGGCCGTACTTTATAACGGTTGAACCTGCCGGCTCTAGAAATTGAATCATGCCTTTAGATATTTTTTCCCTTTTGCCATGCCCGGACGCCTTATCATACAACAATTTGTACGCTACAAGCTGGCGGTAATAATTATCACATTCATACGCGGAAATATCCCGCGAGTTGGCTATCGCCTTAACGTGATCGTCGGGTTTTCCCGTTTTATAATCAACTACTCTTACCGCCCCGCCGGGTTCTCTTTCAATTTTGTCAAACGCCCCTTTAAATATTAACCCTTCCGGAAGCTGAATCTCAAGTTTGTTTTCAAGATCAATCGGCATAAGAGGATCTTTTGAATCTTTCCGGTACCAATCTTTTATAGAAGTCTCCAGTTTGTGCCTGCACCAATTCTTTATCTGATCGTTTACTCCCTGAAATTGCAATTCACGGTTAAATACCTTTTCGAAAAAATCAAAAGAAGGAAATTTTTTGTCTTTTATGAAAAGCGAATACAATTCTTCAAGCGCTTTGTGCGCGCAATTGCCAAATGTCAGATGCTGATTTTTTCTGCCGGGAAGCCTGAGGACATTATCATATAAAAATTTTCGGCCGCAGGAAATATAATTATTAAGGCTGGTCGGATTTAATGTTAAGTGCCGCACCATATCTTTCAAGATATGAGACGCGCCTTCAAATAAATCCCGGGGTTTACTCCCCGACAAGAACCGTATAAGAAATTCTTCTTCTTCAAACGGAATAGTTTCAGCCTTTATATTCAAATTGCTTAAAAATTGAGTCGTTACCGCTTTTTCATGAAGCGCCGCGGTATAGATAAGATGAGCCTTCGCGCGGGTAGAAACCACATAGAAAAGCCTTAGTTCGTCATAAACGCTTAACTCTTTTATCCGCTCTTTCTCTTTTACGCGCTGTTTACTCTTGTAAATTTCCGGCGGCAAAGGCACTGTGTCCGGTTTCCCGCGCACCGGCCAGCTTTCTCTTTGAAGGCAAAACGGCGCGAACACTGTATAAAACTCAAGCCCTTTTGCCGAGTGAGCGGTATACAGCCTTACGCCATCCTGGCTAAATGTGGCAAGCTCCCCCCGAAGCGGCATACCGTGAGTTTCACGTAAGCCAAGTTCCCATGTATATTTTTCCAGATTAAGGGCGGGGTCCGTCAAATCAGATTCCTTAATGCTATTTACAAAGGAACCTAACGCCCTTAAATCCCGTATACGAAGAAGTTTATCCTTTTCATAAGTACTAAGTATATAACGATGAAGATTCACATCGCTAATGTACCGCATAACAAGATCGTGCACAGGCCTTACCGCGCCATCGGTCATAAGCCTTGAGACAGCCCACGCGGCCATATGAAGAGCACGCGGATTTTTTAAATTCAAATTTTTTGTGATATCTAAAGCCTGGGAATCTTCTTCTTTCGGCGCGTTTTCATTATCAACAGGGAAACCAGATAAAAACTCTTGAAAAAAACCATAGTCGTTATATTTTTTTAGACCATTACTCAAAACAGCGCGTTTCCGCGCGCTCACCGATTCTATTATTTTAATAATGTCCGCGTGATTGGCGCGGATATAGTCCGAAGAAAGAACCTTATAAAGCACTGTTGATTTTCTGTCATTTTCCCCGCCGAAGAGGCCGGCTAATTCCAACACGTCTAACATTTGCCGCACACGCTTCTCCGGGCGTATATCCTCTTTACCGTCAGTAGCGTAAGGAATGCCCGCGCGAAGAAAGGCGTCTATCAATACCTGTATCTGCCGCCTCTTTCTTACAAGAACCGCTATGTTGTTATACGGCTTCGCCCGCTCGTCCAGAGAAAGATTTTCTTCCTGTGTTATGAATTCCGCCTGCCGTTTTATCTCCTGTGTTAAAAACGCGAGTTCTTCTTCTTTCGCGCTGAATTCTAAAAATCGTACCCCGTGTTTATCATAACTCCGGCACGACTGAAGGTTCTTCACCGAGAGCCTTTCTTCTTCAGAAAGCTGAGTTATAATCTTGTTAGAAAAGGTTATAATTTCAGGAGTTGACCGGTAATTAGATTTAAGTTCAATGGTATTGAGGCCTTTTACTTTTTCTTTTAGAGCGCGAAAATTCGCCAAACTCGCGCCCTGGAAACGGTATATCGCCTGATCATCGTCCCCCACACAGCAGACATTAGGCGCGTCATTTCCTATAACATAAAACAAAAGTTCAAGCTGGGCTCCATTTGTGTCCTGGAATTCATCAACCATTACGTACTTATACTGAGACCGAAACACATCCCTAAGAGTACTCTCCTTTTTAAGAGCGTCTATGGCGATAAGTATCATATCGTCATAATCCATCCGCCCTCTTTGGTCAAAAAGTAACCCGCAATCTTCATTTTTAAGTTTTTCATAATTTTCATAGAGAAGAGCCAGCGCCTTAAGCCGCGGTAGGTTTTTCCCTTCAAGATTTATACCGTCAGGATGAAGGCCCGTTAACTGCCTTTTAAATTCATCAGGCCGGATACCTTCATTTTTCAATTCACTTATGCGTTTTTCGATCTCCTGCCGGTGAATATACGGCGCTCCAAAAGGCCTTAAGGGCTCTACGCCTTTAACATTGTCAATAATGTATTCCAGAGCTCTTATCTTTTCGATTTCACCTATTTCTATCTTTTCTTTGATATATTCAACCGCGCTTTCAGATTCCAGAACAATGGAATTCGCGAAACTGTGAAATGTTTCAACATCAAGGTTGTAACCATCAGGGCCGATAATCTCAGAGAGCCTCTCCCGCATAGCGACGCGGGCGGCATTTGAAAAAGTCAGTATGAGGATATTTTCCGGACGCGCCTTTTTACTTTGAATGATATTCGCGGCACGGATAGAAAGCAGTTGTGTTTTGCCCGTACCCGGGCCCGCCAAAACAAGGAGCGCGCCTTCAGTCATATCAACTGCCTGGCGCTGTTCGCTGTTAAGACGCTCGTAATGCTCCTTGAACAAATCCATTCGCTTCATTTTAACCTTTATTAACAAAAATTACTCTTTAAGACTTTTGCGCGACAATCGGGATTATCGCAACTCTTAAATCCCCCTGGCCCCCTTTTTCAAAGGGGGGATGGATTGAAATAAGGGAGCTAGGGGGATTTAAGAATTAAAATGGAACACAATTTATTTTTCCGCCCTTATGAAAAATAGGTGTCCAACATTACATTTTGCTAATCTGAAACACCGCGTTTAGGGCAAAAACGTTGGGTAGTAGTTTTATGATTTTTCTTTCGGTTAGAAAGATTCCTTTTTCAATAATTATTCCCTGGCTTGAACAAAAATTCTCAAAATCTTTTATCGAAAGAAAATGAAGGTTTGGGGTATCGTACCATAAATACGGCAGGGACGCGGTTATGGGAACATGGCCGCCAAAAAATATCTGTATCCTGGCTTTTATGTTACAAAAATTCGGAAAACCAGTTATGACCTTTTTGCCTACTCTCAAAGCCTCTATTATCGCTTCTTTGGGCCGATACACCTGCTGCATTGTCTGATTAAATATCACATAGTCAAACAGGCCGTCCGGATATTCTTTTAATCCTGAATCAATATCACCGTGTGAAACACTAAGGCCTTTTTCCACACATTTATAAATTGCTTCCTCATTTATTTCCACGCCCGCGCCTTTAACACCTTTACTCCGCTCCAAATACTCCAACAGCTCTCCGCGCCCGCATCCGACATCAAGCACTTTTGACCCTTCACCTATCATATCCCCGATGGCTTTAAGATCAAGGCGCAAATCTTCTTTTTCTCGGCTTATCATTCTTCACTCTCCAGGCCTTTTTCCGTACTCGCCAGAAAATGTTTTACAAGTTTAGTTTCTTCATTGAACTTAAGAAGAAAGGCGTCATGTCCATAGTTAGAACTAATTTCACAATAGGTCACATCTAAGCCGTTCATTTTAAGGGCTCTGACGATCTCTTCAGACTGGCTCGGCGGATACAGCCAGTCTGAACTAAAAGCAATTACCAAAAATCTTGATTCGCATTTTTCGAAGGCGGAACACAATTTCTTATTTTTTTGAAGATCAAAATAATCCATCGCCTTGGTAAGATACAAGTAGGAATTAGCATCAAACCGTTTAACAAAACTATCGCTTTTGTAACGCAAATATCCCTCTACTTCAAACTCGCTTGAAAACTCATATCCCAATTCTTTTTTCTTAAACGCGCGGCCGAATTTTTGTTCCATTGACTCATTGCTCATGTAAGTAATGTGCCCAATCATGCGGGCAACTGCCAGCCCGCGTAAAGGATGATTTTTTTTATAATAATCCCCGCCATTCCACTCAGGATCCGCCATTATGGCCTGGCGGCCTACTTCATCAAACGCTATCTGCTGAGCGGAATGCTTATAACTTGTCGCGATGGGAATACATGAAACAACACTCTGGGGATACGACACCGCCCATTGCAACACCTGCATCCCGCCCATTGATCCCCCTGCGACAGAAAGGAGTTTCTTTATTCCTAAAAAATCGACCAGATTTTTCTGCGCGTTTACCATGTCCTTTATGGAAATAATGGGAAAACTCAACCCATAAGGTTTCCCTGTGGAAGGATTTATAGATTTGGGGCCGCTTGAACCTTTGCATCCACCAATAACATTGGAACATATAACAAAATATTTTTGTGTATCAAAAGCTTTGCCCTCACCAATCATCTCATGCCACCAACCAGGATCTTTTTCGCCTTTGTGAAACCCTGCAACGTGAGCGTCTCCTGAAAGCGCGTGGCATATCAAAACAGCATTTGTCTTTTTCTTGTTCAACTCGCCATACGTCTCATATGCCAGTTGAAGTCCTTCCAGATTCGCGCCGCTTTCAAGGATAAACTTCGCGCCATTAGGCAGACTGTAATATTTTGTCTCTACGGTTTCTTTGTTTGTCATATCTTTCTCGGATAACGCTACCGGCCGCTCAAATATCTTTCTCCGGTGTCACACAATATTGTGACAACCATCTTACCCGCGTTTTCAGGCCTCGCGGCAACGCGCGTGCTGGCCGCGACATTTGCCCCTGATGAAATTCCCGCTAAAATTCCTTCTTCCTTAGCGAGCCTTTGAACATAGCTAAGAGCTTCATCGTCTGAGATTTGTATTATCTCATCTATCAATTCTTCTTTCAAGATTTTAGGGATAAAACCCGCTCCTATTCCCTGTATCTTATGAACACCGGCTTTGCCGCCTGAAAGAACGGCTGAAGATGACGGTTCAACTCCAATAATTTTTATGCCGCGCTTCTTTTGTTTTAACACATCCGCGACTCCGGTAATGGTCCCGCCCGTACCGATTCCGCAGGCAAAAACATCAACCTTTCCTTCCGTATCGTTCCAGATTTCAACAGCGGTAGTCCGTCTATGTACGTCAGGATTAGCCTCATTCTCAAATTGCTGCGGCATAAACGAGCCAGGTGTTTTTTTCTTTATTTTTTTCGCTTTTTCTATCGCGCCGGCCATACCTGACTCACCCGGTGTCAGGATAAGTTCCGCGCCCAACATTTTTAAAAGCGCTTTACGTTCATAGCTCATATTTTCGGGCATAGTTAAGATAAGCTTGTATCCTTTGACCGCTGAAACAAAAGCTAAAGCTATCCCTGTGTTCCCGCTTGTAGGCTCAATAATCACGGTGCCGGGTTTTACTTCGCCACTTTTCTCCGCCTCTTCTATCATCGCTAAGCCTACACGGTCTTTTATACTTGAAAGAGGATTAAAAAACTCAGCTTTTGCTATTATTTGGCAGGCCAAACCCCTGCCGATTTTTCGCAACCGGATAAGCGGAGTCCGCCCAATTGTTTGTGTAATGTCGTCATAGATGGGCATATATTAAACCTACCCTACACTTTCCCCAAAGCCTGGTCAATGTCGTCTATTAGATCCTGAACATTTTCAATACCAATGGATAAACGCACAAAATCATCTGTTACACCGGCTGATTTTCTTTCTTTGGCTGAAAGCTGATGATGAGTTGTGGACGCGGGATGTATTGCCAGGCTTTTCGCGTCTCCTATATTCGCCAGATGCCGAAACAGTTCAAGAGAATCAATAAATTTTTTTCCCGCCTTTAACCCGCCTTTAACGCCAAAACCCGCCAGGCCGGAATACCATCCGTTTGTAAAATATTTTTTGGCGATATGATGCGTGAAATGTTCTTTAAGGCCGGGATAATTAACCCAAGACACTTTTTTATGTTCTGTTAAAAACCGCGCTACCAGCAGCGCGTTCTCACTATGACGCGGCATTCTCAAATGCAGTGTTTCCAGCCCCATTAAAAAAAGAAACGCGTTAAACGGGCTTAAACACGCGCCAAGATCCCTCAAAAGGCTGGCTCTAAGTTTAGAGGTAAAAACAGTATTTCCTTTTCCTGGAACTTTGTTGAATTTTTTCGAAAAATTTAATCCGTGGTAACTGGGATCCGGGCTGGTAAGGTGCTTGAATTTTCCAAGCCTCCAATCAAATTTACCTGAGTCAACAATAATACCGCCGATTGATGTGCCGAACCCCCCGATATACTTAGTGGCGGAATGCACAACTATATCAGCGCCAAAACGTATCGGGTTAACCAGGAACGGTGTTCCCACGGTATTATCTATGATAAGCGGAATAGCATTTTCATGAGCTATTCTTCCGGCTTCCTCAAAATCAAAAGCATCCAGTTTGGGATTTCCCAAGGTTTCCGCGTACACCGCTTTTGTTTTTTTTGTGATTTGTTTTTTTAAATTTTTAATATCGGATGGGTCTATAAATTTAAATTTTATGCCTAATTTACGCAATGTGTAATGAAACAAAGTATATGTCCCACCGTACAAACTGCTTGAAGAGATAATCTCATCCCCCGGCGAAGCCACATTTAAAATGGTAAGCGCGATTGCCGCCTGGCCTGAAGCCGTCGCGACAGCACTAGTCCCTCTTTCCAGTGACGCGACTCTCTCTTCGAATATATTCACAGTTGGATTCGCTAAACGGGTGTAGATATTCCCTTCTTTCTTCAACGAAAAAAGATCTGCCGCGTCTTGAGCGCTCTTAAACACATACGACGCTGTCTGATATATGGGTTCGGCGCTTGAACCGGTCACAGGGTCAAACTCGTATCCCGCGTGCACGGCTAAAGTTTCAGGCCTCCACTTTTTCTTGCTTGTCATGGTTTTTCCTCCCAATACCCGGGTTCATTGAGCCTTTTCTCCCGCAGGGTTTCTATCTTTGTGTTTCTGCCGAATATGTATCCTGATCCGTATAAATTACGCGCCCAATACACACCCTCTTTCCACATGTAATACGCCACAAACTCCCATAAAGGCGGGGAGACTCTTCTTGCCTCGTAAGTCACATAGTCATGATTAACCGTTACCCGGACGTAGTGAAGGTATCCGCCTCGCGCTTCCGGGATTTCCTCAAGCATGCCCCCGCCGCCGGTTACGATATAATCAACCCCTCCAAAATTTTCATGTTTAAACATATGCCTATGTCCGGAAAAAACCATCCTTACCTTATTTTCGGCGCAAAGTTTACGAAATTTATAAGCCCACGGGCTGTTATCTTCGTTATACCAATCCTCTTGATACGGATCAAAAGGCGGCTTATGCATAATTACAAAGGTGTGCGTGTATTTTTGGCCTTTTAGAAGCTGATCCTTCAACCAATCAAATTGGGATTTCTTAATCTCACCTTTTTCATTATCCAGCACAATAAAATACGCGTTTCGATTAACAAAAACAAACTGGCCTTCTCCTAAAAACCGCCTAAATAAGCTCTTATCATCATGGTTGCCATACCCTGCCAAAACAGGATACTTTATCAATTTTTGCAATTTTTTAAAGGCAGAAAAATGCGCTTCCTTGCCGTCAAGAGTAATATCCCCCGGGCTTATCACAAAATCTATCGGGGCCTTACGAAATCTATCCTCCCGGTTCATATGCCATATTTCTTTAAGCGCGGCGGCATCATTAAAAATGAGCCCCGCGTGGTTATCCCCCCAGACAATAAAAGAAAAATACGCGCCTTTATTCTCCCCCAAAAGCGCCGACGATTTCTCATTGTTATCATTTAAAGAAGCGCCGTCCATCAGCCAAAAAGGAATAAGAGGAAGAAAAGAATAGATGACCATGCCGCAAAATAAAACTACCGCCATTCTATTCCAGCTAATGTTTTTTATTTTCATTTTATTCTATGCTCCGCCAAAATTCTATTCTCTCGTTATGCTTTCAATCTTATATTCCAGAATACCTGCCGGCACTTGGATCTCAACCACATCCCCGGCCTTATGCCCCATAAGGGCTTTGCCGACAGGAGAAGAAATCGATATTTTATTAAGTGTGAAATCTGATTCCTCTTCCGCGACAAGCATATAATCAAACAGATCACCGGTCTTACTATCTTTTATTTTTACCATGGCACCAATTAATACCTCATCTTTGGACATTTCACTATGATTAATTATCCTCGCGCGCATTAAAACATCTTCAAGCTCGGATATCTTTTTTTCATTCATAGCCTGCGCTTCCTTTGCCGCGTCATATTCAGCATTTTCACTTAGATCGCCATGAGCGCGGGCGGAAGAAAGATCTCTCGCTATAGCCCTGCGCTTTTCTCCCTTCAACACCTCTAACTCACGGCACATCCTATCCCTGCCTTCACGTGTAAGCATTACATGTTTTGAACTCATGTCGCATCCTCCTCTAGCCCTGTACCTTTAAACACTTATTTAGTATATAGGAATCTTGAAAAAATAACAAATGAAAATTTTGACATAACGCGGAAATCTGTACTCTAATGACAATTAAAACCCACAGATCCCGTTCAAGCGGAACGGCCGCTACCGTTCCCTACGGGTTTTGATTTTACATTTTCAAGATTGTCGGGGATATTACAGGTCCCCTTACAAATGGGGGGTGGCAAAACGTTAAAAATAAAATAGTCAGTCTCTTGACCTTGCTATTTTTACTTTTATGGTTCATACTTGATACATAGAGTAATAATGACGTGTTCTTTCATATTGCTTAAGTTCCATCAAACGATAAAGGCAAACTATTCGAAAGAATAGGGCTGCAATGTCATGAGCCTAAATCCCCTTTTGGGGACATGGTCGTCAGACTGCCGAATTTGACTCCTTTGGATTTTCATCTCAATCTGACTTTTTTGCGGCCCTACTGTTTAAGGCGGGGAGAGATGAAACTCTTAAGGAAAAATTCAAATTTAATTATTTTTTTTGTTCTAGCTGTTTTTTTCTCATCGATTATCTCCTGCCCTTCAATTTCCTTAAGTTCCGAAATAGACTTTTTGCCTATGCAAAAAGGCATGTGTTACGTGACGTGGGATAAAAACAAGTTTTCTTCCTATTACTCGGATGAGTCTTTAGAAAAATTAGTATCAATGGGTGTCGAATATGTATCAATAACTCCAACCCATTACCAGGAAAGTTTTGCCTCTACTGATATAAAAAGCACGGACCAAACTACCTCTATCTCGAGTTTAATCCATGCGATAAAAAAATCTCACGCGCTCGGCTTAAAGGTTATGATAAAGCCGCACATTGATCTTATTGACAAGTATGACGGCACTTATTGGCGCGCGGACATCGGATTTTCTAATGAAAAAGACTGGCAAAAATGGTTCACTGGATATAAAAAACTAATGAATTCCTACGCGAGCATATGTGAAAAACATAATGTCGAACTCTTCTGCGTGGGCACAGAGCTCGCTTTTGCCGCGCAAAAAACCTCTGAATGGCGTATCATCATAAGCTCAATAAGAGGAATATATTCCGGCAGGCTTGTATACGCGGCAAACTGGGATAATTTCAAAAATATCGGATTTTGGGATGACTTGGATTATATCGGCATAAACGCTTTTTTCCCTCTTTCGCAAAAAACAAATCCAAGTTTAGAAGATTTAAAAAACGGATGGAATAAGTGGAAACAAGACCTCCAACTATGGCAGGGGAATCTTAAAAAACCGATTATCTTCACAGAAATAGGTTATCCCAGCATCTGGCACGCGCCAAATTCTCCGTGGCAAAACCCTGGAAGCGGGAATTGCGACTTAATTATTCAGGCGAAATGTTACAAAGCTTTTTTTGAAACCATCTGGACAGAGCCATGGCTCGCGGGGGTGTACTGGTGGAAGTGGGATACGAATATCCACGCGGGAGGAAAAAATAACCGTAATTTTACGCCGCAGAATAAACCCGCGCAGGAAATCATAGAGGCTCATTACAAATGAGGAACATATGCGCTATTTAATCTACAAAAAAATGATTTTTGTTTCATTCTTAGGAATATTTGTCCTTAGCTCGGCCCTGTTACACGCAGCGCCTGAGAAAAAAATCAGGTACATCAGGTCTAAATATGGCATCAAGGCCTTAACTGAGATCGACAAAAATCGCGAAAAAATGACTACGGCCTACGAAAAAGAAACTAAAAACTATACGGCCGTTAAAAACGCTTTGATATCAAACAATCTTCAGAAAGGAGATCCCGCCGTTAAAATTACAGGTCTATACGGCAATCCCGTGATAATCCTTTCAGAATATAGCGGTACCAAGTCAAAATGGTTATACAAACCTCATTCAGCCAGTTTTTTTTCAAAAGAGAAAATATACCTTATCTTTGATAATAACAATAATCTTTCAGGGTGGATAGCTTAGAACATTGTAGAGACGAGGCAATGCCTCGTCTCTGCAATGTGGAATCACCTACAGCAATTCGGCCGCTAAGGAGGCCAGGGAACTTCTTTCACTTTTGGACAATGTCATATGGCCAAAGGTTTTTTGACCTTTCATCTTCTCCACACAATACGCCAGCCCGTTGCTTGACGAATCCAAATAAGGGTTATCTATTTGATAGGGATCGCCGGTAAGAACCATTTTGGTATGATTTCCCGCGCGGCTTATGACTGTCTTTACTTCATGCGGTGTCATATTCTGCGCTTCGTCAATTATAATGAACCTATGCGGGATACTGCGGCCCCGCATAAAGGTCATGGCTTCAAGTTCTATAAGATTGTCTTTAATATACTTTTCAATCTGTGTTTTTGGTTTGCCTTTCGCGTCCTTAGGTTCCGTTCCCACGTCAAAAATGTACTCAAGATTATCAAAAATCGGCCCCATCCAGTTTTCAAGCTTCTCTTCCTTTGTGCCCGGAAGATAACCTATATCATTTCCTAAAGGCATCACGGGGCGTGAAATTAAAAGCCCTGAATATTTTTTCTCCTTTACTACTTTTTGAAGCCCCGCCGCTATAGCTAAAAGAGTTTTACCGGTACCAGCCGAGCCTACAAGCGTGACCAAACTAATATCGTCATTTAACAACAAGTCTATTGCCATAACCTGTTCTTTATTTCTCGGTTTTATGGACATTAAGTGCGGTTTGTCAAAAATAAGCGGTACCAACACGTCCTCGTCCTTCTTATACCTGGCCAGGGCAGTATGTTTTGAATTTTCTTTATCTTTTATAAACGCGAATTCATTCGGGTAAAATGTCTTTCCGCTCGCTTTGTACTCCTTTTTAGAAAAGAAAGTATCCACAACATTACTGTCAACCTCTACAGTCTGCCATCCTCCATAGAGACGCTCAAAATCAACTTTCTGCTTTTCAAAATCCACGCTATCAATCCCTAAGGCGTCCGCCTTGATCCTGGCGTTGATGTCTTTTGACACAAAAATTACTTGTTCACCCTTTTTTTTCTGAGCGTACGCGGCCATTAATATTCGATTATCCACGATTTTCATGGAAAGACCCATTTCAGGCATTTTGCTAAAATCCTCCGCTATAAATATTTTGAGCATCCCGCCCTTATCCAGCGGATATCCCTCTCCGGGTTCGCCTTTTTGTCGCAATTCGTCTAACATACGTATGGCCATCCTCGCGTTGCGCCCTTTCTCATCATGGTTTCGCTTGAAGCCATCAAGTTCTTCCAAAACTTCTATCGGGACTAAAACAATATTATCCGCGAACGATAAAAGAGAATACGGGTTATGCAATATCACGTTGGTATCAAGCACAAATGTTTTTCTCAAAGTTCCTCCTTTCATAAAGAGATTAGATTCTTCAGGCCCCTCCGGGCCCTGGAATGACAGAATTTTACAAACCATCCCGCGCCGGGGGCATATTTATGTATGAGTCAAAATCCATATGCCCGGTGATGTATTTTTTCAAATACGATATACGCTCAGAAAGATACGGATGACTTCTAAAATACGAGTACCGCCTCGTTGGAGCTTTTTTTCGAAAATCGCGCAGTGTCTCTAACGCTCTAATTGTACCATAAGCGTCAAACCCGGCTAACCGCAAATATTTAACCGAAAGTTCATCCGCCTGCCTTTCATCTTTGCGCGAATAAGCGGACATTAACTGGCCTATGGCATTACCCAACGCGGCATAAGTCCCCTGTTCAGCCTCAATCTGAGTTCCCAACAACAATAAAGCGGTTACACCAAGATTCGCCTGCATCCGTTTTACTGAATGTTTAGCTTCAACATGCGCCATTTCATGGGATAAAACCGCCGCTGTATTGTCGTCTGTTTTTAGAGCTTCCATCAGGTCGGAAAAAATATATATGTATCCGCCGGGCGCGGCAAACGCGTTGTAATTATTATCCTTTTCGTCCTCCAAAACTTTAAATCTATAAACTAAATCTTTTCTGTCGGTGCAAAGAGCAAGGCTGTCTCCTATTTGCTTCACGCGCTGATCGAGAAGAGGGTCAACAGGCATTTTGTATTGCTTTCTTACCTGCTCATCGATCTTTTTCCCTATATTCCGTTCCTTAACGACAGGAACAAGTATAACTTCTTCTTCGTCAGTAGCCGGGTTAATCGAGACAATACTACCTAAAAAAAAAGGGGTTAAGAACAATATTACTATTGGCACTATCTTAGCAGCATTAAACCCCATATTATTTCCGATTTTTGGTTTTACTCATTGTTAAATATTCATGTCTTATTCTACTGGGAGCGTAAAGGATATTAGTTTTTACATCTTGTGCTTCTTTTTCTAAACGAATGATTAAATCCTTAACAAGGGCCCTTTTAGAATCAGAATTTCTCGGACAGCAAGATCTGACTGCCCTAATGCGTTTATGTTTTACATAGCTCTCAATCTGCTTCTCTTCTAAAAGAACCAGCGGCCTGATGATAACAATTTTCCCGCCAAACAGCTTTTGTTCCGGATTCATAGATGATATTTCACCTTTCCAAAACATATTCATCAATATTGTTTCGACAATATCATCTTTGTGATGCCCAAACGCGATTTTATTGTATCCTATTTCATCCGCTGTTTCAAATAACATCTTGCGCCTCATCCATGAACACCAAAAACAATCCTGCCTTTCAAGTTTATTTGTTTTACTAATGGCAATGTCGCGAAAAAGATAATCACACCCGATAGATTTAAAAAATCTTTTAAGCTTAGCAGACTTTTTCTCTTGATCTTGGTCATAATCAGTTCTTATGTGCACAGCCTTAATCATGTAATCTATGGGCAGTCGTTTTTTTCGCTCTTGAAGCTCTTTTAATAAAACCAGGCTGTCTTTACCGCCGGATACAGCGACAAGAACACGATCCCCTGCCTCTATCATTTTATACCGATTAATTGCCATACCAATTTTTCTGACTACTAAATGTTCGATCTTATTTCTTTTCATAATTACGCCATATTATGCTATAATCCCCGGCTATAACCTTCAGAAAATCAAGAAATGATTTTTCACGCGCGAGTTCCCAACCGTTTAAGCGCTACGCCTAAAATTTTAAGCATCACAACTTTCTCGAGATAATCCAGGCTGAAAGGTTTAAGAATGTAATCATCCGCTCCCAGTGTAAAAGCGTTTTCGATAACAGCCTTGTCTTCCACGCTCGTCATCATTATAACTTTTGTTTCGGGAGCGATATTTTTTATTTCTTCGAGCACTTGTATACCGTCTTTTCCCCATCCAAGTTTCACATCTAAAAGTACTATTGAAGGCGCGTCTTTTTTAACAATCTTTAAGGCTTTACTCCCATTCGTAGCTTGCAACACTAAAAAATTTTTACAACTAAAAAAATCATACAAGAAAGAAACAATACCAATTTGATCGTCAACAACAAGTATTTTGTTTCCCGGCAATGGCCTTTTATTTTTCATTTTATTCCCTTTCTTTGTTATGGCGAGTATACCTAAGATTCCTTTCATTTTCAAAAAAAATAGGGAGAATTTTTAATATTTCTCCCTATCATACGTTTAATTTATAACTGAACTATTTCTTTATTTTTCTATTTAACTTACAATCGATTTACTGTTTTAAATAGTTTAACACGGCTTTTTCTTTAGACTTTTTCCATTTGTCCATAAAATCCACTTTGTTTTTCGTTTTTAACACAGGGCCTATCGTAGAAATTTCAGAAAAAGCTTGATATCCCGCGCCATTCTTCTTTTCACACACTCCAATCGGGGTAACCTTTAGAATAAGCGACGATGAAATAATAAAAATCGCGACTACCAAAACAGCATATTTCTTTATTTGGTGAGACATTAGAGATACTGTTTTACACTTCATCGTCACGCCAAAATCCACATCACCTTTGAGATATTCACCGGCAAGATTGCCGGCATCTTCTGTGTCCTGCCCCTCACAGATAAGCTCAATCACTGTACGGTATTTCACTTTTCTGTACCTCCTGTGCATTGTTGAGTTAATAGAACCTATACCTCATTTAATTGTACAGAAACAAAGTGAAACTGTCAACTAACTTTTTTTTATCTAACCGACGGAACGGTCGCGCCCGTTCCCTCCGATGTGAAATTGGGAAACGCGCCCCTACGGTTAAACAATCTTATCATTTCATCATGAATTAATCCGTTTGTCGCGATAATTTCTTTTTTAAAAATATCAAATTGGTTTCCATTAAGCGTGGTTACCAAACCCCCAGCCTCTTTCACTATTAATTGCCCTGCCGCGGTATCCCATGGATTTAGGTTAAATTCCCAAAATCCGTCAAACCTGCCGGAGGCTACATAACAGAGATCTATTGCCGCTGACCCCGCGCGGCGCAGTGCCTGAGAGTTTTCCAGCATAATTTTAAAGTAATCAAGATTAGCAATCCTTCCATCAATATCATACGCGAATCCGGTTGCTAAAAGCGAATCTTGTACTTTTCTCTGTTTAGAAACACTTATCCGCCTTTTGTTCAAAAACGCGCCAGTGCCCTCTTCCGCTGAGAAGAGTTCATCCCGTGAAGGATCGTACACCACCCCTACACGGACAACATCCTCAAAAATAATCCCGATTGACACACAAAAAAATGGAAATGTATGCGCGTAATTTGTAGTTCCATCAAGCGGATCAATAACCCACCTAATCCCGCCTTTTGCCCCATGTTCCCCGCTCTCTTCCGCTAAAATGGAATGGCCGGGAAATGTTTTATTTATTTTCGAAATTATCATTTCTTCGCATTTTTTGTCCACGTCAGTAACAAGATTATTTACCCCCTCCTTATGCTTTATTTCTTTCAGGTTTCCCATACGCTTAAGCGCGTATTTGCCAGCCTTTTCCGCTATTGAAACGGCAAGTTTTTTAATCCGCTTATATTCTTTTGTCTTATTTTGCATGGTTCATCCTTTCCAATTCGCGCCCTAAAAAATACATTTAAATGCTTCGGCAAAGGCATGCCTTTGCCCTACAATTTCCTCAATGGACAAATTTGACACTTGGGTTTTCGTTTAACACAAAACTGTTTGGCTGTTTCCACTAAAAGAGCGTGTAACTGATTTAAGGCTTTTGTTGAGGCTGGAAAATTTTCACGCGCGAGGCGTTGTACTTCCTCATACGAGGCATCTTCGCGTATAATCTTATGCCGAAAAAATATTCTTTTAGCGTATTCGTCAACTACAAATACAGGCTTTCGCAAAGCATACAAAATGATTTTCAAGAATTCTATATATCTTTTGAATGCTTTTCAAAGTTTTGGCGGAAAAGGCATACCCGTACCCGCAAGGGTGCATTTTCCCTACTATTTCTTTTTACCGGCTTTCGCGATGCGGGATATTTTCTTTCTCATCTTCGCGCCTTCGGAGTCTATCTTTTCAAGTCTTGCCTTGTACTTCTGTAAAATAGAGATGTCAAAATCTTCTTTTTTTAACTGTTCAGCCACATATTTCCCGATCTCGTGATAAAGTTTTTCTTTTTGCAAATTCTTCATCTGTATCTCAATGTGAGTCTGCGCTATCCTATAAAGCTTGCTGATATCCTCTTCCGCGGTCTTCGCCACCTTGGCCAATTGTTCACCGGTTTTTTTAACTATCGGCTGGTATTTTTTCATAAAACTGTCCATCTCTGTTTTTTTCATTTCTCCTCCTTTATGAATCTTTCTACAGAGACGCGATTAATCGCGTCTCTACCTCTTCCTGACAGCATCGCTCTGAAACCATTTGGTCGAACATGTGTCCGTGCCGCTTGGGGGAAATGTTGCTTGCAAGATTTCCCCCAAATTCCCAGGCGGCCGGACCAGTTTTCACGGTCACTCCTCTTTTTCTGCGCGAATACGGCATACTCCGCGTTTTGAAGATTCTATAAACGAAACGAAATGCGAAATTTCTTCTGAATTAAACGATTTTTTTATTTCCTCAAGCGCTTGTTTATTTGATATTCCGGAGAGAAAAAAGATTTTATATGCCTCTTTAACTTCTCTTATAACTTCCCTGCTGAATCCGGCACGACGCAATCCGACAAGATTGATACCCCTGACAATGGAAGAGCCCCTAACATTAACATAGGGCGGAACATCTTTATTAACACCTGTAAACCCGCCTACAATGGCATATCTTCCCACACGGCAAAACTGATGGAAAACCACATTGCCTGAAATAAACGCGCCTTTCTCAACCTGCACATAACCAGCCAACAAAGCTCCATTCGCTATTATGATATTATCTTGTAAAACACAATTGTGCCCCAGATGAGACTGCACCATTAAAAAATTATTGTCTCCAATGATTGTAGCTGAAGCTTCAGTCGTCCCACGATGAATTGTTACATACTCTCTGATAATATTATTTTTCCCAATCTTTGTGAAAGTTTCAGCCCCTTTATACGCGTAATCCTGAGGTTCTCCCCCTACAACCGCGCCCGGATGAATAATTGTGCCTTCTCCGATCTCTGTACCTCTGCATATGTACACGTTAGACATAACCCTGACACGCTCATGTATAATTACATTGTCTTCAATTATGGTGCCCGGGCCTACACTCGCGGAGGGAGCAATTTCCGAAAATTTAGAGACCATTGCCAATTTATGAATGTCCATTAGTTTTTTCCCTTAATCCTTTCAAGTTGATCCATCAGATCATTTATAACATTCGCGATTGGGCTGAGATCATGGTCTTTACTGATCTGAAGCCTTACCCCGTAATCTCCTTCATCTATCCGCTTTATATCTTCTTCCAGTCTCTCCAGGGGCGCGACAAATCTATAGGATAATACAATCGCCCATGTAAGCAAAATGACAAAAATCGACGGCAATGCCACGGCAAGAACAAAATTTATTCTCTGTATAACGGGAAGAAGATCCCGGGCTATTACATCGGGTAAAATAATCTGTTCCGCCATTACGGTGAAAATAAAGTAGTATAGACAGCCCCCGACAAACGCCGCCGGAATTATCATCGACAAAACGAGAATAAGCAAATAATGTGCTCTTAGAGATTTGTTTAAGTATTTGATGCTAACCTCCTTAATGAGACTTTGGTTTCATATCCAAACTCTATTTCATCGTAATACGCGACAGCGTTACTGCCTGTTGAATCTGAATCTGTCATAAAAGCGATACCCATTACGTCTTTGTCTTCTTCTGAAGAAAAAAGTTCTTTAAAATCCTTATTGATATCCCTTTCTTCCTTCCTCCACTCATCAGACTCACCTGAAGCAAGTACCAAAATTTTAACATTGTTTGTATAAGGGCTGGAAACCACGGTGCCGACAGGCACCTCTTTCGCCCAAACGTACTGTATAGCTTTGGTCTTCAAAAAAAACCTTGAGAAGAATACAACATAGACCTGCGCGGAAAAATCAAACTCCGCTTTTTTATCTAAAGCCTCTTTTCTTTTTAACGAAGGGAATCTCTCGACCTTCCATTCCCAGCTGATGAAGGGATTTTTATCCGAGAAAAGCCGCTCTTTTAAAAAAAGCGCTGAAGCTGAATTTTCACTCATCGCTTTCACGCATTTACGCGCGCCGTAACTCATTACTCTATAACTTGTTTTGTTTTGAACAAACGACTTTTCTTCCCACTTTTCCAGCTCTTCACGCGATAAAAATTCAAAATGTGCTAAAACTTCCTTCTTGCCGAATTCGACTAGCGGCTTTTTCTTAATAGATGAAAAGTACACGACATACAGACTAATCCCTGTGAAAACAATAAGCATTAACGTTAGTATTAATTTTATCAGCCGTTTCACATTCACCTTTGTTATACATTCATCTTCTCAGCCCATTCGCCAATAATCGGTATTCTCCATTTATTCCCCATGAGAACCTGCACTATCGCGATAAGGGAAATGAGGCCGAAAATGAGCACGCCTAATGTATAAATCAGCGGGCCAAAAATTGGTATAATACTGATTATTCCGACTCCCACTTCAATAATAAAAAGCATAAGACCCTGCCGGCTGTGAAAGCGGACAAACTCATCGTTTTTTTTCATTAAAACAGGTATAAGGCACAATACCCACAGATACGAGAGTACAGCATACACACTGCCGCTTGAAGCGGATTTTAACGGTTTTTCTTCTGTCATCATTAAGCCCCCTTTCTTTTAGTGTTTAAAACATTCATGATAACTATTGTAATGTATGTAGGGTAAAAGTCAAATGAATTATAGAGACACAGCAATGCCTCGTCTCTATACCTGACAAATAAAAAAAACCTGGCTCGCTTTCACGAGCCAGGTTTTTTTACGTTGCTGAAATAACTTCTTAGAAGCTTAATTTAACTGAACCTACAATATCTGTCGCAACATTGTTCTGGTCGGTGTCAAAATGACTACCTGGAACAAACCAACCGGCTAAGAGGTCAAAAGACACATCTTCCGTGTAATCCCAAGTCAACTTAACATCAAATTCATCGCCCAGATTTGTCTGGCTATTTGTTGCGCTGTATCTTTCCGCCAGCCAGAAGTGGCCATACGTAGCATCAATCTTCAAATTGTCCATCGGTTCTAAACAACCTTTGACTAGAAGCTGATGCTGGTTTGTCGTTGCAGGTGAACTTGTTGTGGCGGTTCCGTAGTACACATTCTGGAACTCTCTAATCGCCGTATCAAATTTTCCTCTATACATTGGATCCCATCCTGAGTAGTGGCCGGTATCAGACGCGGATTCATCTATTTGATCCAAATTCTTTTCGCCGGAATAATAGATGTACTCCATTCCTACAACAGGCTTCCACTCGAAATTGTCCTGCCAATAACGGCACTCAACCATAGCGTCAAGCGCAATAGCCGCTCTTGGCTTCTCATGAATCTGGCTCGCGGCACCGATATAGTTGCCAAGCTGTGTGGCGCATTCAAGAGCCATTGTCCAATCTTCAAGAGGATCAAAACTACCTCTCAATCCAAGCACATGAATGTCGTTCGAATTCTGCCCGCCAACAACGGTAACAACCTGCGCGGCATCATAAGCATTGCCGGAAAATTTCTGCTGTCTATACCACCAATAAGCTTCAGCTTCCGCGTTGTACTTGTCAAACGCGTATCCGACGTTTACACCCCAAAGATTAACATCATCATCCGCTCTTCTGCCATTTTCAGCTATCTTTGAATAAACCGCGTCGATTGTCCACGGCGCGTAATCCAAGGTCGCCCTAACGGCGTCAAAAGAATTAATCGCTGTGTATTCCTTCGCGTACAACGCCGCGTTCGGATCCTGCTGTTGGGCGCCGACGATAAACCCTTTACCAAACCAAATGTCCTGTCGTCCAATCTTCAACGTTAAAGGAGAATACAGGAACTCTTTCAGTTCGATATACGCCAAGTCAACCAACACATCGAACGCTGAATTGTTGGCACTCGGGTCAACCGCTACCGCGGTAAACCGATCTCTGTAGGGTACACCAATTGTCCCTGTTTCACTAGCCGCACTTTCATATTCCCCATTTCCCCATACTCTCTGGTTAACCAATCTGACGCATCCAGCAACGTTGTCGGTAAGATCAGCGTCTACCTGCATCTCGGTGGTGCTCATGAGATGGGTCGCGTAGTTGCTGGTTACCATACCGTCATTCGCAACCGGAGCGGCATCTTTATCCAGATTGTAAGAACCTCTCGCGAAGGCGCGAAGCGCGATATCACCGCTTATCTTCACGCTCTGCGTCTCGGCGTACGCGATAGTCGATACAGCGCACACAAGCATCGCAACACACATAACCTTAAATAACTTCATTTTACCTCCTCAAAGGTAATTGCATCAAACAGCTCAAAGCTGTCTCTTTGAAACATTTATTAAAGAGCAAACATTGTGTCTGCACTTATTTTTTATATGAGTATCGCCGATAAGTTTGCAGTTTCAGGCTATTCTCCACGTGAAAATTATTTCCTCCCCCCTTTCTTTGCCAGAATCGAAACTACTTTGGCGGTACAGGTCTCTCTCACCAATGTTATGTGAAGTATAACACGAAACACGACTTAGTCAAGAGTGAAAAGTAGAAAAAAATAATGTTAGGTCAAAAAAAATTTTACTTAGATCTGAGTGAAAGGATAGGTATCCGTTTGGCGGCGAATCGTTCCAGTGCTCGAACACAGCCATCCGCCTCTTTTGCTGCTCTGCGAGAAGTTATACCAACTCTAAAAATTAAATGCCCACAATTTTCCACCACTTTGGAAAAGAGGGTAGGGGAATTTTTTGTAAATCCGGAATAAAATCTCCCATATCCCCTCTTTGTCAAAGAGGGGTAAGACATAGGAATGGTTGTTTCTTGGTAGGATAGTCGCGAATATCCATTTATTTTCTGTAATTGGTATTACTATCCTTTTGCCACACGTACTATTTCAACAGAATTATCTATGATTGAGGAATGAATTTTTTCAGAATCGGTAAGTGACAATAACAGTTTTTTGTAACTCTCGCGCGTAAAAAGGTCACCTGGCGCGTGCGAGTCAGTATTGACAACCATTTTAGCTCCTGTTTTACTCGCCATATCAAAGACATGTTTGTTACCGTCCCGATGCCCTCCGCGGGCTGTAATCTCAAGATAAACTCCTTTTTCAGCCGCCAAACACGCGTCATGTTCAAGAATAAATCCCGGATGCGCCAGGATATCAACTCTAGCGTTTATTGCCGCGTTATTTGTGCCCGTCAAAACCGGCTCAGCCGGCGACTCCCCGTGCGCGACAACTATTTTAGCACCTTTTTTTCGCGCGTAGCGCGTAAGTTCGCCAAAAAGCTCCAATGGCGCGTGAGTTATCTCAACCCCGGGTATCACTAAGACATCCCAGTACTTGTTTAACTTCTTGGAAACTTTTATAAGCCCTGAAAGCACCGCGTCAATGTTCGAATGATCAACATGATCGGTAATCGCGATTGCCTCGTAACCGGAAACCTTCGCGCGCCGTACGAGTTCACTGGGCAGAAGTACTCCGTCGCTCAAAATTGTGTGAGTGTGCAGGTCTATCATTTTTCCTCCTAAATAGGTCATCTGTTGTACATTCTTTTTCGCTCATGGGTAAGCATAGGTATAAAATCCCCCTAACCCCCTTTTTCAAAGGGGGGAAAGTTGTAATTGTTTACCATCTTTTTCAAATTGGGGAAAGTTGTAATTGTTTACCATCTTTTTTGAAGGGGGGAAATTTCGTCACCATTTTCTCTTAAATCACTGAGCCATTTATTAAACATCATGGAAAAACGAAAAAGTTTCAGCTTTTCCGGAAAATCATACACCTCCTCAGCTCGCCCTTCGCTCAAGCTCTCAACTCTTCGCCCGAGACGCTGTGATACCTTTAACGGCATCACAGCGTTCAGCATAGAACTTTTCCCATCCCAACGATCGTTAATTGGAAAACCTGCGGTTTTTAGCGCCCGATCCCATGTCGCGTCTATGAGTATCCATCTATTGACAATGTATGCTTCACACGCGAAATGATATGTTACAGGCAGTTTTTCTGCCGCGGCTTTTAACGAATCAGAAGATATCGCTTTAAGTTCACTCCATCTAAAAGGATAGGAGCAATACTTCACCGGAATGCCTAATTCCTTAAACATCACGCCTAAGAGGTAGTGTTTGGAAACACAAAATCCTTTGTTCTTTTTTATCATGGCCTCAGAGCTTTTTTCATTATCGAAAAGCTTTAAGTCTATCGCGTAAGGGATGTCTCTAATGTGCTCAAAAACACTTACGCGCGCTCTGTCCGTGGCCTCCCCTTTTGTCCATTCCCTGAATGTTTCCTTTATAATTCCTTCCATAAAAAAACCTTGTCTTTCGGCTTAACCTCAAAATCCAGTTTAATTCCCGCGGTTTCGCCTTTGTTAATAACACGCACAGGTTTGTGGTCTATCTCAATTTCCTTAATCCTTGAAAAACACGCGGCTGTCTTTTTGCCTGTTATCAAAATCATTTGTCCGGATTCTAATTTTCCAGCTGACATTAAAACTTCCGCGACAGCCAATTTTTTATAAAACTTTTTTATTTCGCCTAAATAAATTTTTTCATATTTTTTAGCGGGCGGTTCACCTAAATCCAACGGTTGTTTGAAATAAAACCCGTCAGTAAAACCTCTGTTGAAAGTAAATCCAAGCTGTTTAAACAGTTCTTTTTTTAACTTTGAATCCAGTTTTTTCTCAAAAAAAGCGTCTATCGCTTTTCTGTAAACAGAAGTAACTCTGCTCACGTATTCCGGCGGACGCATCCGGCCTTCTATCTTAAAAGCGTTGATTCCCGCCTCGATTAACTTATCGATAAAACCAACCGTACAAAGATCCTTGGTGCTCAGGATATAATCCTCCGCTAATAAATACTCACATTCTTTGTCCTTGTCGGTAATTACAAACTGCCTCCTGCACGGCTGGATACACTCACCACGATTAGCGGATTTATTAAACGAATATTGGGAAAGCAGGCATCTGCCTGATACGCTTAAACACATCGCGCCATGAATAAAAACTTCAATACCACATTTTAGTTTTTCTCCGCGGATTCCGAGAATGATCTTTCTTATATCTGATAGTCCGCATTCTCTGGCAAGAACAAGCCTTTCCACGCCAAGCCGGCAATAAACTTTTAAAGCTTCTAAATTCGAAACACTAGCCTGAGTTGACAAATGCGCTTTTATCCCCAACTCTTTCGCCGCGGACAAAACCGCCATATCCCACAATATTACCGCGTCAATACCGGCTTTTGACGCTTTTTCCAATATCGTTTTTACCTTGTCCAACTCATCGTTATAAACCAGAACGTTTAAAGCCAAATAACTCTTTTTGCCTTCTCCGTGGAGATATTCTGCAATCTTTTTCATCTCAAGCGCGTCAAAGTTACGCGCGCCGTAGCGCATATTCATGCCCTTAACTCCGAAATAAACCGCATCAGCTCCGGCCTCTGCCGCGCTGTACAACGACGCCCAATCCCCCGCGGGCGCGACTAATTCTGGTTTCTTGAATTTGGTCATCCTTTTGACTTGGCCCTGCAGAGCGCCTCTTCCGCTTCTCTTAAGAGGATGTAAGGCTCGTCTGACTGTATTAGGCGGCCTATGCCAATTTTCTCGCATATATTTTCCGTGGCAACATAGTTTTTGAGGTCGTCATTTTTTTCTGATGTGTACAAAACTATAGCGCTGTTTTTTGTTCCCACCGTTTGTTTTAGTTTAGCGGCAATTATGTCACCCGGCAGATCATCTAATCCCAGCCGAATCATTATTAAATCCGGGATTTCCGTGGCTACACGCTCAAACGCCGCCATACCGTTTTTCGCGGAACTTACAACATATCCGGCGTTTAGAAACGCGATCGCTAATTTATCTAGAGCGTATCCGTTATTTTCAATGATCAAAACTTTATTCGGTCTTACCGCGATCATAGGTTTTTCAGTCACAGCCTGTCGCGCGCGTTTTGACATTATTGTGTCAACCTCTTTTAAGAGATCATCCAACTCAAAAGGCTTAGAAATAAAACCATCCACTTTAAGTTCTTTGAAAAGTTCTTCCAAATTTGCCCTTGCCGTTAGAATAAGAACCGGATACTTTGTTTTACCTGACGAATCACATATGTTCTTATATAATTCAACCCCGCCCATCTGGGGCATATTCATATCCAAGATAATCAAATCGGGTTTAATAAATCTAAGTTTTTCCAAAGCCTCTACCCCATTGTAAGCGGCAACTACTTCAACATCTTTCTTCGCCTCAAGTTGAAACTTTAAAGCTTCAACAAAACCCGCCTCATCATCAACAATCAAAATCACTTTTTTCTCATTAGCCATATTTTCTCCCCCTGTGTTCGTCGTTCGTCATTCGTCGCTAGTTGCTCGTGGCTCGTTAAGCGGTAGGAGGAAACAAAAAGAACTGCCCAGTCCATCCGGACGGCTTTCCACCCAAATCCTACCGCCATGCTGCTCTAAAATTTCTTTACAGATTGCCAGGCCCAAACCTGTCCCCTTTGAACGTTTCGCGTTTTGACTGCCTATCTGCTGAAATTTAGAAAACAATTTTACCTTATCCGCCTCTCGAATGCCTACTCCCGTATCTTCCACACGCACTTCAACGTTATTCGCGTCCGGATTAACGCTAGAGGATACTGTTATCCCGCCCGTGGTTGTAAACTTTATCGCGTTGTTGATGAGGTTATTGAGCACCTGAATAATCTTATCAGAATCGTAAACCACATTCGGCATATCTTTGGCTAACTCCATTTTAAGATACAGATTCTGTTTTTCCGCCACAGGTTTTTGCATTTCCGCGACATCCGTAATCACTTTGTTAATGTCGCCTTTCTTCATGTCAAGCTCAGTTTTGCGTACTTCATATTTAGCAAGGCTCAAAAGATCAGCTATAAGCCGAGCCAGCCTATCAACATTGTCCTCTGCCTTCTTCAAAAAGTTCCTTTGTTTATCGGTAAGTTCCCCCGCGGTATTGCTCATCACAACATCCAGCATAAGCTTAATAGAAGCCAGAGGTGTGCCTAATTCATGAGACACTTTTGAACTAAATTCCCTCTGCAGCACGTACAAGCCCTGCAATTTTTCATTTAATTTCGCCAATTCTTCGTTTTGTTTTTTTACCGACTCGTTAAGACGTTTATTTTCTTCGGATAAATCAAACCTGTTTATGGCCTCTCTAACACAATTTTTCAATTCACTATCATCCCAGGGCTTTTCAATAAACCGATAAACCTCACCCAGATTAATCGCGTCTTCCGCGACTTTGATATCAGCATACCCTGTAAACAAAACACGCAGGGTGCCTGGATATTTTTCATTAACTTTTTTCAAAAATTCTATGCCCGAGATAAGCGGCATCTTTTGATCTGTTATCACTACTTTCACCTTATTTTTTTCCATCGCTTCTAACGCTTCCGCGTAAGAAGTAGTAACATACACGCCAAAAGCCTCATCTCTGAAAAGCCGTTTTAACGCCTTCAGTATATTCGTTTCATCGTCCAGAATCACCACGCTTATTTCTTTGGCCATGTTACTCCCTCTGTTAAAAAAAAATTAAAATGTAAAATTAAACCGGCAGACAAACTGTAAATTTCGCGCCTTTTCCTATTTCACTTTCGACATCAATCTTCCCGTTATGCTTTCTTACTATGTCATAACTAATACTCAGGCCAAGCCCAGTACCTTTATCTTTTTCTTTTGTCGTAAAAAACGGATCAAATATTTTTGTCAAATATTCCTGCCGGATCCCTCCTCCAGTATCGGATATTTCAACGCACACCTGTTTTTCTCTTAGACAAGTCCTGAGGGTAATAGTCCCCTTCTCTTCTATGGCCTGCGCGGCGTTTAAAATCAAATTAACAAAAACCTGTCCCATCTGCTGCGCGCTACAGTTAACTAAAGGAATCTTCCCGTAGTCTTTCTTTAGTTCGGCTTTATATTTTATTTCATTCCACACAACGCCTAAAATTCCTTCCACAATTTCATTCAAATCAGAAGGAGTCATAACCCCCTCATCTCTTCGGGAAAAACTCTTCAAATCTTTAACTATCTTGCTTATTCGGTCAACACCATCCTTCGTCTCTCCAATAAGGTTGTTAATGTCTTTTACCATAAAATCGGATTCTGTTTTTCCCGCTATCTCGAAAAGCTTATTTTTATACTCTTCAAACGTGTTCAAATTGCTTTTTATAAACCCTATTGGATTGTTAATTTCATGCGCTATCCCCGCGGCAAGTTGTCCAATAGAAGCAAGTTTTTCTGATTGAACCAGTTGGCTTTGCGCGTCTTTTAAGCTCTCGTGAGATTTTTTAAGGTCATCCAGCATACTTTTAAGTTTCAATCTTCCCTCTTCGGATTCAATTTCCGCTTTCTTTCTGAGGGAAATATCCTGAAACGATTCCACAACGCCCGTTATTTTACCATGCTCAATGAGGGGTGTGGCTGTTAAATGAAAATAACCTTTTCTTTTTACGTTTGAGATTTTGACCTCTTTTTCTATCTCCAGTTCAACCTTCTTCTCTCCTTTCAATATCCTCTCTATGGTACATAGCTTTGTATGGCAAATATTTCCGAAAAACTGATTGTAACACTTTTGCGTCCCTGAACACTTTCTTGGCACTCCCAACAGCTCCGCCATAGCGTTATTTACCGCTACAACATTAAAATCCAAATCAACAATACGCATGGCATCACCGGCGCTGTCAAAAACATTATTCATGTAATCCCTCGAAACCATAGTCTCTTTCAAATTTTCACTCATGAGTTTGAAAGTCTCCGCCAATTTGCCGATTTCATCGTTTTTGAAAGCGAAATCTATTTTCGCGTCTAAATTTCCTCTTCCTATTTCAGAAGCGGCTTTTTCCAATCGAGTAAGCGGCAGATATACTATGCGTGAAATAAATAGCCCTACACCTATGGCAAAAAATAAAGCGATGAAACTTATTACAGTAATGACGGCCGTGGTTATATTTATCTGCTGTACAATCTTTGTCATCGCGGGTTTTACCCGCTTCTCCGTAACATATTCAATCATCGGCACCATTGCTTCTTCATGCGCGATTTCAAGAAACCTGTCGGCTTCTTTGTCCTTGCGCGTTATGAGAGTTTTTTCCGCGCCGTGATCAGAAAGATTGAAAGCGTCTTCTATCCCCATCTGATATTTTTGTAAATTCGCGTACAATTTCTCCGCTAAAGATGTCATATATTCTTTTACTTCTACAGGCTGTTTTTGGATATATTCATCCAGGTTTCTATACGCTTTTCCTGAACGCTCTTTAGCTTTCAAATATTCATTGTTACCCGTTTCGAAAAAGAGACAATGCTTCGCCGCTATCTCTTGATGTTCAAACATCTCCATCATCCGCCACGCGCTCTGTAATAAAAACACAGAGTCATATATCCGGTATTCAGCTATTTCACGCAGGCGACTGTTCTGAAAAATAACAAACGCTCCCATTATTCCTGACAGGAGCGCGATTCCTACGAAACCTATTACCAGTTTGCGGCTGATTTTCATTTTTACCTGATCATGGCCTGCGTTCAGGCGACTTATTGACGGAAAAAGTTTTCTGTCCAAAAACTTCTCCGTTCGCGAAAATACGAAATTCGTATTTTCCCTGATGCTCAAACTTAAGCGCGGCCAAATTAAACACAAGGTCATGAATCGTGAGCGGACTTGTTATCTCTATGTCTTTAGGCATTTCGCCTTTGCCGATAATGCTGTTTGTTTCTAAGTCAACTAATTCAAGGCAAAATTTATATTTTCCATTCGCGTCGGTAAGCTTTATGTACACCGTAAGTGAGTGATGCACGCAAGGGAACATATGCGCGCTTATATTCTCAAACACACCAATCAAGCTCTTTTTATTTGTCCCAACTTCCGTAATAATCTTATCGCAGACAAGCATCGCGTTTAATATCGGTTTTGACGCTTTTGACATTTATGTTCCTTTCTTTTTATTTCAAAAACAGTTCCACTAATCCCTTTCGTATCATCATAACGGCAAAGGCCGCCAAGAAAAGGCTTATTATCTTTGAGAGCGCCTTGGTACCTGTTTTTCCTACTAGTTTTATAATCCCCCCGGCAAAAGAAAATATTATACCCGCTAACAAGACGTTGATAACAACTGACAATACAGTTAAATAAGGTCCATATTCTTCAACTAAAATAAGTGTCGCGGTCAAAACCGCGGGGCCAACTATGAGCGGTGTCCCAAGCGGAACTATTCCCATTTCATCCAGCGGAACCCGCCGTTTTTTCCCCGGCGTTAAAACGTCCATTATCGCGATAACAAAAAGTATACTTCCGCCCGCGATTAAAAAATCTCCAATGGTTATCCCCACGCTACGGAAAACAAATTTTCCTAAAAAGATAAAACCCACCGCGAGACAAACAGCAACACCCATCGACTGAAATATTATCCGTTTTCTCACATTCCCTTTTACCCCACTGGTAAAATTTATAAAAATAGGCAGAACACCTATCGCGTCAACCGCCACAAAAATCGGTATGAACACAAATAAAAAATTTTTGATCATGTTTCTTCCTTATTTTCTATTCTACAGGAAACCATTCACTATCCACTATACACAATGCGCCTGGGCCGATTCGAACGGCCGGCCTACTGCTTAGGAGGCAGTCGCTCTATCCATCTGAGCTACAGGCGCGAATAGAAAAGTGTATAGTGGATAGTTGTTAGTGAATGGTGAATAGTGACAGGGGTAAGACCATCCACTATTCACTAACCACTATTCACTATCTATTGCTTTGTCGTGTTTTTTGACGGTTTTTTTTAATTCGAAGTTCGGACTCTTCTTCTTGTTCCTGCATCATTTTTCGCAACTTTACCATACACGCCGCTTCTATCTGCCTTACTCTTTCCCTGGTTATCCCAAAATTTTTCGCGGTGTCTCTCAGGGTATAAGAAATACCATCTTCTCCCAAACCAAAGCGAAGAGCAAGAATTTTCTTTTCTCTATCCGTCATTTTCTCCAACAAGCCGCTAATTCTCTCATGAAGAAGAAATTTGGAAAGTTCGTCGACAGAGTTGACAATATTCTCATCTTCAATGAGGTCCATAAATTCCGAATCTCCGGACTCTCCTATCGGCGCGTTTAAACTGGATATGCTTGAGGCCATCCGGCTAAGCTGGCGCACCCGCAGTACCGGCATTCTCATTTTTTTAGCAATATCACTCACTTGCGGAGTTCTTGCCATTTTCTGCAAGAGATGTTTCTTTACCTTATTAAACCTCATCAACATTTCCATTACATAAACCGGAATGCGGACTGTCTTTCCTTGGTTCGCGACCGCCCTCGTAATAAACTGTTTAATCCACCACGCCGCGTAAGTACTAAAACGGTACCCTTTATCAGGATCGAACTTGATCACAGCTTTCATCAAGCCTAAATTCCCCTCCTCTATTAGATCCAGCATAGGAACACCTAAATAACTGTATTTTTTGGCAATATTGATCACTAAACGAAGGTTGCTGTTGATCATCCTCTGGCGGGCTTTTTTACTGCCTTTTTTAATCTTGTATGCCAGTTCTTTTTCTTCCACCGCCGTAAGAAGTGGCAGGTCGCGTATGTCCTTTAGATAAAGTTTTATCGCATCCATAGTTCAGTTATCAGTTATCAGTTATCAGTTATCATGTACAACCCACAAAACCTCAAACCAACCACCGATACATTTCCCTCCTTCTTTTTCAGTTATCAGTAAACAGTCATCAGTTAGCAGTATTCAGTGGAGAGTTAACAACCATCGATAAACAACAAAGCGCTAATCTCTGGTAACTGATCGCTGGTAACTGTTAACTAAGCACCGCCTGCGCGGCCGCGAGCCTCGCGATAGGCACACGAAATGGAGAACAACTTACATAATCCATACCCGCGTCATAGCAGAATTTGATAGAATCAGGGTCTCCTCCATGTTCGCCGCAGATACCTACTTTAAGGCCCGGACGCGTTTTCCTGCCGCGTTTTATACCCATTGTAACAAGCTGCCCAACACCTTCAATGTCTAAAGATTGAAATGGATCTTTATCAAGTATTTTTTTATCCAAATAAGGTGCTAGAAAAGAGCCCATATCATCTCTGGAAAACCCAAAACTCATCTGCGTAAGATCGTTCGTCCCGAACGAGAAAAACTCAACCTGCTTAGCTATTTTATCCGCGATTAAAGCGGCTCTTGGAATCTCTATCATTGTGCCAACCATAAAATTGAGTTTTTTAATTTTATATTTGGCCTTGGTTTCTTCATAAACGCGGTCAACAATCGCCCGTTGATCGCCTATTTCCATCTCGCTTCCAACAACCGGAATCATTATTTCGGGAAGGACGGTCCTGCCAGCTTTAACGAGTTCCGCCGAAGCCTCCAGTATGGCCCTAACCTGCATTTCCGTAATCTCGGGGTACGTAACGCCAAGCCTGACACCGCGGTGCCCCATCATCGGATTACTTTCTTTGAGAAGCGCGACACGTTTTGCAAGGCTTGCCATATCCACGCCTAAACTTTTTGCCAGCACCTCCAACTGATCTTTCTGATGCGGCACAAACTCATGCAAAGGTGGATCCAAAAGCCGTATTGTCACAGGAAGCCCGTCCATCGCTTCAAGCGTACCCTTAATATCGGCCTTTACATAAGGAAACAGCTCATTAAGCGCGGTTTGTCTCTCGCTGACTGATTTCGAAAGTATCATCTTACGGAGTAAAAAAAGCGGTTGTTCCGCGCCTTCTCCGTAAAACATATGCTCAGTCCTGAAAAGGCCTATACCTTCCGCCCCAAATTCACGCGCTTTTTTTGCATCCTTCGGAGTATCAGCGTTGGTACGTACCTTTAATTTTCTGATGGAATCGCAAATTTTCAGGTACTTGTCCAATACCATATTTTCTTTTGTGGCATCAATCATTGGAAGCACGTCTTTGTAAACAAGGCCTTTTGTCCCATTGAGCGTAATCCAATCACCCTCTTTGAGGACAACGTTTCCAACTTTAACAGTTTTTTCAGCATGGCTGATTTCGAGGCTAGAGCATCCAACAATACAGCATTTTCCCCAGCCGCGAGCGACAAGCGCGGCATGCGAGGTCATGCCTCCACGGCCGGTAAGGATTGCCTGCGCCGCTCTCATGCCCTCTACATCTTCGGGATTCGTTTCCTGCCTGACAAGAATAACTTTTTTACCGGCCTTTGCCCATTCCACAGAACTCTCTGAATCAAAAACAATCATACCGGAAGCTCCTCCCGGCCCTGCAGGTAGCCCTTTAGCTAGGGGAGTGTTCTTTTTCTCTTCCACTGGATCGATAATAGGATGTAAAAGCTCATCCAGTTGCGAGGGCTTTACTCTTACAACCGCTTCCTTATTCGTAATAAGCTTTTCCTTCACCATATCAACCGCCATCTTAACAGCCGCGGGCCCATTCCGTTTTCCCACGCGCGTCTGCAAAAGAAAAAGCCGGCCTTCCTCAATAGTAAACTCGATATCCTGCATATCACGATAATGTTTCTCAAGCCTGGCTTGTATCGAATGTAATTCTTTGTAGATTTTCGGCATACAATCCTTCAGCATAACTTCATGTTTATTTTGGTCATTCTGAGAAGCTTCATTAATCGGCGCGGGCGTCCTTGTCCCTGCTACCACATCCTCTCCCTGCGCGTTGATTAGGTACTCACCATAAAAGTTATTGTCCCCATTCCCCGGATTGCGGGTAAACGCGACTCCGGTAGCTGAATTTGTCCCCATGTTTCCAAATACCATTGCCTGAACATTTACCGCGGTACCCCATTCATGAGGAATGTTTTCTATCCGGCGGTAAGATATCGCTCTTTTGCCGTTCCACGAAGAAAAAACAGCGCCTATCCCACCCCATAACTGTTCACAGGCATCATCCGGGAATTCCTTCCCCAAAACCTCTTTAATCTTTTTTTTGTATTTCACGCAAATGTCCTTTAGATCGCCCGCATCAAGTTCGGTATCAAGTGTAACGCCCTTCTCTTTTTTCTTTTGCCCCAAAATCTTTTCAAGTTGATGGCGTATTCCTTTATTCTCTCCAGGCTCAATGCCAGCGGCTTTTTCCATAACCACGTCCGAATACATTGTTATAAGCCTGCGGTACGCGTCATAAGCAAAACGTTCTTTTCCGGTTTTTTTAATTATTCCAGCGAGGGTTTTTGTTGTAAGGCCCACATTGAGCACAGTTTCCATCATCCCAGGCATTGATTGCCGCGCCCCTGACCGCACAGATACTAAAAGCGGATTTGCTTCATTATCGAACTTTTTACCCATAACTTTTTCGACCTTTTTCATCGCGGAATTAACTTCCGCCTTGAGCTCTTTCGTATACTTACCACCATTCTCATAAAAATGAGTACACACTTTTGTGGTTATTGTAAATCCGGCAGGCACAGGAAGTTTAAGGCCAGGATGTCCGGCCATTTCTCCCAAGTTAGCGCCTTTACCGCCCAAAAGATTTTTCATACTTCCTTTCCCATCCGCGTGAGCATTTCCGAAAAAATACACATTCTTTTTACCTTTCGCTGTCCCTTTTGTCATTGTCTTTCCTCTCCTTTTTTCAACCGTCCGCTGTCCGCCGCCCGCCTATGAGCGACTAGCAACTAGCGACTATGCACCCAACCTACTATCCACATATTCCTTAAGCTGCGAGGAGCTTACACGCTCCTGCTTCATCGTGTCCCGTTCTCTCACGGTAACCTTATCATCACTTAAAGAATCAACATCCACTGTAACACAATAAGGTGTTCCTATTTCATCCTGCCTGCGGTATAGCCTCCCTATCGCCGCGGTATCATCATAAACTACTCGATAATTATCCCTCAAATCATCTCTCAGTCTTTTTGCCATCTCTACTATCTCCGGCCGATTTTTAAGAAGCGGAAAAACCGCTACTTTGATCGGAGCTAAACGTTTATCTATAGAAAGATAAACCCGTTTTCTATCATTAACCGTCTCTTGCCGAAACGCGTCAACAAGAAACGCGAGAACTGCCCGGTCCACGCCGCCTGAAGGCTCTATTACATAAGGGGCGTATCTTTCACCTGTATTCTCGTCGAAATATTGAAGCCCTCCCCCACTTAATTTAGAATGTTGCCGGAGATCGTAATCCGTTCTATTGGCAATCCCTTCTAATTCAGACCAGCCCATCGGAAAAAGAAACTCAATATCATGACATCTCTTCGCGTAATGCGCGAGTTCATCTTTTTTATGTTCTCTCAGCCTTAAGTTTTCTTTCCTTATTCCAAAAGAATGGTACCAATTTAAACGTTCACCTACCCAATAATCATACCACTTGTCATCTTCTCCAGGCTTAACAAAAAACTCTAATTCCATCTGCTCAAACTCCCGGCTTCTAAAGATAAAATTTCCTGTTGTTATTTCATTACGAAAAGCTTTTCCTATCTGAGCCACGCCAAACGGCAGTTTACGGCGACTGGAGGTGAGGATGTTATCAAAATTCACAAATATTCCCTGCGCGGTCTCAGGCCTTAGATAAACATCCATTGAAGAGCCTTCTACTGAACCTACCCGCGTTTTAAACATGAGATTAAAACTCTTAGGTTCAGTAAGGGCCCCACCGCACTCCGGACACTTCTTTTCTTTAAGATGATCTATTCTAAACCTCTTCTTACAATCTTTACAATCTACCATTATGTCCGCGAAAGATGTGACATGGCCCGACGCCTTCCAAATTTCCGGATTCATAAGGATAGATGAATCCAGCCCCTCAACATCGTTACGATTATAGACCATACTCCTCCACCACTGATCTTTTACCTGCTTTTTCAGTTCAACACCAAGCGGGCCATAATCCCACACACTGCCTATTCCCCCGTAAATCTCGCTACTCTGGAAGATAAAACCACGGCGTTTACAAAGATTCGCTATGTCCTTAAGAGTTACATCATTCATAGTTTAACACCTGCCATTTGTATATCATCAAGAAACTTCAATGATTTAACCGGCCTGTCTATATGATACTTCATAAAGCGGCCAAGAATTTTCTCTGTCTCTTTCCCCACTTCTCTGGAAACTTTGATACCCATTGTTTTTACCATCGGGCTTCTCTGAATGTTACGGATAAACTTTATTGTCCCCAAAGATATACTTAAATTTGTTCCTCCGTTTTTTTTCACACACATTCCGCATACCAGGCCACCGTCTCGCACACTGAACAGAAAACTACTCTGGTTGTCTATCTGTGCCGTACAAAGCACGCATCTTTCAAACTCTGGCGCCATACCTAATGCCTTTAAAAATTTCAATTCAAATATCCGAGCCGTACGTTTAGCACTGGAAGTTGTGCTTAACATTTTAAGGCTTTCGCATAAAACCTGATATAAGTCCTCATTTACATCATAATCATCGCTAACCACATCTACTAATTCTATAAAATAATTCGCGTATGTCAACCTTTCTATATCTTTTCTTATGGGAAGAAAAAAATCCAAGGCCTCACATTGAGTTATGAGGTCTAGAGTTCTTCTGTTTTTTTTATAAAAGATCAGCTGACAGCGCGTAAAAATTTCAAAATTTCCGGCAAATTGCGGATACGGTTTTCGTACACCTTTCATTACGCCCTTTATTTTTCCAAAGTCCTTTGTATACACAACCAGTATGTAACTCGTTTCCCGCAGGAAATATTTGCGCAGAACAACCCCCTCTGCCTTCAAAACGCCCCTACTCCTATCCACTTCTTCACCATCCCCTATCCCCTATTCACTATTCACTATTCACTAACCCCTATTCACCATCCGGCGCCACCGAACCTCCGGAAATCACAAGTTTCATCCCCTCTTCCACGCTCATTTTTAAAAAACATACATCGCTTTTCGGCACCGCCAAAAAAACACCGCTTGTGGGATTCGGCGTAGTAGGGACAAAAACATTAACCCCACCGGGACCTATCTCCCCCTTTATCTCGCCTTTCGCGAGGCCTGTGATAAAACCAACCGAGTATAATCCCTTACGCGGATACTCGATAAGAACAACTTGTTTAAATATGGTCTTTCCATGTCCAAAAAACGCTGAAAAAATCTGCTTCGCGGCATTGTAAAACTTTCCCATAACCGGCACATTGAGAAGAAGTCTTTCTCCTAAAACGAAAATTCTTTTAATAAAAATTATTTTCGCGCCCCATCCAAACATGGCTACAGTAAAAACAACGGCACAAAAGATTACAATTCTTGCCGCGTACACGCGGTAAGGCCCGCTTATCATAGGCGCGAAAAATCCCATTATGGGATCTAGCACCATTTTATTCATCTGCAAAACTAAAAACCTAATAAGCGCTACTGTTATTATCACAGGCAGTAAGATCACAATTCCATTAATGAAATTTATAAAAAAACCATTCCATACCCTCTTCATAATTGCTCCCGCCTTCTGGTATCAGGGCATCAACCTATTAACTGAAAAATAAACAGCGTGATTAACGCGCCCAAGACACTTCCTAAGACAACCTGGCCTAACGTATGAATCCGCCCAACCATTCGGCTCTTAGCAATACCAAGCGCCATAAATAAGGATAAAAAACTTATCAGAACATTCTCCGCAATAAGCGAAATTATTACCCAGATCGCGAATGCCACAGCTGAATGCCCGCTGGGCATGCCTCCTCTTAAAAGATGTTTTTCTTTCCTCAATATCTTAATCAACAGTACCAGCCCAACAACCACTAAAAGCACAATAAGTGTCACATGCCACGGAGACTGCTTGATTATATGAAAAACTGTGACAACACGGCCTAAAGCGTGCCTCAAAAGCAGTAAATACCCTACAACCAAAGCGTTAATCGAACTAACAAAAACAGCACCCGCGGATATATCCTTTACTATCTTTACCGTCGGATGATATTCGCCGCTAATAAGATCAACAGCGTGCTCAATAACAGTATTTATCATTTCCGCGACTAAAACAAAAGTCACGGCGAAACATAACAGCATAAATTCTACGGCGTTAAAATTTAAATAAATGCCTCCGATTAAAACTAAAAACGCCACGAAAAAGTGCAAGCGCATATTACGCTCTGTCTTAAGAGTATGAATTATCCCTTCTAAAGCCGCGTCAACACTGCTAAAAAATCCTTTATTCTGAAATTTTCCCGATCTTTTGGATAAGTTCAATTTCTTTTCTCCTCATTACAGATCTATCTCTGTTAGTTTTATCTCTGTATCCGTCTAAATGCAGTATACCATGTATGACATAAAGAAGGGTTTCGTCAAAAAATGTTGTCCGATAGATTTTGGTATTTTTCACGGCTCTGTCCAGGGAAATAATTATATCTCCCAAAAAGTTACGCTCACAGATTTCTGTGTAGTCTCTTCGAGCACTTCGCGCGGGAAACGCTATCACATCGGTTGAAGTGTCCTTACCGAAATAGACACGTTTAAACACCCGTATTTTCTGGCTTGTCACCAGCATTATGTTTAATTCCGCATTATTTTTTTTAAGCAATTTTAAAATTTTCTCCGCGGCCAGTTTTAATTTGGCAAGACTAATTTTTCTTTTGCTGTTTTGGTTTTTGATATTTACCCTTACCATCATTGCCAGCCCTTCTATCCTGAGATTTTAAACTGGTTTCAGGATAATCTAACCTTGTATGAAAAGTACCAATAAGCACCCGCACAAAACTTTCCGCGATTTTATACATCTCCTTCAGCGTAAGAGCGCAGTCATCAAGCTGTCCGTCAATAAACTTGTTGTTTATAATCTTCTTTACCAGATTTCTTATGCTTGAAGGAGTGGGGTCATCAAGCGCCCTGCTTGATGCTTCAACGGAATCCGCTAAAAGTATGATAGCGCTTTCTTTTGTCTGAGGTTTCGGCCCTTCATAACGAAAATCTTCTTCTTTTACGGATACGTCATTCCCCGCTTTTTCCATAGCTTTTTGATAAAAATAAGATATCAACCCGTCACCATGATGTTGTGTGATAAAGTCAATGATCAATGTGTGAAGTTTGTGTTTTTTGGCTATATCCACGCCGTCTTTCACGTGTTTTGAAATAATAAGGGCGCTCATAGAAGGCGTTAGTTTTGAATGCCGGGAAGGCGCGCCCATTTCATTCTCGCTGAAATATTCAGCCTTAGGAATTTTTCCAATATCATGAAAATACGCTCCTACCCTTGCCTGCAGGCTGTTTGCACCAATGGCATTACACGCGGCTTCTGCCAAATTTCCAACCATTATGCTGTGATGATAAGTTCCCGGAGCTTCTATGGCCAGCTCTTTTAGTAAAGGATGGTTCAGATCCGAGAGTTCTAAAAGGCTTATATTAGTCGGTACTTTAAAAAAATACTCAAAAGCTGGTAAAAGCCCCATAACCATAAATCCTGAAAATAGACCGCTAGCCACGCCCCAAATACCGTCTCTTATGTAGTGTTCCGCTTCTATCTGATTGATTAAACCTATGCATACTATGGCGGTAAATTTCGCTACCCCTGCCAGAAGGCCTGCCCATAAGATGTTCGCGCGCCTCCTCGTATCTCTTACCGCAAAGATACCAACCATACTGCCTGTCAAAAGCACCAACATGACTTCTATCCCCCCGCCTACCAAAAGGGATATTAGAAGACTTATCACAACGACACTAAGAAACGCCATATTCGCGCCAACAAGAAGCATGATAAGCATGCCCATGCCTGCCATTGGGATGAAATAGCTGGGTTGCGGGGAACGCGTAATAAAATCGGAGATAAGAATTATAAAGAACATATTCAGAAGGATAATCGCTATTTCTTTCGTATTTTGCAAAAAATTAGTCTTTCGGATGAAAGAAATATAAATAACTGAAATCAACCCTAATAACAAAAATAAAAGAAGTATCCCAATAAAAAATGTCGGAGTAGTCCCCGGTTTAAAAATTCTTCTAAGCTTTGTTATCTGGGCAAGATGACGCGCGTTTACTCTTTTTCCTTTTTCTATTATAAGTTCGTTTTTTTCCACCTGCCAACTAAGATATGCCGGCTCAACTTTTTTAACAGCGATATCTCTTTCTTCACCGGTTCTTTTCTGGTCAATTTTAATGTTGGGCACGGCATATTCTGAAATAACCGCGGTAACGGCCTGCTTTAACCGCCGGTTACCTTCAAATTGTTCCGGAATACAATCGGATGTGTCAGATTGTATTTTTGTTTTATCTAAAAGTTCTTCCACTTTTTTTTCGCTTGATGAAGAGGCCTCTTCATCAACCACCACAATTAGATTCGCGTTTTCCTTTTTCAAATAAACTAAATCTTCATCACTTACGCACCCCGCCAAAAAAATCCTTTTAATAATTTCCGCGCTTTTAGCTTTCAAAGCCAGAGTGTCAGGATACTCCAGCAGGTATTTAAGATTTTTCTCTGAAACTTTTACTTTTAGTTTTTTGTTTAGCACCTCTATTTTTTCCGCGAGAGGGCTCTCGTTCTCTTTTTCAGCGTCAAGAATGTCAAAAAAATCTTCAAGAGCGAATATGGCCTTTTCCTCAAGCTGTGAATTTCGTTGAAAAAAATACGGCGCTTTTTGAATCACTGCCTGTTTTGCCTTTTCCATACGTTCTTCATCAATCCCCCAAAAATAGGAAAAATCATAAGGGGCATACACGTTTCTTAACGCGATATCTCCTTCGTGCACATCCCTTTGATACAACTGCGGGCTTATGAATACACTGTAAAGCGCCGCGGCAAGAAACGCGAGTATGAAAAGAAATGAAACTATTTCCTTTTGTCTGGCTTCTTTTATCGCGTCCCGCATTTTACGTATTTTAATCATTTAACCCACTCTTCTTCCTCTATAACGTTATGTTTGGCTACTACCGCGGGTTTAACCACCCCTTTGGTCACTTCCAAATCTTTCTTTATTACTTCTTGCGGCAATTCGGTCACTTCAGGGATATTTTGCGAGGCTTGCTGTTTTTTTAATCGGGGTTGTTTGTCTTTCTTTTTCATGACAAATAAATTTTCATCAAGCTCTACATCTACACCCATAAACGTTCTTGTCGCTTTTTTATTACTTTTGGGCGCTTCGGGAACATTTCCCGTCACATACCCTCGATTTCCGTGTATTTTTTGATCCACCCTATCTTCTTCAAACGTGTAAATATCAATTTTTTTTACCGCGGGATTGGCACATCCTGTCATCGAAAAAACAGCAATCATAGCGAGCATCACAAACATATTCAACATTTCCCCTCCCTTTTGTTTATTGAGTACTGTCGAAATTTTTTATTCGTACCAATTACCCGTTATCCTCGAGTTTTATCCCTAATTCTCTTAACTGTCTGTCATCAACGCTTGACGGCGCTCCGGTAAGAGGGCAACTACCTTTTTGTGTTTTCGGAAAAGGTATCACCTCCCGGATTGATAAATCTTTCGAAAAAAACGTCAGGAGACGGTCCAAACCAAACGCTATTCCACCATGCGGAGGCGGCCCATAACAAAAAGCCTCCAATAAAAAACCAAATTTTTTTTCACATTCGTCTTTGGCAAGACCAAGCACATCGAATATCTCCTGTTGGATATCTCTCCTATGAATCCTTATGCTCCCCGAACCTATTTCACTACCGTTTAAAACCAAATCATAAGAACGTGATTTTACTTTTGATAACTCACGTTTTTTTATTAGATCTAGATCTTCATCCCAAAAAGACGTAAACGGATGATGCTCTGATACCCATCTATTCTCTTCTTTGTTATATTGAAAAAGCGGAAAATTTACTATCCACAAAAAATTAAATTTATCTTCATCAATGAGCTTTTTCTCTTTCCCTATTTTTAAACGCAGCGCCCCCAATGCTTCACACGCAAGGCGCCTGGAATCAGCGACCATAAATATCATGTCACCGGATTTCGCGCCCGTTTTTTCGCGAATCTCGCGTAATACTTCTTCGGAAAAAAACTTTGCTATGGGCGAAGTGAATTTTTCCCCTTCGACTTTAAAGTAAGCAAGCCCCTTCGCTCCATACCCCGCGACAAAAGAGGTGAGATCATCTATCTCTCGCCGGCTTACGCTTCCATACTCAGGAGCGGCTAAAGCCATAACACAGCCTTCTTCTTCAATACACGTTTTGAATACCTTAAAGGAGCTATTTTTAACCTCCTGCGAAATATCATTTAAACGCATATCAAACCGAGTATCCGGCTTATCTGAACCGTATTGATTCATCGCGTCTTCGTAATCCATTCTCACGAACGGAACTTTAATCTTGCTACCAAAAATTTCTTCAAAAATGCCCTGAAATAAATGTTCACATACCTTAAAAATGTCTTCTTCGTCAACAAATGACATTTCTATATCCAGTTGCGTGAATTCCGGTTGTCTGTCAGAACGAAGATCCTCATCACGAAAACAGCGGGCGATTTGAAAATATTTTTCTACGCCTGAGACCATTAAAAGCTGTTTAAATAGCTGCGGGGATTGAGGTAACGCGTAAAAATAACCTTTCTGTGTTCTTGAAGGAACAAGATAATCCCTCGCTCCCTCCGGAGTAGATTTGGTCAACATGGGCGTTTCAATCAATAAAAAACCTTCTTTATCAAGAAAATCGATTATCTTCTTATAAACTTTGTGTTTTATCGCTATCTTTTTCTGCATCACGGGCCTTCTCAAATCAAGATAACGATATTTGAGCCGTACATCCTCCGCCACATCAAGCGCGTCTTTAATCTCAAAAGGCGGGGTTTCAGAGGTTGATAACACTTCAACTTTTTTTACTTCTACCTCAATTTCACCCGTTGATATCTTTGAATTAACAGTGCCGCGAGGCCTGGCTGAAACTTTGCCAAAAATTTTTACGCAAAATTCACCACGCAGACAGTGCGCCTCTTTGTGAGCCAACTCGTTCTTCTCAGGGTCAAAAACTACCTGTGTCAACCCGTGCTTATCTCTCAGATCCATGAAGATTATCTCTCCATGATCTCTCTGTGACGCGATCCATCCGCACAAAAAAACTTCTTTGCCAATATCCTTTGAAGTAAGTTCTCCACAATTATGAGTCCTTAACATAATCTCCCTCTTCTTACTGATTCCCACTTTGAAAAACTATCATCAATTATGACGAGGTATCCTCTCGAAAACAACCGGTATTAAAATGCTTCCTTAATTTATTTTTCGCATTTTCAATCGTTAAAGATTCCTGACTGCCGGTTTTCATATCTTTAAGGATGAGTTCCCTCTTTTTCACTTCCTCATCACCTATTAAAACTACAAACCCTTTTTTATCCCGATGGGCCATGCGCATTTGGCCTTTGAAAGAACGGCCCGTATGGTCCACTTCACAAGAAATGCCTGCTTCCCAAAATCGAGAGGCAGTTTTAAAAACTTCGGCGTAATTTTTTTCATCAATAGGGATCACAAGTATTCCCTGTGAATCCGGAAGAATTTCTTTTTCCTTCAGGATCAAAGCCAATCTTTCTATCCCTACCGCGTACCCTGTGGCAGGAGTGTCATGCCCTCCCATTTGTTCAGCAAGATTATCATATCTGCCTCCCGCGGCCACAGCATCCTGGCCGCCCAAGTCCGGATGGACCACTTCAAATATAATCCCGGTATAGTAGTCTAGGCCACGCACCATATCCCGAGTCTCTTTAAAAGGGATGTTCAAATCTGAAAGAATGTTTTTAAAAGAAGTATATCCGTTTTCGCAGGTTCCGCACAGATACGACAAAATATTTGGTGAATTTTTAACTACCTGAGCGCATTTTTCTTTTTTGCAATCAAGCACGCGCAGCACGTTTGTTTCAACGCGCCTCTGACAGTCTTCGCATAGTGAATCTCTTTTTTTAGCCAAATATTCACCCAGCTCTTTTTTATACACAATCCTGTCTTTACCACATCCTAATGAATTAATCAGGATAGTAAAATTTGTAATTCCGAGACCTTTGAGCAGTAGATAAAGTGAAAATATAAGTTCCGCGTCAACATAAGGGCTCTTAGATCCCAAGATCTCAGCGCCTATCTGATGAAACTGGCGCAGTCGCCCTTTTTGTGGCCTCTCTCCCCTAAACATCGCTCCAAGATAAAACAGCTTAAGAATATCCGTGGAATTATATTTCCCGTTTTCTATGACAGCTCTTATGACTGATGCTGTTCCTTCCGGCCGGAGAGATACATCCCTGTTGGACCTATCTTTAAATGAATACATCTCTTTCTCGACAATATCCGTACTTCCGCCTATGCTCCTGGTAAAAAGCGCTGTCTCCTCAAGCAGAGGCGTCCGGATCTCTCCATACCCAAACACTTTGAACACAGCGCGCGAGTGTTCCTCTATGCGGCGCATGATGTCAGATTCCGGCGGAAATATATCCGTCATCCCCCTCAATGATCTATACTTCAGATTATTCCCCATGGTTTATTCCATCTTCTGTTTTCTCATCAGCGCCCCTCAACATCTAACTTCATCTTCATCCCTGACCTGAAACAAACGACTTTTTTATCGGGGATAGCTACATTTTCACCCGTTCTTGGGTTTCGTCCCGCTCTGCCTTTACGCGTCTTAACTTTAAAAATTCCAAAATTTCTTAATTCAATTTTATCACCACGGCACAGACTATTTACCATCACATCGAAAGCCCTTTGTACAACATCCTTCACCATTATCTGCTTAAACCCAGTATCCTCAGCTATCTTCATTATAATATCTTTCTTGGTCATATTTTCCCCTCCTCTTTGATTAGCGTATAGCGAATAGCGTATGGCCTATAAGCCCTAAACGCTATCCGCTATTCGCTAAATAAGTCCTTATGCTATCATGGGTTAGATTTTATGTCAATGCCGCGTTTCTTGTTTTGGCAAAAATTTAATATTACCGTGGCCCACAATAACGCTAATCTCATCAATTAGTTCGTCTTTCGGACATACGAATAAATCTTTATCCGCCTGAAGCCTGACGGTACGGCCTTGCCGCGAAGTTAAATCTATAAATAACGGCGTGCTGCCTTTAAACTTAACAAGTACGTTTTTTATACGCCTCATCATCTCGTGTTCAAGCCCGGGGCTAGCTAGTTTTATGAGCACTGCCTTTGTAAACTGCTCTTTCACTTTCTCAAGCGGCATCACTTGTTCCGCGATTATTTTGGGGGCTTCCTCTCGAAGGTTTAATCGGCCGTACACATATACCAGGTTGTCTTCTTTTAAAAATTCCTGCGCGCTTCTATAAGTTTTTGGGAAAACTAAAACTTCGACAAAACTCTCAAGATCTCCAAGGCTCAGTATTGCCATTTTTTCGGCTTTTTTTCGTGTTACCGTTATCTTCACTTTAGACAATATCCCCCCTATCAACAGCTCCTTCCCGTCCACCATATCCGCTAATTCAGAAATCTTCGCGGTTGAATAAACACTTAACAACCGCTCAAATTTGGCCAAAGGATGCTTTGTGATATAAAATCCTATCATCTCCTTTTCATTAGCAAGAAGCTCATTTTCGGGCCATTCAGGGATATTCGGTATGTTTTGAAAATTTCCTTTAAAACTTTCATCGCAGGAGGACTCATCAAAAAAAGACATCTGCCCAAGATTCTTGTCTTTATTACTTCTCGCGGCCATATCCAAAACCTTATCAAGCACACTCATTACCTGAGATCTATGTATAAGTGTTGAATCAAAAGCTCCGCATTTGACTAAGCTTTCAACAACTTTTCTGTTAACGGCTCTTGTCTCAACCTTGTAAGCGAAATCATAGATATTCTCAAACCGCCCGTACTCTTGCCTCCTGGAAATTATAGTTTCGGCCGCGCCTGTCCCGACATTTTTTACGGCTGAAAGCCCAAATCTTATGTCCTTTTCAACAACCGTAAAATCCTTAAAACTCTCGTTAATATCCGGCGGCAATATGCCAATGCCCATGCGGGAACATTCATTTATGTAATCTGACAATTTATCGCTATTGCCTTTTTCACTGGTAAGAAGCGCTGTCATAAACTCCACCGGATAATTTGCCTTAAGATAGGCGGTTCTATAGCTCACCATCGCGTATGCCGCGCTATGTGACTTATTAAAACCATAGCCGGCGAAATAGGATATAAAATCCCATATCTTTTCAGCCGTTGCCGCGTCAACACTGTTTTTTTGCGCTCCCTTTAAAAATTGTTTCTTTATTTCCGCTAAGGCTTCCTGTATTTTTTTTCCCATAACTTTACGCACATTGTCCGCTTCCGCCATGGTAAATCCGGCAAGATCGGAAACAATCTTCATAACTTGTTCCTGAAAAACAATAATTCCATAAGTTTCTTTGAGTATAGGCTCCAGTATCGGATGATCATATTTAACTTCAATCTGCCCCTGTTTTCTTTTTATAAATTCATCAAGCATCCCGCTTCCCATCGGCCCCGGACGATAAAGCGCTAAAATTGCTATTAGATCTTCAAACTTTTCCGGCCTTAGTTTTCGCAACAGGTCCTTCATCCCACTGGATTCAAGTTGGAATATTCCTGAAGTTTCAGCCTTGGATAAAAGCTCAAAAGTAAGCTTATTTTCCAGAGAAATGTTGTTTATATCCACTTGCTCCTTTTTTACGCGTTTAATTATTTTGATAGCCTGATCTATGACCGTCAGCGTCTTTAGCCCGAGAAAATCCATCTTTAACATACCTATCTTCTCCAATGAATTCATTGAAAAACCGGTAGTTATTTGATCATCCGCGGTCTTAAACAACGGTATGCGTTTTTGCAAAGGTTTATCTGAAATTACAACTCCGGCCGCGTGCGTTGACGCGTGACGGTTAAGCCCTTCAAGCCGTCTTGATATATCAATAAGCTGGCGAATCTCAGGGTCGGTTTCATATCTAGAGCTAAGTTCCGGCTCAATTTCAAGCGCCTGTTTAAGAGTTATACCCGGATCGTTTGGAACAAGTTTTGCTATCTTATCCACTTCAGCGTACGCTAGCCCCATAACCCTGCCCACATCTCTTAAAACACCCTTTGCCATCATACTGCCGAAAGTAATTATTTGAGCCACATTCTGTTTGGAATATTTTTCAATGACGTAATCTATAACCTCACATCTTCTTTCAAAACAAAAGTCTATATCAATATCCGGCATGGTCACCCTTGCCGGATTAAGAAATCTTTCAAATATAAGCCCGTACTTAAGAGGATCAATATCTGTAATGCCTAAGGCATAGCTGACAATACTCCCGGCCGCGGACCCCCTTCCCGGGCCTACCGGTATACCTTTAGTTTTCGCGTGGTTTATAAAATCCCACACAATAAGAAAATAGCTTACATACCCCGACTCTTGGATAATCTTCAGTTCATGATTAACCCGCTCCGTTATTTCGTTTGAAGATGCGGGATACCGCTCTTTAATACCGCCGGCAACAAGCCGCTTGAAAAATACGTCATTATCCTCGTTTTCAGGGGCTTTAAAATGGGGCAGATGCAGCTGATCGAAATCAAGGTCTACCTTGCATCTTTCAGCGATTTTCACCGTATTGGTAACAGCTTCAGGAATCTCAGAAAACGCTTTTTTCATCTCTTCCGCGGTTTTGAAATATAACTGGTCCGTCTCAAACCGCATCCGGTTAGGATCACTCAGAGTAGTTTGGGTCTGTATGCATAAAAGCGCGTCATGCGCTTTCGCGTCAGTTTTATCTAAATAATGAACGTCATTGGCAGCCACAAGCGGAAGGTCCATCTCACGCGCTAACTTAATTAGCTCTCGATTAAGCCGGTTTTGCTCATTAAGATGATTATCTTGAATTTCTAAATAAAAATTATCCTTGCCAAAAATATCGGCATATTCACCCGCTGTTTTTTTAGCATTGCTATACTGATTGGATAAAAGAAAATGGGGCACTTCCCCTTTCAGGCACGCGGAAGACGCGATAAGCCCCTTACTGTATTTCGCGAGTATTTCCTTATCCACTCTGGGTTTGTAATAAAACCCTTCCAAATAACCGATGGAAACTATTTCCATCAGATTTTTGTATCCTGTGATATTTTTCGATAAAAGAAGAAGATGGTAGCCGGCACCTTTAATTCCGTGGCTGGTCTTATCAAAGCGGCTTTTCGGAGCGACATAAATTTCGCATCCAAGAATAGGGTTAATACCTCTTTGTTTTGCCTGCTCATAAAAGTCAACCGCGCCGAACATATTCCCATGATCGGTTATAGCGCACGCGGGCATATTATTGGTAACCGCTAAGTCAAGCAATTCCCCTAAACGGCACGCCCCGTCGAGAAGGCTATACTGCGTATGCACATGCAGATGTACAAAGTCGGATTGTAGTTTGTTCGTCATAGATAATAAAAAGGGTGTTGGATACCTTGATTGGGCCCCTCCGCCCGGTGTGGATCCTCCCACTCAAGGTATCCAACACCCTCTCTAATATCCAACAGTTCACAATAGGTTTTTTACTTTTTAAGCCTTGTATTACCACTTCATTCTAGTCCAGGCCACGGGGCAGGGACACGCGTTCGCAAACTGGAGCGATTTGCCAATCGGATAAAAAAACACACTCCACCGCTAATTTGACATACTTATTTTTAATTGAGAATTACTTCCTCATCCCGACGCGCTGGGCGGTTTGATAAACTTTCCCCTCTGTCTGAATTGAAGGAGCTATAATCACATTGACCAACTGCATCTCCCTGATATTGTGAGCGCCTAAGTTACCCATGCTTGTTGCCAAAGCACCTACCAAATTCTGCGTGCCGTCATCAAGACGAGCCGGGCCGTATAATATCTCCTCCAAGGTACTTGTTGTGCCAACTTGTATGCGGGTTCCTCTGGGTAAGGAAGGATGCGGCATTGCCATTCCCCAATGATAACCCCTGCCGGGCGCTTCTTTGGCTCTAGCGAACGCGTTGCCAAGCATTACGGCATCAGCCCCAGCCGCGAAAGCCTTGCAAACATCCCCTCCGGTAGCCATGCCACCATCAGTTATGATTGGGATATACTTCCCTGTTTTTTTGTAATAAGCGTCTCTAGCACCGGCACAGTCGCATGTCGCGGTAATCTGCGGCACACCTATCCCAAGCACGCCTCTGGACGTGCAAGCCGTACCCGGGCCTATTCCAACAAAAATCCCCTGGCATCCGGTTTCCATAAGCTGAAGCGCGACATCATAATCCACGCAATTTCCCAAAAGAACGGGAATTTTCATATCTTTGCAAAATTTAAAAAGATCCAAAGGCTCATACTCGCTCGACTCATGCCGCACGCTGATAACCGTGGACTGAACCACGAAGATATCACACCCCGCGTCCCTCGCGATGGGTCCAAATTCCCTTGCCACCTGAGGGTTACAGCTGACAATCACGGGCGAACCCGCTGATTTAATTTCTTTGATTCTCTTGCTTATAAGTTCTTTTTTTATAGGTTCTAAATAGACTTCTTGAATCGTTCTGGTCGCCTCATTCACATCACAGTTTATTATCTTTTCTACAGCCTTGGCAGGATTTTCATACCGGGTGGAAATGCCTTCAAGATGCAAAACAGCCGCCCCCCCAAGCTTTCCCATCGCGATGCTAAAATTTACATCAACCACGCCATCCATGGAAGACGCCATTATGGGTACTTGAAACTTTATACCGCCTATCTCGCACGATGTGTCAACATCATTGGGGTTTATCGTAAGCGCGCCCGGGACAAGGGCAATTTCATCAAACCCGTAACTGCGCCTGGCCTTTCTTCCTTTTCCAATCCACATACCCATAATATCCTCCTTTTTCGTCGCTCGACGTTCGTCGTTCGTCGCTTGTTGCTTGTCGCTCGGATTTTTTGTCATCTATTAGAAGCCTATAATATAGGAACGATTGCGCTTTGTCAACACTGGGGTGGTTTATCGCGGGGTGGCACTTTCTATCTCGTCCACCGATTTGCTTAATTTACTGCTCTGCCAGCGCATCTCGCCGATAACGCCTTGTGCCACATTGGTGAGATGATCACCTATTTTTTCGAGGTTATCCACAAAATCCATAAAAATAACTCCTGATTTTATGTTGCAACTTCCATCGTTAAGCCGCGTTACATGAGCTTTTTTTAGATCTATCTGCATTTTATTGACGCGTTGTTCACTTTTTAGCACTTCTTTGGCACTGCGCAAGTCATCTTTGCCCAAAGCTTCTTCAGCATCTTTCATCATATTCGCGAGTTCCTGCCACATTGATGTAAGTTCCGCTACAGCTTCATCGCTGAGAGGGATATTGTTCTCTATTTTACGCTCAGCAATTTCCTGAATATTTTCAGCATGATCGCCTATTCGTTCAATATCATTAACACTATGGATTAAAACAGGTAATCCTGACGAATCTTCCTCACTCAAATTCCCCTGAGAAAGTTCAACTAAATATTGCGTGATAGCTGACTGAAGATTGTCTATCGCCTGTTCGAACTTAGGCACTGAATTCAAGGCCGCGATATCATTTTCCAAAAAACCTTTTACTGAATCTGAAACCGATCTTGACGCTAATCCAATCATTCGAACAGTTTCCCTGCGCGCCTGTTGCATCGCGATCGGCGGAGTTGCCAAAAGATGTTTTTCCAAATATTGGGGCGCCATTTCAATGGCGCCTTTTCTCTTTGGAACAAGAAAAATGCTCAGTTTCTCCAAAAATCCAATAAACGGTAAAAATACCGCCGTATTTGTTACATTAAAAAAACTGTGTGCCACTGCTATATAAAACATTATGTTAAAGGTTGTTAAATCGCCGGGAATAATGAAATTTATTATTTTTTCAAACCATCCGATGTAAACAAAAATTAACATGTAAGCCGTACCAATAACATTGAATAGTGTATGTGCCATCGCGACCCGTCTGGCCGACAATGTAGAACCTACCGCGGCCAGCTGAGCCGTTATCGTTGTCCCGATATTATCCCCCAGTATGATAGGAATAGCCGCTGGAAAACCTATGAGCCCGTTAAATGCCATAACCTGAACTATCGCTATTGTAGCGCTTGAACTTTGGAGAAGTATGGTAAAAAACATACCTACAAATACACCCAAAATGGGATTATGGCTAAATCCTACAAAAATATCTTTTAAATACTGACTGCTTTTTAGAGGGACAAAAGCATCTTTCATGAACCCCAACCCCAAAAACAAAAGCCCAAACCCTATTAGTATCTGCCCTCGAAATTTCGCGTTTTTGGTCTTTGAAAACGTTTTAATCGCGAAACCAAAACCAATTATAGGCAACGTGTAATGTGTAACTTTAAAAACAGACATTGAGGAAACAAGCCATGCGGTAAAAGTAGTCCCAATGTTAGCGCCCAACACAACACTAATAGCCTGCCTTAAAGCCAATAGCCCCGCGTTTACGAACCCCACTACCATTACGGTAGTCGCGCTTGAAGACTGGATGAGACAGGTAACACCCGCCCCGACTAAAACTCCGATGATGGGAAGTTTTGTTGCCGCGGAAAGAATTTTCTTCAGCCGTTCACCCGCGACATTCTTAAGCCCTTCCGACATAATCTGCATGCCAAAAAAGAAAAGCCCAAGCCCCCCGACCAAAGCAAACACTAAATCCGACACCATAAACCATCTCCTGTTTTTTTGTTGTTATCTCATTCCCTGCTCAATCCTAGATACGTTAACATGAAGCCCCACCCATGTCAAGAATCGAACCCGGACCATAGTGTCAATAACATGTTACACTATCTTTCCCTACAATTAAATTTCTAATCTATTACTATTTTTTATGGCGCAGAGACGCGATAAATCGCGTCTCTACAATGTAAGGCTTGGGCTCTGTCAATCTAACCAGGTTAATTTAACATTCCTCCTCACGTAGAGACGCGATTTATCGCGTCTCTGCAATGTAAGGCTTGGGCTCTGTCAATCTAACCAGGTTAATTTAACATTCCTCCTCGCGTAGATACAATGGAAAGTCGCACCTCCATTCGTAGGTTAATAACTTGCATAAACAAGAAATCAGAGCTACATTTGGAAAAAACCAAAACAGGAGGTGCGATATGAAAAGTGTAGCATATGCAGGAAACGATGTCCATCAA
>JBDRBY010000002.1:0-9109 GCA_043822245.1 Candidatus Omnitrophota bacterium
AAAAGCGTCAGAACTTTCCCCCCTTTGAAAAAGGGGGCCAGGGGGATTTGATACAAGATGAACTGTAAAATGAATCTGAAATCAAATGCATATCGATTGTGGAGAGAAATGACAAAATCCCCCTAACCCCCTTTTCCAAAGGGGGAATTTTAAGGGGGAGGGAAGTTAATCCTAGATAACTGCTTTAAATGCAAAGGATTAAGAAAAATTTGGATACAAACTTTTGACAATACCAAACAAAAATCAAGGAGGCTAAGAATGAGAGCGGTAATAGACGCGGAAAAATGTATAGGGTGCGGTTTGTGCGCGCAGGTATCTCCTGAAGTGTATGAAATGCAAGAAGATAAAGCTGTTGCTATGGCAGGTTCTATCCCGGAAGACAAAGTAGAAGCGGCCAAAGACGGCGCGGAGCAATGTCCTGTCGCCGCCATCATAGTCTCCTGATTAAGGCTGGTCATTGTTTCGTTTGCTTTATCCCAAAATCTGGGTTTATCCGGCCCCTTCACAAAAGGGGTCGGTTTTTGAAAGGGGTTCGAAAAGAACGTATGCGGGATAGAGATTTTTTTTACCGTAATATTTTCAAGAAGAAATTAGTTTATCTCGCGATTATAACAGCTCTTCTGTCGGGATTTTTCCTTTTATGTATCTGTCCCAAAAGGGTGGTTCCGATTCTAATGTATCACGCCATTAATGATGAAAAGAGTAGTACCCTAAACGTGAGCCCCAAAAATTTTTCACGTCAAATGGCTTTTTTACACAAGAGCGGGTATTCCGTGATAACGCTTAACGCCCTTATCGAGGAAATTAAAAAAGGGAAGGCCTTTATCCCCAAAACAGTTGTAATAACCTTTGATGATGGATATGAAGACAATTACGCGCGCGCTTTTCCCGTACTGGCAAAGTACAATATGCGGGCAATTATATTTTTGATTACAGGATATGTTGGGACACAGGGGTATTTGAAATGGGATCAAATTTTGCTTATGTCAAAGAATAATGTGGAATTTGGAGGCCATACACGAAATGACATATATCTTCCGTCAGAAAAAAATCCTCAACGGCTTTGGGATGAAATCGCCGGATCCAAAGAAGACATAGAGAAGAAATTTGGAAAAAAGGCTATGTATTTTTGTTATCCCGTGGGCGGATTTAATGATGAAATAAAGAAAATGGTTAAAAATGCGGGATATGAAGGGGCTTGTACCACGAACCGCGGATTTGATAAACTTAACAGGGATGTATATGAGTTGAATAGAATAAAAATGACAAACTCAGATATGAATAGTCCGTTTCATTTTAGAGCAAAGCTCTCAGGTTTTTATAATATTTTCAGGCGGATGAAAGAAGGCGAATAAGGAGGCTTAGGCATGGAAAATGAGCTAAGATTAGATGACCAGCATTTAAGAGGCTTTGTTTCAAATAAGGATCTTAAAAACATTATGCCCGGAGTGAAAAACGCGCATTCTTTTTTGGTAAAGAAAAACGGAGAGGGAAAGGATATGTTGGGCTGGGTTGATTTGCCGGAGAGAACTACTGAAATCCTTTTGTCCGACATAGAGGCGACGGCGCGTAGACTTAACGAAAACTCTGACGCGATTATTATAATCGGGGTTGGCGGGTCATATCTTGGGGCAAGATCTGTGATTGAGACTCTTTCTCCGAGGTTAGCAGGAACTAAAATCTTTTTCGCTGGTTACAATCTATCGTGTGATTATCTTACGAGGCTTTTAGATAAGCTAAAAGATAAAAACCCGAGCGTTATTGTGGTTTCAAAGTCCGGAACTACAACTGAGCCGGCTGTGGCCTTTAGAATTATAGAGAGTTTTTTAGAAAGAAAATACGGGCCGCGTGAAATGAAAGATAAAATTGTGTGTGTAACAAACAATTCCCGTGGAGTGTTAAGAGAGATAGCGGATAAAAAAAAATATAAGAGTTTTGATATACCGGATGATGTCGGCGGTAGGTTTTCTATATTAACTCCAGTGGGGCTTTTGCCAATTGCCTGCGCTGGCGTGAATATCAGGGATTTCGTAAATGGCGCGAAAAGCCAGCAGAAAAAAACTGAAACCTGTGATCTTGTTGTCAATACAAGTTACAAATACGCGGCTTTTCGGAATATCCTTTACCAAAAAGGAAAAAGAATAGAGATTCTCGCGAGTTTTGACAATAGCCTGCATTATGTTGATGAATGGTGGAAACAACTATTTGGGGAAAGTGAAGGCAAGGGGGGGCATAGTATTTTCCCTGCTTCGTGTGATTTTTCAACAGATTTACATTCTATGGGACAGCTTATACAGGAAGGAGAACGCAACTTGTTTGAGACTTTTTTGGTTGTTGAAAAAGAAAGCGTTCGATGTGAACTGCCTTTTGTTGAAGGAGATTTGGATAAGTTGAATTATTTAGCAGGCAAACATCTCGATCACATTAACAAAAAAGCTTATGAAGCGGCCGCTCAGGCTCATTTTGAAGGCGGCGTTCCAAATTCTACGATTTTTTTATCTGAAAAATCGGCTTTTTGTTTAGGACAACTGTTTTATTTTTTTGAAAAAGCCGCGGCAGTTTCTGGATATTTAGCGGGAGTTAATCCTTTTAACCAACCGGGAGTTGAAGCTTACAAAAATAAGATGTTTAAGCTGATCCGGTAGTTTGGTAGTCCGTTAGTCCGTTGACTGTTAGTCGGTTAACGGCAAACGGTATAACTGTCAACGACTAAACGGTTACCCAACGGCCTAATAAAATCATGGAATTCAGTTTTTATACCATAGCAGTAGCTGTCGCCAAACTTTTTGTTTTAATGGCTGTCGGTTATATACTTTACCTGCGAAAAGCAATTGACGAGAAGTTTACCGATGTTCTTAGTTTAATACTCATTCGTGTAATATTCCCCGCGCTTATTATTTCAAAAACTACAACATTTTTTAGCTTTAATGAATACAAATTTTGGTGGCTCCTGCCACTGGCGGCCGTTATTTTTTCTTTGTCAGGCATGGCTCTTAGCACAGTGTTCCGAAGATTTTTAAAGGGATTTATTCCATTCAAAGAATTTATGTGCGTTTGTGGGTTTCAGAACTGTGGATACCTTCCTATGAACTTGATTTTGTTTTCCTTTGCGGGTATGCTAGGGAACAGGCTTCTTGTGTACCTGTTCCTTTTCATAATGGGATTTAATCTTTTAATGTGGTCATTTGTCCCGTTCTTTTTGTCAGGTTCTTTCAAAAACAAGATGGGACTGGGCGTTTTTTTGAATCCACCTGTTGTTGCCACAATCTTTTCTCTTCTTTGGGTGGCGTTTATGGGTAAAGCGAGTATGCCCGCGGTGATAGCGGATCCTGTTAAACAGCTTGGACTTGCCGCGTTTCCACTGGCTATGCTGACGTTAGGAGCGTATCTTTGTAAATATCGCGGTTATAGGCCACGCAATAAACGACCTCTTGTCATAAGTGTTTTTACGAAGCTTTTTTTGTTTCCGGCACTTGTTTTTGGCGTGCTTGTGTGCGCGCCGCTTAGTTATGACTATAAGTTTTTTTTGTTTTTACAAAGCATAATGCCCACGGCGGTTTCTTTGGTGGTTGTGGGTAGTTATACCGGGGCGGATAATGAGTTTTTTAGTAGTGTGATCTTTTACACGCACTTGATTGCCGTTTTCAGTATTCCATTGTGGCTGTCGGTATTTAAGTTGGTAGTTCAGAGTTAAATGTTAACAACCAATAAGCATTGTAGGGACAGGCCTAAGGCCTGTCCGGTACATGGCCCCGTACCCTGCGATGCGTGGCGGGCAAGTAATCTTACTTGAATTTCATAGAGATTGCTTCAGGCGCTATCGCGCCTTCGCAATGACAATTTGAGATGATTTTACTTTTTATAGCTGAACCCTCAAGGAGCAAATTATGAGAAAATTAAAAGCCGGTGATTTAAAAAAGATATGCGCGCCGAAAACGTTTTCGTTTAAAACCACTAAAGACTATGTATTTGAAAGTGAACCTTTGCACCAGGAAAGAGGAGTAAATGCTATAGACTTTGGCTTAAATTTGAAGTCCGAAGGGTTCAACATCTTTGTATGCGGGGCCGCCGGCACAGGCCGCAACACTCAGGTAAAAAAAGCGGTTAATGAAATCGCTTCAAGAGAAAAAACTCCGGATGATTGGATATATGTTAATAATTTCATCCATGAGGACGAACCGATTGCCATAAATCTTCCTGCCGGCCGCGGCATAATTTTTAAAAAGGACATGGAAGAATTGATAAGTGAGTTAAAAGTCGAAATACCTAAGGCCTTTGAGAGTGAAGATTATGAGGTAAGAAGGCAGGATTTACTCAAAAAATATAAGCAAAAAAGGGATAGTGTTTTGGAAGAAATTGAAAATAAGGCCTTCGGTGAAGGGTTTGTTTTAAAGCAATCCGCTACCGGTGTGATTCTTGTGCCTCGAAAAGGGGACCAGCAGATAACCATCACAAACTACGAGAAACTTTCGGATGACGAAAAAGAAAGAATAGAAAAGAAAAAGCATGAATTGCATATAAAAATCGAACAGGTTTTAGGCGAAGTTCGTGTGATGGAAAAAGACGCGAAAGTAAAAATTAAAGAATTAGAAAAAGAAGTCGCGCTTTTTTCTGTTAAGCACATAATTGACGAATTGAGATTTAAGTACAGAGAATTTGAGAGTATTGTCAAACACCTGAATTACGCGCAGGAAGACATTGTGGATGATATAGACAGTTTCAAGGAAGAGGAAGAAGAGGCGCCGGGAATGGTTTTTGGGTTAAAAACGCCGTCAAAGAAAAATTCTTTTCGCAAGTATGAAGTTAATGTTCTGGTGGATCATAGGCATTCAAAAGGCGCTCCGGTTATCAGTGAACCCAATCCTACCTATTACAACCTAATCGGAAGGATAGAGTATGTTTCACATTTTGGTTCTATGTCAACGGACTTTAACATGATATCAGCCGGCGCTTTGCATAAAGCTAATGGAGGTTATCTCGTACTTCAGGCAATGGATGTGCTAAGCAGTTTTATGGCGTGGGACGCGCTTAAACGGGTTATACGCAATCGTGAAATAAAGGTGGAGGATATAAACGAGCAATTTCGCGTTATAACGACTACAAGCCTTAAGCCTAACTCAATACCGTCCGATATAAAAGTGATAATGGTGGGGCCTCCGTGGCTGTACCAGACGCTTTATAAATTTGATGAGGATTTCCGGGAAATTTTCAAAGTAAAGGCTGATTTTGACGTGGAAATGGATAGAGACATGGATAAGGTTAAAAAGTACGCGGCTTTTATCAAGGTCAGATGTGAAGAAGAAGGCCTGCGGCATTTTGAGAGGGCCGCGGTGGCAAAAATAGTAGAGTACGGGTCCAAGCTTACGGATGACCAGGAAAAACTTAGCGCGAGATTTATGTATGTTGTTGACATCCTGCGCGAGGCTGATTACTGGGCTGGCAAAGTCAACGCGGAATATGTCGCGGTAGCGCATGTCGAAAAGGCTATACATGAAAAAATATACAGGTCTAATTTAATTGAAGAGAAAATTATAGAACTTATCAGCAAAAATGTTTTAATGGTGGATATAGACGGCTCTGTCAAAGGCCAGGTAAACGGCCTCGCCGTCCTGGATATGGGTGAATACATGTTTGGCAAACCTTCAAGAATAACAGTGTGTACGTATATGGGGAAGACAGGTGTGGTTGATATCGAACGTCAAGTCAAGATGGGCGGGAATATTCATTCAAAAGGAGTTATGATTTTGGTCGGATATTTCGGCGAGAAATTCGCTCAAGACATGCCGTTGAACCTTAGCGCGAGTATTTGTTTTGAACAGTCCTATGATGGCATTGACGGTGACAGCGCGTCAAGCACTGAGGCATATTGCCTTTTGTCGTCTCTTTCAGATGTTCCGATAAAACAGTCGATAGCTGTTACAGGTTCAATGAACCAGCATGGTTTTGTACAGCCTGTGGGCGGGATAAATGAAAAAATTGAGGGATTTTATCATGTCTGTAAGGTGAAAGGGTTTACCGGGAAACAAGGGGTAATAATTCCGGAGCTTAACACAAAACATCTTATGCTCAAAGATGAAGTGATAAACGCCGTTAAAGGAGGGAAGTTTCACATATGGGCGGTTTCAACCGTTGATGAAGGGATTGAAATTTTAACGGGTAAAAAAGCCGGCAAAAAGAATAAAAAAGGGCAATATCCGAAAAACACGATTAACTACCTGGTGGAACAAAAACTCCGCGAATATTCAAATAAATTTATCCAGATGGGCAAGCCTAAGAAAAAAAATAAAAAAAATAGAAAAAGATGAATATTCTGTTAATGATAGGAATAATTATCTTAGTTGGGGTGATAGCGGGGAAGGTCTTTAACAAGCTGAATTTACCGCAAGTGACGGGCTACATCATAATAGGGCTTCTATTAGGGGAATCCTTTCACGGCCTTTTAAGCGGACCCGTTATGGCTTCTTTCTGGCCTATTATTAACCTGGCTTTAGGCATTATAGGGTTTATGATAGGTTCGGAGATTAATTTTAATCGGTTTAAACGTTATAGCCGTTCAATCTATACGATACTTTTAGTGGAGACGTTCCTAACGTTTATTCTAGTTGCCGCGTCGGTTATTGCCTTTACGCATAAAATTTATATGGGCCTGATACTAGGTTCGCTTGCTTCGGCCACAGCTCCCGCGGCGACATACAGCGTTTTAGAAGAATACAAAGCGCGCGGCCCTTTAACAACAACAGCCTTTTCAATAGTGGCCCTTGATGACGCGCTTGCTCTTATAATTTACGGGTTCGCGAGTGTTTTTGCCCGGTCTCTTATCGTTCATGAGAGCGCTTCGTTTTTTTATGGTATCCTTGTCCCGCTATCTCATATCGCGGCGTCGGTTTTAATAGGTCTCACAGCCGGATTTGTTCTTTACAAAATATCTATCAAGACGAGGGACAAGGATAAAATATTATCGTTTACCATTGGGACTATCATATTCGTTGTTGGGCTTTCAATATATTTCAAGCTGGAACCTATTTTCGCGGCAATGGTTTTAGGCGCTGTGGCGACGAATTTACAGCCGCCGGGAAAAGAAGAAACACTTAACCTTATAAAAAAAGTAAGCGGGCCTATTTTTATACTTTTCTTTGTTTTAGTGGGTGCCCAGCTTGACGCGAGGATTTTAACCAAAGAAGGTGTCGCGTTTCTTGCTGTTATCTACATCGTAAGCCGAAGCGTGGGAAAACTCGCGGGCGCTTACATCGGAGGCAGGCTTTCTAAGGCGAAGAATACTGTCACAAAGTATTTGGGGTTTTGTTTATTTGATCAGGCAGGTGTCGCGGTTGGGTTAGCTATCGCTGTGTTTCATTCCTTCAGCTCTTTGGGCCCCGAGACGCGCGCGGTGGGGCTTATGATCATGAGCATTATTACCGCTACAACGTTTCTTTTGCAGTTAATCGCTCCACCCATGATAAGATACAGTGTTAAAAAAGCTGACGAAGTGAATAGGAATATAACAGCTGAAGACATAATAGGTTCTCACAAGGTTAAAGATGTCATGGAGGAGGATTTTTTTGTTTTAAAGGAGAACAATAATCTCGGCCAAATAATAAATGTGATGAAAAAAAGTGACGCGTATAATTTTCCCGTGGTAGATATCTCCGGTGATTTTGTGGGAATCATTTCACTAGGAGATGTGCGAGATGCCTTCAATGAAGAACAAATGGATTTATTGGTGCTTGCCGGAGATATGCTTCGAGATGTCAGTGTGACAGCTTATGGGGAGCAGGATTTAAAAACGGTAATGGATATTTTTAAAACAAAACATGTGGACTATATTCCGGTTTTAGCAGGAAAGACTTCCCGGAAGTTTATAGGCCAGTTGAATTACGCGAAAGTCGTGGATATTGTAAACAGGGAAGTTTTGCTGAGACAGAGCGAGCTTGAGGGATAACTGGGGTTAATTAACCAAGTTACACGCAAATGAAAAATGACGCGATTGATAAGATGGTTCGGGCTAAAGTGGTGTTAGCCCCTATGTCCGGGGTTACAGATATCCCTTTTAGGATGATGGCAAGAAAATTTGGATGCGCTTTTGCCTTCACCGAAATGATAGATGTTAACGGTATAATCCATAACAACAGAAAAACGTTTAAGCTTATGGATAGATTTCCCGGAGATTCGCCTTTAGGGGTTCAGCTTGTGGGACAGGATGAGGAAAAAATACTGTACGCGGCGAAGATCTGTGAAGAAAAAGGGTTTGATGTTTTGGATATTAATGCCGGATGCCCCGCGCGGAAAGTGGTAAAAGGCGGCAAAGGCGCCGCGCTTTTAAAAGATCCGGTAAAGCTTGCAGGCATTATCCGCAAATTAGTGAAAGAGCTGGCTATCCCGGTAACCGTAAAGATAAGAAGCGGATGGGATAAAGACAGCATAAATTATATGGAAGTGGCAAAAGCCGTTGTTTCAGAAGGGGCTAAGTCGATCTGTATCCATTCCAGAAGAAAAGATGAAATGTATAGAGGTAAGCCGGATCATAATGTCGTAAGTATTTTAAAAAAAGAGGTAAAGGTTCCGGTTTTTGCCAGCGGAAATATTTTTTCACTTCAGGACGTGAAGGATGTTTTCGCGAAAACGGGATGTGACGGTGTTTTTCTGGCCAGGGGAGCGCTTGGCAGGCCGTGGTTTTTTAGAGAGATTAACGATTTTTTCTCAAAAAGCTCTCAACGAGAAGAGCCGCCTTTGGAAGAAATAAAAAATGTTATCATTGATCATTGCTCTCTGAATATGGAGTTTTACAATAAAAAGATGGCGTTAAAGCGAATGTACAAACATCTGACGTGGTATTTAAAAAGGTTGAAAGGTCTAGATGGAATTATGAGGCAATATAAAAACGTTGAGGATTTTGACAGTTTTTGTGAATTCATAAAAACTGTTGAGGGAGGAAACAAGCAGTGAGAGCGTTTTTTTAAAATCCCCTTTTATATTTCCCCCCTTCTGAAAGAGGGAATGGAATCATTGCTCCCCCCTTCTGAAAGAGGGAATGGAATCATTGCTCCCCCCTTCTGAAAGAGGGAATGGAATCATTGCTCCCCCCTTCTGAAAGAGGGAATGGAATCATTGC
>JBDRBY010000003.1:0-3663 GCA_043822245.1 Candidatus Omnitrophota bacterium
ATTACGGTCACTTAGGTTGTTGGTGTATTCGTGGCTTTCGTCGCTACGTTGCGCAATGTCTTATTACTCTCTGTGTTCTGGCTTCGCCAGCCCACAGACAGCAAGGGGTGCTTGATAGATTTGCTCCCCGCCTTCGTCGGCTCGCAAAACTATCACTAACTCTTGAAGCCTACGGCATCAAGAGTTAGCCGCGCCCTAATAAGACATTGCTCCACTGCGCTCCTTTTCTTATGCGTGAGTTTGTGGCGCTAAGTTGCGGGTTTCTTCCCCACCCAGCCACCCTTTTATAAGGAATGTCGCTCGCCAGCGCGGAAAATAAAAAAGAGAAAGCGGCTCAGGGGGTCGGCATATTTCATCCGCCTGCGGCGAATGAAAGACCGGGCAAGCCAGGCGGTTTCTTAACGCAAAAAAATCGGAGCCTCAATTTCTCCAATTTTTTTGCTAAAACCGCCTTTGCCTATAATATCGATATTATAGTCACTTGCCCTTGCCTCACCCCTTCGCTCGCCACTGCGCCCTTGACAGACCTAAATAAATAATTTAAGGAGTGTCTGTCAAGGGCTTGGGTTAGACATAACCATGTTATGTTAACTTTCTCTTTTTTATTCCCCGCACAAGACGAGCTCCCTGTATTCAACCCCCAGTTCCGCAGCCCCCCCATTCTTGGGGGGTCTGCGGTAGAGCATTAAGTTGATTTCTCGTCGAGAAAATGGCAATGGTTTTATATGGGCAGGCTTGATATCTTTTAACTACGGGAATTTGAGAGCGTCTTTTTTAGCGGTTTATCGTCAGAAAGGTGATTTGCGCCCTTTTCGGATCCCAAAAACTACTCGACAGGCACTTCCAGAATGGCTTTAAATCGTTCTTAAATAGCTTCTGTGGGAATTTTTTTGGACAAGTAGGGATGTTTTGGGTGGGAGCATTAGACTCTTTGTTTAGGCATGACTTTTATTAACATAAAGCCTAAACATTCTATCCTCTATAACATATAAACCTCGTTTAGGATGACTAAGGAGATTTTTGTCCACCAGTTTACTCAAATATGATTTTAGAGCGCTTTTTTTAATCTTTAATTTTCCTAGCTGATTAGTTATCTCGTCTATGCTGGAAGGTTTTTTTAAAAAGGAAATCGCGTATAATATTTCTTTTTCTCTCTCGCTTGCGCTAGACAATATTTGTTCAAAAATAGTAGTTCCTAAATACATCACACTTTCATTAAGGGCAATGTCGGCTTTATTATTCCCGACAATTCCTCTTTCTTGCAGATCATAAAGAGTGCGGCATAAACTATGGACTTCAAAAAGGTGTCCGTTAGTGTGTTCCCAAATAAAAGGAAACAGCTCTTTTCCAAATTTTACACCTGTACCCTTTAAGGTTTCCTCTATAAGTTTATATGTATTTCCTTGGTTAAAACGCTTAAGCTCTAAGCGCGGAATAAAAAATCTTCCAATAGGATGATTTCTTATCATAAATGGTTTCCAACCCTCAACCGTGGAGCTTAAAATAAAAAGATAGTTAGTACCTTTCATTATATCGTCGTGACTCAAGACATTTCGAATGGTTGTCATGTATCGCGTTACCTGAGAGAGATTATGCGCGTCGTCTATCAAAACAATAACCCCTTTAGAATCTTTCAGTTCCCCCCAAATATTTATTAACCCGTCTAATAATAAACTTTGAGAATCAAGCATAATATTTTTGTCGAGACGGAAATTTACATTAAAACCAGTACCTAAAACTTGAATCCCGAATCCTTCAAGATATTTTAGAAGCCGGCTGTCTTTTTTAAGCTGTAAGGGTAAGGCGCGTGAAATTGACTGCAATATATGAACAGTTATCTTTTCATCATCAACATGCTCTGGAAACTCTTGAATTGAGAAATAAGAACTATGAAATCCTTTTTCTTGAGCAAAGAGTTTAAAGTATTTCAACAAAGAAGTTTTTCCCACTCCCCATGACCCATTTAAAATATAGTGATTTGCGTCATGGTTTTGGAGTTCATGCATCCTTTTTTCAAAAAAGGCAATTTCATCATCCCGGTTAAGAAACACCTTAGGTTCCTGTCCCGACCTGGGCGTGAAAGGATTCGGTTTTATCACGGCAACCTCCAAAGTAACAAAAGTATACATAGTTTAAACATAATCATCATTCACTAAACATTGTCTATTTTATTAACTTTCCTCAAAGAAGTCAAGGGAAATAAATTGCCTTGGCTGAATGTTATAATTGTTACGCGAAATGTTTAACTTCTATAACATTCTTAACATTTGTTAAGAAACCCCAACCGATAACTTTCTAAAAACTCGCTCTTTCTTATAGACTGATTCAAATAAAGATGATGTCCTGCCCCACAATGTCTCTGATTTCCCCAGCCACAAAATTCCCTCCGGCCTAAGCGCCTTATGAAAATATGCTATTACCTTTTCTTGAAGCTTGCGTTGAAAATAGATCAAGACATTGCGGCAGACAATTATGTCAAATCCGCCAAATCCTGACGGATGAACAAGATCTAATTTATTAAAATGTGTCATACTCTCTATGGTAGGGTGTATTTTATATTTCCTATCCCGCGTAATGAAATATTTCTCTCTTAAGGTTCTTTCCATTTTTTCTACCTTCTCTCGCGGATAGATTCCTTGCTTAGCTTGTTCTAATTTATCCTCAAGGATATCCGTTCCGTGAACAAATGCTAACGGCCGGCGGATATCCTTCTTCTCGTAGATTTCTTTTACCATTATGGCTAAAGAATAAACTTCCTCGCCCGTGGAACAGCCCGCGCTCCAAACGCGAAACGGCGCCTTAAAAGGTTCTTTAATTCTTCTTTCAATCAGTTCAGGAAATACTTTAGTTTGGACAATGTCACAAATTTCCTTATCACGGAAAAAATCTGTTACGCCAATAAAAAAATCACTTACGAGCCGCCAGTAAAGATGATAGTCTCTGTCTATCATCCGCATATACTCATCTAAAGATTTCGCCCCATCGAATTTTATCCTTCGTTCGATACGACGGGTTAGCGTTGAGTCCCTGTATCCACTCAAATCAAATCCCTTGTCGCGTTTAATTTTGTCTACCAATAATGTTATATCCATTTTTAAACAGATTCCGGTTTATCAGGTTCTTTTTCTTCTTTCCTGTATCTTCTTTCTCTGCCTAACTCTTTTAATAATGTGTTTATTTCTTCCTTCAACTCTACCATCCTTAGTTCTCTCCCCACCATAGTCTTATTCATACGCGCTAATCTCTGTGCTTTCTCTTCCTCTTGCTTTTTTGCCTTTTGCGCCTCTTCATTCGCGACACGCAGTTCTTCGCTGGCTGATTCTAACTCTTCATTACTCTGCTTTAACTCCTCATTTGTGGATTCTAACTCTTCATTCATAGACGCCAATTCTTCCGCCTTTTTCTTCTCGCCTGCTGCTGCTGCAAGTTCCTTCTCTTTTTCCATGGACTCGCTTAAGCCCTCAGCCATCTTATTGAATGAGTTAGCCAAATCACCAATTTCATCTTTAGCTTTGACCTTTACCCTGGTATCTAACCTGCCTTTACCCAGTTCAATACTGGCGTTTCTTAATTTGGTAACGGGGTTTGTTATTGAACGGGTGATAAAAATTGCCAGAATAATCCCTAAAACCGCGGTTAAAATACTGGTTATTAAAATAAGCG
>JBDRBY010000004.1:0-44844 GCA_043822245.1 Candidatus Omnitrophota bacterium
CTACGGATACCAGATTGATTCATCGTCGAAGTATCCATTGCCTTTTATTCAAACAACACAAAGAATAGATATGAATGTAGCCGGTAAAGATTATTGTTGAAAAGGAAGGTTGACACGACTTTCCATACCAGAGACGAGGCAATGCCTCGTCTCTACATTATTTTTTTTTGTTCATATCCGCTTTCTCATGATTAGTTTTAAAGAAACAAAGTCATGTCTGTACCCGAAGGGTGCCTTTGCCGCTACAATTACTTCATTTTGTGTATTTTACAGTAAGTGAAAAGGTTATGGGAGATGTGCCTATTTCTTTGGGAAATGGGGGGAATGGCTGGGCTTGAGTTAAACCGGCCCTGCTTAATCGTTCTAAGGCTCTTTTTAGAGACCTATCAAACGCACTGGCAGTTATGCTGTTAATCTCTTTTAGCCGGCCCAGGGAATCAAGGGTAAAAAGAAGAGTTACCTCTCCTTTTGTTTGAGCATCATGAACTTTTGCGTGAATTTTTTCTCTAACCAAATTATGGTATTTTAACAAAGCCTGTTTATTTCGAGGTTTTTGTTCTAAAGGTTCTGGTTGAAGGATTTCCTCCATTTTATCGGTAATTATAATTTCCTCTTTCTCTGCCAGAGCCGGTTCAGCAATTATGACGTAGTTTATTTCAGCCTTTTCAGCAGGAATTTCTTCAACCGGAGGAGAAAAAAACGCGTACGGCGCAAACAGTGCCGTATGCGCCAAAAGGGAAATTCCAAAGGCTGTTCTAAACATAGAATTGGTCAGCATTATTAAAACTCCACCTCTACACCGAAATTAAACGTCCTTCCCGGCGCTGGATTAAACTTCTTTGTACCTGTTAATGATTTGGAACCATGCGAGTTATATTCTCTGTCAAAAAGGTTATCAATGTTAAAAAATGCTGATATCTGCTTGTATGTATAACTGAGGCCTGTATCAACAGTCGTATACCCGCACAGATTATGATTGTTAGCTGAGTCTACATATGAATCGCCTAAACTGCTCAGAGTCAAATGCGTACCAAAACCATAATCCGACAAAAACCTTAGTCCAAACGCTCCTTTATGAACAGGAACATTTGTCAAGTATTTACCGTCATCAGTTCCGTTTCTATTTTTAGCCTCAGTATACGTATAATTAGCAAATAGATTCACTCCATCCAAAATCTCAAAATTTAAGCTTGACTCCAGTCCTTTATGTAATGTCTCGCCATAATTCTTGTATTTTCGAACGGAACGGTCATACCAAATCTCATTATCAATCTCCATCCAATATAAACTGACATCTGTTTTTAAACTGTCGGTAAATTGGTGGCGTACCCCAAATTCATAGTTTTGCGCTTTTTCGGCACTCAAATCCGGATTTGATACACTGCCATAAGTAAACATCTGGCTCAATGTAGGTGTTCTAAAAGCCTGACTGTAATTCGCGTAAAGATTGGAATTTTCCCAATAGGTATAAACTATTCCGCATTTTGGATTTACATCTGTCATTTTTCTTTCTCTGGATTTCCCGTTATTTCTCAAATCGCTAAAGTCAAACTGTACCCAATCATATCTTATGCCTAAAATTAATTTAAGCGGATCTGTAAGATTGATTTCATCCTGGAGATATAATCCGACTTTATACCTGTCAGCATTATAATCACCATCTATATCCGAACGTATCTGATTCGGCGCGTCATAAGTTTCACTATCAAGATTATTTGTCTCTAAATCCATGCCTGTTGTGAAAAAATGTTTCATTTTTAAAATTTTCACATCCAAGTTAGTCCGAGCTAATAAGCCATATGTATTCTCATCACTAAGTTCTTCCTGCGTTGAAGTCGGACTACTGCCGGAAGTATAAAATGATTCCGTATCTTCATAACGATAATAAAATGTCCCCATAAAATCAAGCCATTTGTCCATACTCTGGGAATATGTCATGGAAAAATCTGTTTTTTTTATGGTTTTCGTATCATTTTCGCTTCCGGGTCTCGCCTGACGCCTGTCTTCAGCAATCTGTAATTCTGTTAAAGACCAAGGATACGCGCCTATTTCTTTTTGATGATAACCAAAATCAAACAACAGATTTTGTGTTTTGCTAAGCGAAAAATCCAATTTCCCTGCCATGTTGATGTTTTCGTAATCAGCATGTTTCCTGAATCCATCTGTTGTTTTTTTATTGATATCAAGCCGATATCCGATTTTTTCAAGAGACTGAGAACTGGATATTTTGTAATCCTGAGTGTTGAAGGTACCGCAGGAAAAAGATGTTTTAGTTTTCAAATCACCGGACCTTTTTGTGATAACATTTATTACTCCGGACATCGCATTGTCGCCATAAAGCGCGCTTGCCGGTCCTCTTAATATCTCTATTCGTTCAATGTTATCTAAAGGAATCAAATCCCAATCTACAAGTTTATCCCCGCCTTTATTTTGAGGAATTCCATCCACAAGTATCAGCTGATGGGTTGACATGCCGCCCCAAAACCCGCGCATATTTATCCTTCCACCCGTACCGGTACCGGTGTCGTCATACACGTACATACCTTCTCGCGTCTTTAATAAATCCGGTACGCTTTTGGCGTTTGTCTTTCTAATCTCTTCTGAGCCGATAGTTTTCACGGTATAAGACGCCTCTGTCAAGTTTCTGCCTATTCTTGAAGAAGTCACAACTATGGGGTCTAAAACAACGATATCAGATGTTGACGTTTTTGCCGTATCCGCCCAGCTTTTTGGGGTTATTGTCACCACCAATATCGCGATAAAAAATAGTATTCTTTTTTTCATCTTGTTTTTTCCTTTCTGTATAAATTCAATTGTGTCGGACAAGCCTTAGGCTTGTCCCTACGAAATAAACTTTCGCTGTCTCGGACAAGCCTTAGGCTTGTCTTTACGAAATAAACTTTCGCTGTCTCGGATAAGCCTTAGGCTTGTCTTTACGAAATAAACTTTCGCTGTCTCGGATAAGCCTTAGGCTTGTCCCTACGAAATAAACTTTCGCTGTCTCGGACAAGCCTTAGGCTTGTCCCTACGAAATAAACTTTCGCTGTCTCGGATAAGCCTTAGGCTTGTCCCTACGAAATAAATTGCTGTATTAAAATTCAATTCCTTCGCGTTTTTTTATCCCCATATCGTAAGGATGTTTTATTTTTCGCACTTCACTTGCCAAATCCGCTTTCTCGATTATTTTTTTTGGACACCCCCTTCCTGTTAAGACTAATTCCATTTCCTCCGGCTTTCGTCTCATTATTTCTAAAACTTCATTTTCCTTTAAAAATCCTTTGCCAATACACACGTTTATCTCATCCAATATCATAAGATCGTATCTATACTGTTTATAAAGCTCCTCTACCAACTTTAAGGCCTTTAAACAATCTTTTCCCACTTCATCTTTGTTTACATTTTTATGTAAACAAGAACCTTTTTTACCAAAACCAAAAACATCAACACCTATTTGTTTTAAAATATCTGTTTCGCCGTTATGCCCTGTTTTACAAAAAGAAATGTAGCAAACTCTGAATCCCTGCCCCCTCGCGCGGCACGCTAACCCAACCGCCGCGGTCGTCTTCCCCTTCCCATCCCCCGTATAAATTTGAATTAATCCTGTTTTTTTCATAATATCGCGATAAAGCGTTTGGTGGATACCCCCCGGAACCATAAAAACATATGGTTTTGAAGAAACCGGGCTCTTTTTAACAACTACAACTGTCTTATAAGAATCTTCAATAATGTCATACTTCAACACATCCTCAGGTATCCCCTGCTTCTGGATAGTACCTTCGTTCATAAGTATAAGCCGCCGGCAGTATTCGCTCGCCAAATTGAGATCATGCAGTACCATTATCACCGTAATGCCCAACTTGTTATTTAATCTCCTAATAAGGTCCAATATCTTCACCTGGTGTGTAATATCCAAATGTGATGTAGGCTCATCTAGTAAAAGCAGTTTTGGTTTTTGAGCGAGAGCCCGGGCTATAACCACAAGCTGACATTCGCCGCCACTTAATTCATGCAAAAATCGGTCTTTAAACCTAAAACTATCGGTTAAATTCATACATTCCCGGGCCGTTTCAAGATCATGCTTTGTCTCAAAAAAACGAAAACCTTCAAAGTAGGGAATTCTGCCTAACAGTACAAATTCCTCTACGGTCATAAAATTTGACGGAGAATTTTGGGATACTACCGCTATTTGCCGCGACAATTCTTTAATAGCCATCCACCATATATTTTTACCGTTAAAAAGAATTTCTCCGGATTCCGGCTTAAGGGCCCTGGACATTGCCTTAAGAAGCGTGGTTTTCCCTGAGCCGTTAGGCCCGATTATGCCCGCGATTTCCCCCTGAGCTATTCTCAGGCTAATATTCCGCAAAACAGGCTTTCCAAGATCATATCCGCATATCAAGTCTTTCACTACTAACATTGTTTCACTCCGTAATATATTTTCTTTTTATTCAACGCGTATACAAAAAGTACTCCGCCGATTATACCGGTAATCACGCCCACCGGAAGTTCCATCGGCGCGATAATTGTCCTCGCGATAGTATCACAAAATATTAAAAAACCCGCGCCGCATAAAAAAGAACTGATTAGGAGAATCCTATAATCCGAACCGATAAACATACGCGCGAAATGCGGCACAATCAATCCCACAAAACCTATAACTCCTGCCACAGAAACACTTAATCCTGTTAATATCGAAGCCAGGAGAAAAAGCAAACGCTTAGTTCTTTCCGTGTTCACGCCTAAATGCAGGGCCTCTTCTTCACCCAGGGAAAAAGCGTTAAGATCAAAACAAAAAATGTAAGAAATAACAAGGGCGAGTAAAGAAACACCCATGGCCACTTTTATAAGAACCCAATTAGGCTCTTCCAATGAACCCATTATCCAAAAAACTATTCCATGAAGGTCTTCCACGCGCGAGGAAGCCATAAGAAGCATAATCAGGGATGAAGATACAAAACTTATCATTACCCCTGTTAAAAGAAGGCTTTGGATATTCAACCTGTTATTTTTCACACTCAGGGAATACACCAACAAAACAACTATGCCCGCGCCCAAAAATCCAAAAAACGGTAAAGTAACCGCTCCCAGCGTATGGCGCAAACCCAAAACAATATTCGCGCAGACTCCTAATGCCGCGCCCCCTGAAATACCTAAAGTATAGGGCTCGACTAACACATTACGAAACATCCCCTGCAAAACAACACCCGCCAGGCTTAAAGCGCCTCCTATAGCAAAACCCAAAATAACACGCGGCAGACGGATATCAAATAGAATGCTCTTTCCGGGAGACTCTCCGGCTTCAAAGATTAAACCCACTACCTTTTTAACGGGTATCCCTGCTGAACCTGAACATAAAGAAAAAACACTTACGCCTAAAACAATCAGCACCAAAACACCTATCCACATAATCCATTTAACAAATTTATTTTTCATATCGCTCGTTAGGACAAATTTGGAACTAGCCCCGACCTCATGGTTAAATTTTGAGTACCCATTTTAGCAAATTGGAACAGATATTAAATCCCTCGTAATCTCCCTTTTTCAAAGGGAGAAATTAATTGTTTGTTCAATCCCTAAAATGATTACACCCTTTTGGGGATGGGGGCATGGTGTGCCTTGCCCCTATCCCTTGCCCCCTATTTATTGACACTCGTAGAACGAAAAAATTTTTCTGTTTTTTCTACCATTTCAACAAAACTCAACGGTGTGGGGCTTCCCAATTCACGAGCGTCCACAACATAAATATTATTTGTTTTTACCGCGTTTAATGTTTTAAATCTTTGCCAGGTATCTTTTTCTTCTTGTCCATCAATGCCCATAGTCATGATAATTATTACATCGGGATTATCTTTAAGAACTTTTTCTCTGGAATAGAGGCCGCTTGTTAAATCTTTAGCTATGTTTATTCCCCCCGCGAATTCGATAATATCATTAACAAAAAAATCTTTAGTTAATGTGGTTAAAGGCTTTGAGCCTGCCTGGATAAAAACCGTGGGCTTTTTAAAATCTTTTCCAGACTCTTTTGTTTTTTTTAATCTCATATCAGAAAGTTTTACAATATGTTCCGCTTCTTTTCCTCTGCCAAGAATCTTTCCCAATCTTAAAAATTGCTCACAAATCTGAGAATAATTTTTTGGCGCGGGAAATATCTTTACTTCTATCCCCAAATCCTGTAATTTTTGAACGGTATTGTGATCTGTTAAGGAAGTCGCTATTACCAAATCCGGATTAAGATATATAATCTTCTCCAAATTAACATCCATTAACGTGCCTATTTTTTCTTTATATTGTGCCGCTTCGGGTTTGGTACAATACACCGTACAGCCGACTAACCTGTCTTCCGCGCCTAAAAGATATTGCTGGCGGGTCACCGCCGGACTCAAAGAAACAACCCTTTTTGGCAAGGCATCTTGAGGGTGTGCCGCAAAAGAAAAAAGCAGACACAGCAGCATTATACAAGCACAGATCCTGGATATTCGCCTTCGCCGAATTCCGGGATGACAGACATTAAATAATTTCCAAAAACCATCGATCATTTTTAAACACCTTTTTCCCTGTTTCAAGTTTTATTGGATTTTTAAAAATCGGGCCGTCGTAAACAAAAGTATGGTATTCCCCCTTTTCGCCGCATAAGTCCACATTCCCTAACGCTTCTAAATCCTTTACAAACTCAGCATCAATTTGCCGGCCCAGCCATTCTTTGCCTAAAAAAGGCGCGTGAACCGCTACAACAATAGTTTTAAAACCCGCTCCTATAAACTCTTCGATTAAATCTTTTCTTTTGCTATTCCACAGCGGTAAAATCGCCTTTACACCCATATCATCGCAAACTCTCTGTATCCATTCGCGGTGCTCTGCCACATCGATATCTCCGAAGACTCCTGTATGAATACCTTTTTCTTTAAAAAAAGAAAGCGCTTCTTTAAATTTTTCCTCATAATTGCTTCCCGTATTCCTTTTTTGAAGGATAGGAACATCTACGGCCTCCGCCTGAATTCTCAAAAGGGATGAACTGATGCCATGAGAACACGAAATAGTGCCATCGCCTGAAATCATATTTAACAAATAATCCGCTTTAGCGCCTTTTGCCCGCGTAGCCTTATAACCTGCAAACATACTCTCTTTACCACCGCTCCATGAAATAAACATCTTACCTCCTCCTTCAATTTAAAACATGCCCGCACACTTTACAATGAAACGCCTGTTGCCTCATACCCGCGCCGCATGAGGGGCATTCTTTTTCCCCTTTAGCCGGCCCCGATATTTCCCCAATAACATCCCTATACACCTTGTAATAATAAAAATGCTCTTTGCTTATAAATTTTATCGAAAGCTCTTTAGACGCTTCTTTAAACTCCTTATCCGCAATTTTCGATTCAATAATCCCCCGAATCTTTGTCATGCCCGAGCCGTGTTCTAAAGGGCGTTTACTCTGCCAAATAATGTCACCTGGCAGGGCGTCTTCAAACGCTTTACGCAATATCCATTTCCCCCAAACCCGGTTTCTATCGCGCCTTATTTTCATGTTTTTTGGAATATCAAGGCCGAAATCAACTATTGTCTTATCCAAATAAGGCTGTTTTATCTTTATATCCAAAAACTCGCCTAACTTACGAGAACTAAACAGCCATAAAGAAGATATCTTTCTTATGTACCCATCTAAATCGTCTATGCCTCTCATGAAACTATATCCGGCAAAGATTTCATCGCTCGCGTCACCTGTCATAATCTCATCTATGCCTGACTCCTTCGCTGTTTTTAGCCCGAAATACGCTGTCAAATCATTAGGGATAGCGGGGTCAAAACTCTCAAGTATCTTTATTACCCGCGGAATAGCCGCGATAGCTTCTTCAATTTTAACTTTTCTCTGGAAATATTCCATTTTCAAAAATTTTGACACAGACTCGGCATATTCCGTATCTTCGCCATAATTTTCAAACCGCACATTAATCGCTTTAACGCGCGGATTAATAGCCGCGATAATGCTTGAATCCAGCCCCCCTGAAAAAAGTAAACCCCGAGCCTGATTTTTATGGACTGAGGCCGTTAGTAGCTGTTTTAATTTGTTTTTCATATTGTCCTTTTCAAATCATTACCTTTCTCAAAGCACTGATTAATTTTAAATTTTCTTTACGCGATCGTATTGCTACCCGGATATATTTATCGGATAAACCTCTAAAGTTACCGCAATCTCTGATAAGAATTCCTTTTTTCATCAAGCACTCCCTTAAAACCTTTGAAGTTATATCTTTCCTTTCAATCTTAATCAAAATAAAATTTACCACGGAAGGATATGTCTTTATTCCCGCGATTTTCCCTAGCGCGCCGTAAAGAAAAGTTCTTTCTTTTTGAATCAACTCGTGTGTTTTTCTAATATAATCTCTATCATCCAAAACCTTTTCCGCGGCTAATTGCGCCAAAGAATTAACACTCCAAGGCGTTTGATAAGCTTTTAATTTTCGTATTATATTTTCGTGCGCCACAACATATCCTATTCTTAAACCCGGCATGGCAAAAAACTTGGTTAAGGTGCGCAGCACAATAATTTTCTTATTTTTCACGGCTTTTTGAACCAAAGAATATTTTTTTTGTTTCTCCACAAAATCCATAAAGGCTTCATCAACAATTATCAGTCTACCGGCGGCTTTTTCAATCTCTTTAAAATTTTCCGCAATAAAGTTACCGGTAGGATTGTTCGGATTAGCGGCAAAAATAATATCCGCTTCCCGCGGTCTAACCGGAGACATTTTAAAATTATGTTTTTCTTTTAGCCTTAAAAAATAAACCTTACTTCCGGCATTTCGAGCCGCGCGCTCATATTCCGAAAACACGGGAACAGGAATAAGCACAGTCCGCGGCCTGTAAACATTCATCAGTAAATAGATAAACTCTACCGAGCCGTTTCCAATCAAAATATTTTTCTTCTCTATCCCCAGATACTCAGCTATTTTTCCGGTTACATCTTCCGCCTCAGGGTCAGGATAGTGTAAAACCTTATCAAAATTTTTATACACTTTTTCTTTTACAACACTTGGGATGCCTAATGGATTGATATTAGCGCTAAAATCCAATACTTTCTTCCGGCCGTCACGTTCAGCTTTGTGAATATTGCCGCCGTGTAAAAAGTTTAGATTGGATCCCCCCGTTATACTAGCCATCTTAGAATAACTCCTATTGAAACTGTTAATAGCGAAACAATGAAACTTATATTCACGGCTTCTTTTATCATAAAAGGTTCTATTTTTACCGTGTCTTCGCCTATATAAGGTTTCATGACAATCTTGCCTCCATAAAACGAAGTGCCGCCCAATCTTATGCCTAATACACCGGCTACAGCCGCCTCAGGGAAAGCGCTGTTTGGGGACAAGTGCTTCCGTCCGTCTCTAACCATAATCTTGAATGCCGCTATAAACCTTTTGGCCCGCGGGAGCGCGGCAATTGCTATCAAAAAACCTGTAATCCTCGCGGGAATATAATTAACAAAGTCATCTGCTTTCGCGGAAAACCATCCAAAATCTATATATTTCTCATTCCGGTACCCAACCATTGAATCAAGTGTGTTTATGCTTTTATACACTATCGCGGTTATCGGCCCGCCTAAAACAAGATAAAAAATAGGAGCGACTATACCGTCACTTGTATTTTCAGCCACACTTTCTATAGCAGCCCTAATAACCCCTTCTTTATCCAAAGCGCGCGTATCCCTTCCAACTATTTTTGATAATTCCCTTCTCGCAGCGAACAAATCTTCTTTTTCCACAGGGCTCAGTATTGCCTCGGCTTTTACTTTAAGATCTTTCACTGAAATAGCCGTATACCCTAAATATATCCACATTAGATTCCCCAAAAGGGGATTTATTCGAGATGAAAGTTTCATAAAAAAATAAGCCGAAAAAGCACTTGTTCCGGTTACTACAAAAAACAGCATTATGCCTTTTATCTTTTGATATGCCCTGTGTGACGTTCTTCTATTTAAAAAATTATCTAAAACAGTTATAAGCTTACCCATAGCTCTCACCGGATGAGGGAGAGTTTCAGGATCTCCGAAAATTAGATCGGCCATGTAGGAACCTATGATTAAAAACATAACCATGATGAACAGATTAGGACAAAAAACAAAATTACCGCTTCCGCGCATTCACTCACCGCGCCGATTGTGTCTCCTGTCATTCCGCCTATACGATGCTTAATATAATTTATGAGCAAAAGAATCGGCAATAATGAAAAAGCAAAAAGAACCAGCCCGTTAACGCCCATTAGTAACAAAAAAATTAATATTGTGAGAAGACTGGCTATTAAAAACTCTCCTTTACTGTCGTACCTTACAAAAGGGCGCGCTTTTCCCTCCACACGCGCGTAGCGAGAAACATAGCAGGCTAAAACTTGGCACCATCTTGAAAAAACCGCCATCACAATCAGCCCTTTCCAAAGAATATCCTTGGGAATAGCCGTTATCAGGGTAAACTTTAACAGTAAGATACAAACCACTCCAATCATTCCCATCGCCCCAAGGTGGCTGTCTCTCATTATTTCAAGCACTTTTTCTTTGGAGAGGGATGCGTAAAAACCATCACAAGTATCCGCGAATCCGTCTAAATGAATAGCACCCGTTACGCAAACAGAAACAATCAAAACAAACGCCGCTTTAACCAAATCGGGCAAAAAAATAAAAATATTTACTACCACGGCCAATAAAAGGCCTATCACTAACCCTGCCAAAGGAAAATATGATAATGATTTGCCAAGATCTCCCTCGGAAACTTTTGAGCGGATCTTTACCGGTAAAATAGTTAAAAACTGCACGGCTACCAAGAAATATTTCATGTTTTTGTTCGTTCCGACACCGCGGCCTCTTGAAAAGTAGCCATTTCTGTTAAAATTTTTACAGCCGCGCTTATCACATCCATCGCCAAAGCCGCGCCGGTACCCTCTCCAAGACGCAAACCAAAATCTAAAAGAGAGTTAAGCCCCAAGTACTTAAGAATAATTTTATGGCCTTTTTCCACTGAACAATGGGCGGCTATCATGTATCCCTTTATCTTTGGCTCCAATGTACACGCTATTAAAGCTGCGGCCCCTGAAATAAAACCATCAATCACGATGGGAACCCTGTAAGAGGCCGCGCCTAACATTACACCTGCCAATCCACCTATTTCAAGACCGCCTATTTTAGATAAAACGTCTATGGCGTCTTTTTTATCAGGCTTATTAATATTAATCGCCTTTTTTATAACCTGTATTTTACGCGCTAACATCTCGTCATCTATACCGGTGCCTCTACCCGTCACATCCTCCGGCAAAGTAGCGGTAATAACAGATACTATAGCGCTTGAGGAAGTGGTATTCGCTATTCCCATATCCCCCGTTCCGATTATATCTATACCGGAAGCTAAAAATTCCTCTTCAAAGGCCTCAATGCCGTTTTCTACCGATTTCACGGCATCTTCTTTTGTCATAGCCGGGCCCTTCGCCATATTCTCGGTACCATACCTTACTTTTTTGATTACCAAACCCGGATGTTTTTCTAAATCACTCGCCACTCCCATATCAACAACAACTACTTTCGCGCCGACATGTCTGGCTAAAACATTAATTCCCGCTCCACCGCTTATAAAATTGTATACCATCTGCCGGGTTACCTCTTGAGGAAACGCGCTTACATTTTCTTCCACAACCCCGTGATCTGCCGCCATTGTAAAAATGACTTTGTTTTTCAACCGTGGTTCTTCTTTTTTCGTAATATCCACAATCCTTATCGCGAGCTCTTCCAACCGTCCAAGACTGCCCAGCGGCTTAGTAAGGCCATCCAGTCTTCTTTGAGTCCTCTCCGTTAAAGAACCGTCAACCCTTTCAATTTTACTTATTGTCCGATTAAGTTTATCCATTTATTCATCCTTTCAGTTTTTCGGGTACTGTCTTCTGTCTTCTGTCCTCTGTCCTCTGACATCTTTAACAATCACCGGAATGCCGCATTGCATAAAAATAACTTTATCGGCTTTTTTCGCGGCAATTTGATTCGCTCTCCCCAACAAATCACGAAACTTTCTGGCCAGAAGGTTTTCAGGAACTATGCCGCTTCCCACATCATTTGACACTAAAATAACAATATGCCCGCTTTCTGATATTGTATTGACAAGATTTTTTATCTTTGATTCTATCTTTCCCGCGTCCAGGCCTTCTGCCATAAGATTAAAAACAAAGAGGCCCATGCAATCGATTAAAACAACTTTATTTTTGCCTTTAACGAGGGACAGCGCCAAACTTATGTCTTTTTGTTCTTCAATAGTTTTCCACCCGCGCGGCCTGGACTTTTTGTGCAGTTTTATCCTTTGCCTCATTTCTTCATCAAACGCGACAGCTGTAGCAATAAAAAACACTTCTTCGCCCAAGCCCTTTGCCAGTCCAACCGCGTAGTCGCTTTTCCCGCTCCGCGCCCCGCCAACAATAAAAATAAAATTATTCATAGTTCACAACTCGAAAACTACCTAAAGGTTGTTTAATCTGCCAAAAAAAATTTAATATAGATTCCCGCTTTCCCCCTTCGGGGACTTCGCGCGGGAATGACAAAAAGCACGACTTTTTTCGCCTACTAAACATGCGAAAGCCTGCCATAACCCGTATCGGGCCTTCGTGAGTTACAATGGCTATGTTTTTGCTTTTACCGCTATGCTGTGACAATATATCTGTCAAGGCTCCCTCGATTCTGGCTTCGAAATCTACAAACCTTTCACCATTTGGAATTTCATTTTCTATTGGATTGTCTATCCAATTTTCATAAATTCTGCCATATTTTTTAATAAGCTCTTCATATTTCATGCCCTCAAAAACCCCAAAATTCATTTCACAAAGATCCGATCTTTTTTCTACAATCGTACGCCTAAAAACTATCTCCGCGGTTTGAACAGTTCTTTTCCGGTCACTACAATACACTTTGTCCACTGTATAATTTTCAAGCTGTCTATCTAAAAGCTTCACCTGCCTAATCCCCGTATCATTCAGGCCAGGGTCACTAATTCCGCAGTATCTCTTTTGCAGGTTGAAATCTGTCTCTCCATGCCGTATTAAAATAAGACGCGCCATATTTATTCCAAAAAAAAATCCTTAACACTCCACTTTGGAGCATTAAGGACTGCACCCTGCTTTAACTTGATCCTTCCTCGAGGCATAAGCATCGCTTATGTCATCTACATAGGCAGGTCTTCTGACTCTCGGATCATCCTACTCTTCACACCTTCCCGGTTATAAAAACCAGTGGCTACTTACTGTGAATTTCGTCCCCGAACACAGCGGCGGGACCGTACTCGGCTTACACGAGTTTCCCTTTTAAGCTCTTTTAAAAGCACCTATGTCTGTATCGCATAAATACTACCCTATCTACCCGGTTTTGTCAACAATGTAAAGACGCGATAAATCGCGTCTCTACATTTTTTGCAAATCAAATTTTCAACAAACAGCGTTAAAGGCGCACGCACGTTATACAATTTAAGGGTGTTGTTCCCCCCGTAGAGACGCGATTTATCGCGTCTTTACATTTTGCGCAAATCAATTTTTTGACAAACAGTATGAAATACTGCCTCCTGTTAAAAACGCGGCGGCGCAAAATAGTAAGGGGGTGGCGCCTTCTGGGATCCCTGGAAAAATTTTACATAGAGAAGCTGTAATCAGGCCCAAAATGAAGTAATATGTGAGAGCAGGGCCTTTTTCTAAGCATTTTTTAATAATTTTTGAAAAAACCAATATTCCGGTACTTGCTCCAATAGCGAAAAAAATTAGAGGTGTAATAAACAAATTCTTAAGAGCGTTTATTATAAGCGCGTACTGTCCCATGAGGACTAAAATAAATGAACCGCTTATTCCCGGCACAATCATGGCTCCGCCTGCTAAAAACCCGGATAATAGAATCACAAACAGAGTTTTTATATCCACTACTGCCATGCCGGAAGAAAAAGAAACGCTTGCTTCACACGGCCATTTGCTCGCTATAGACAGGCTCAACACCATTAACATCCCTAACACAAACGTTAAAATACGTGAAATCCGTATCCTCATATCACTATGCGAAGTTAAAACCGCGGGAATCCCTCCGATAATAAGCCCCATAAATAAAAACATGGTCTGATAAAAATAGTTTGTAAGCAAAAAACTCATCACATTTGCTAACAAAATAATTGCCGTTACCGCTCCTAAAATTATTCTAAAAAGAAACAAAATGTATTCTCCCCGCCTGGACGGATTCTCAAAAAAATTCGCGATGGACTCTATTAATCTGTCATAAATACCTAAGATCACGGCAATAGTTCCTCCTGAGACTCCGGGGATTATATTAGCTACTCCTATCGCGCACCCTTTAACAAACAGAACAATTGTCTCTTTTACGATTTTTTTCATGTTTATCCTTTTTATCACCATTTTTTAAAACAATATCTTAAAACAAGCATACAAAATTTTAGGGTATCACGTAACGGATTTATCGCGGAAACTTCTTCTCCGTAAATAGTTTTGATAGGCACTGACTTTATCCGCATACCGTTTTCCGCCGCCTGAATAAGCATTTCAGTCTCAATATCATATTTTTCGCACGTCAATTTCAGTTTTTTTAAAGAACTCACTTTAATCAGCCTATACCCGCATTGAGAATCAGGGATATGCTGTTTACACAGGCCTGAGACCACCCATGAGGTAAATTTGTTTGTCCAATAACGTGTGAACGGCATTGTTTTCGTCGATAGCATTCTATTGCCAATAACTATGTCCACCCCCTCGCCCGCTACCGCGTCCATTAGAACAGTGATATCTTCAGGATGATGCTGGCCATCACCGTCCATAATGAACATCCATTCAAAATTGGTCCCGGTTAAAACCTGTTTTATTCCTTCTCTTACTGAAAACCCTTTTCCAAGATTCTTTTTATGCCGAACGACCATAGCCCCGTTATCAAGAGCGGCTCTTTCGGTATTATCGGTAGAACCGTCATCCATAACAAAAACACCGAAGCCCATCGCTTTGACATCCGCGACAATACTGCCAATTGTTCGAACCTCGTTGTAAGAGGGTATCACCACTATTGTGTTATCTTTTCTTGGCCCCATATTCTTCTAAACGCGTACCACTGGCCCGGATACTTTTGTATAGATTCTTCAAAAAGGATAATATACTTTTTCATAATGATTTCTAAATCCTTATTGTAGTCATCTGTTGCCTCCGGAAACACCGGTTCCTTAAAATACATTTGGTATTCATCCGAGCGCCCGCGAACCATCACGCAAAAAACTATAGGCGCGCCCGTTTTTAACGAAAATACCGCCGGCCCTTTTGGTAACCGCGCTTTCTTCTTAAAAAAATCCACGTATATACCGTTAGAAGTATAATCTTTGTCTCCTAAAATGCCAAGCACTTCGTTACGCTTTAAAGCTTTAAAGCACTCTTTTATCTCAGCCTTACCCACAAAGATAGATTTCACACCGCTTTCGGCGCGCTGTTTCACGAAAAGTTCATTTACTCTTTTGTCTTCATGCTCTAAAGCTATCGCGCTTACCTGATATTTAAGCATCCCAATAACCCTGCCGGCCAGCTCCCAATTGCCCAGATGAATAGTTACAACAATCGCTCCTTTGCCTTTCTCGAGCGCTTTATCCAAATTTTCACTGCCTTGTACTTTTATATTATCGTTTACGTATTTTTCTTTTATTTCAAAAGTCTTAAAGAAATCGGCAAGATACTTCGCGAAATTAAAAAAAACTTCAAACACATATCTATCAAGTTGTTTTTTTTCTACTTCTGTCCCAAAAACAATTTTTAAATTCTCTCTAAGTTCTTCTTTATCCCGCCCCGCGAACATAAAATACATGCGCGAAATTACCGCCGCGAGAGAATAACAAACTTTGAGCGGTAAAATTTTAGCGATAAATATTCCTGCTAAGTAAAGAAAATATAACATTCCAGGTTTTTGTCTCCCCGCTCCCTGCTCAGAACTCGCGGGGCAAGCTTCGCGGGAATTACGAAGGCCGTATTTTTAATTAAACGCGAGTTTCGCGATATTTAGGGCGCTGTCTTTTGTAGACAGTTTTTCTATGTTTTCCCGCATTTTGTTTAAAGCGCCTTCTGAATCAAACAACTCGTTTACCGACTTATGAATTTGACTATGTTCTTTTATCTCAACCGCGGCACCTTTTTTTACAAGATAATCCGTGTTTCTGCGCTCATGACCGGGCAAGGGATCCACTATCACCATCGGCAATCTTTTAGTTATAGTTTCCGCGATTGTCATACCGCCCGCCTTACTTATAATAACAGCTGAAATCTGCATCAATTCATCTATGTTATCAACATAAGAAAACACACGCAGGTTATTATTGCTCTTCAGTTTTATTTTACTCATCCGTTTATACAGTTTTTTATTCGCGCCAGCTACTACTAACAATTGGTAATTATGCTCTCTATCAGACAAAAGTGATTCAACAACGTCCTCTATGGCTCCAAGCCCCTGGGTACCACCCATAATTAAAATAGTTTCGTTCTTCTCCTCAAGAGCTAATCCTTTTCTTATGGATTGAGGGTCCTTTTCGTTTTGGAATTTCGGGTCTACAGGAATACCATAGGCCTTTATTTTATGAGAAGGTACACCTTTTTTGGCTAATTCCTCAGTTATGTCATCCGAAGGAGTTATATAAAAGTCAACTTCATCAAATATCCAATATGAATGCGGGGCATAATCGGTTAAAATGCCTACCAGCAAAATATTTTTTTTAAACTTCTTTTTATAATCCGCCGCCATGCCGCACGGAAAAGCCTGTGTGCAAAAAATAGCGTCAGGAGAATACGCTTCAATGAGCTTCTTCATTTTTGGCATGTTAAACTTGTGGAGGGCTTCTCTGATCTTTTCCGCTTTTTGCATCACTTCATGGTTATCATAAATTCTCTCCCAAATTTCCGGTTTATTTTTGATAACCTCCATGTATGCTCTATTGAGAACTTTTTCAAGGATGGGATTTGTGTAACCAAGCGCGTTGATTTTTTTTATTTCAATATCTTTTGAAAATTCAAGCAGTCCTTTTTCAATCGCGTTAGCCGCGTGAAAATGACCGGAATAACGGGAAATATAAAAAATTAAAGCCTTTTTTCGTGTCATACCTGCATTTCAAGAACTTTCTTAATTCTTCGCGCGGCGTTGGCCAGCTTGTGTTCGTCTTCAACCAAAGCAAACCGCACAAACCCTTCGCCCGCCTCGCCAAATCCCGTACCGGGAGCCACAACCACCCCCGCTTCCCTGATAAGAAGGGAAGCAAATTCCATAGAACCTAAAGCCCTGTATTTAGAGGGTATTCTCGCCCAAAGATAAAAAGTAGCCTTAGGCTTAGGCACATCCCACCCGATTTTAGCAAGGGAATCAACCATAACATCGCGCCGCTTTTGGTACATTTCAACCTGCTTACGCATACACGCTTGCGGGCCTGTTAAAGCTTTTATCGCGGCATACTGTATCGGCTTAAACATTCCAAAATCGATATACCCTTTAATTTTGGCTAAAACTTTTATAATGCCCGAATTCCCCACCGCGAATCCGACACGCCACCCGGCCATGTTATAAGATTTACTCAGGCTATGGAACTCTACAGTAACTTCTTTTGCCCCTGGGATTTGTAACATACTCGGCGCCACATAGCCGTCAAAAACTATATCGGAATATGCCAGATCGTGTATCAATATTATCTTATTCTCTTTTGAGAAGGAAACAGCCTTTTCAAAAAAGGCTTTATTCGCGACCGCGCAGGTTGGATTGTTAGGATAACTAAGAAACATCATTTTCGCTTTTTTAAGAATGTCCCCCGGGATTGAATCAAGATCCGGCAAGAAATGTTCTGCTTCTGTTATGGGGATATTGTACAAAATGCCACCCGCGATGAGCACACCGTTAAAATGAACAGGGTAAGAAGGATTAGGCACCAAAGCGACATCATCACTATTGAGAAAAGCGAGTGAAATATGCGCTATCCCTTCTTTTGACCCAATGAGAGAAAGCACTTCTTGATCAGGATCAAGGTCAACATCAAATTTAGTTTTATACCATTTAGCAATCGCGCGCCTTAACTCGCATTCCACGCTGTCAATTGATCGGGAATAACCATGATTTTTAAAATCCTTCGCTTTTTTGCAAAGTTCGTCAACAATGTGATCAGCTGTCGGCTGATCCGGGTTACCCATGCCCAAATCTATGATATCAAGGCCCCTCCTTCGCGCTTCCTTTTTTAGCTCATCTATGATAGTAAACAGGTACATCGGCAATCTTTTCATTCTGTTAGATTCTTCCATCGTGACTCCTCTCTTAGATTGTTCTCTACTACAGCGATTATGTCGCCTTTTTTAACTTCATCTCCTTGTTTCTTCACTATTTTTACCAAAATACCGCTGCACGGCGCCGGCATATCAAAAGCGGCTTTATCCGTTACCAGTTCAACAAGATCATCTCCCTTTTCTATTTTACCGCCCTCTCCCACGCGCCATAAGGTTATGACAGCGGTTTCTTCCCTTCCTGAGAGTTCCGGTAATCGAATTTCCATTTTATCTGTACTCTTTAATAAAATCCACAATAAACTGATCCGCAAAAATCCTTTTAGCCTCTCGCATATCTATTTCATACCCAGCGCATTCTTTAGCGGAAATCACTTTTATATCTCGTTCTCCGCACGGATTTATATGGGAAAAAGGCGTTATATCGTTATTTATATTAACCGCCGCTCCATGAAAAGTAACCCAATTTTTCACACCTATGCCGATAAACCCAATCTTTTTATTTTGAACCCACACTCCGCGCTTTGCCGCGCGCCGCTCGGCTTCGACACCCATACTATTCAAAGAATTCGATATTGTTTTTTCCAAAAAATCTATATACAAACTTATATCCCTTTTTTTTTCTCTCAAATCTATTATGGGATATAAGACAATCTGTCCGGGAGAATGGTATGTAATCTCCCCGCCGCGACCGGTTGAAATAATGGGAATATTTCTTTTATTAAAAAAACCCCTGTCAACGATACCCGTTTCCTTGTTTGACCGCCCCAGCGTTAAAACAGGATTATGCTCAACGACAATAAGGGTATCTAAAACTTTTTTTTCTAAACACTTCCGCAAAATATCGGTTTGAACGTCAAGCGCGTCTTTGTAATCCACTATACCCAAATCACGAATCTCCACCACAAGCCTCTTTTCTTCACACTTCCGTGATATTAGGATTCAAACCGCCATGCTCTTTAAAATATTCTATAACCCCGCCTTTTTCGAGAAATTTCTTCATAATATTCGGAATGGGCGCTATTTCCACATTTACCCTTTTTGTTATATTACGAATAATATTTTTCTCCAGGTCGAGTTCAAGTTCATCCATATCATCAATATAATTTGTTTCACATTCCACAAGGCATAACCCCACATTAAAAGCGTTTCTGTAAAATATTCTGGCAAAACTTTTCGCTATAACAGCGTGCAACCCGCTTGCTTTAAGAGCCACAGGAGCTTGTTCTCTCGATGACCCGCATCCGAAGTTTTTTCCTGAAACAATAAAATCTCCCGGTTTTATTTTTTTATAAAAACCATCCTCTAAATCCTCAAAGATATGTTTTGCCAGCTCTTTTTCATCTTGTATTTTAAATTTGTATCTCCCTGAAATTATATAATCCGTGTTAATATCATTTTGCGTTTTCAATCTATGCGCGAAATTTGCCACTTATTCCCCCTTATCTCGTTCCATGTTTACAATCTGCGTTTGTGTTTTCTCGGATCCGCTATCACTCCTTCTAAAGCTGTCGCGGCCGCCGTCGCCGGACTGCCAAGATATATGCTCGCATTGGGGTTTCCCATTCGTCCCTTAAAATTCCGATTAGCGGTCGAGAACGCGGATTCTCCGTCAGCAAGTATTCCCTGATGAGTCCCCACGCAAGGGCCGCATCCCGGGTTATTAACAGACGCCCCTGCGCTGATGAATATTTCAACATATCCCTTTTTTATCGCGTCTAAATATATCTTACTCGAGGCCGGTGTGACAATAAGCTTAAGCCCCGGAGATATTTTTTTGCCTTTTAATATTTTCGCCGCGATCTCAAGATCTTCCAGCCTGCCATTGGTGCATGTGCCGATAAAAACTTCATCGATATGAGTCCCCGCGACTTCTTCCACACCACACACATTATCGACCGTATGAGGCCTTGCTACCTGCGGAGTAAGATCTGAAAAATCAAATTCCTTTATTTCCAAATATTTAGCGTCATTATCAGCTTCAACCGGCCGGCTTTCACGAGTAGAATGCTTTTTAATCCAGTCTTTGGTTTTACGATCCGCCGACATAAGGCCGCATTTAGCTCCCATTTCAACCGCCATATTGGATATCGTAAGCCGCGCCTCAACGCTCAAAGCGTTTATAACCTCTCCGTAAAATTCAATTGATTGGTATGTGGCGCCATCCGCGCCGATTTTACCAATCATATGAAGAATAACATCTTTCGAAAACACACCTTTAGCGAGTTCGCCTTTAGCAATAATCTTTATAGTCTCAGGAACTTTAAACCAATTCCTCCCGCAGGCTAACGCTATCGCCAAATCTGTGGACCCCACACCGGTTGAAAAGGCGTTTAGCGCGCCGTAAGTACAAGTATGCGAATCCGCGCCTAAAACAATATCCCCGCACACAACATACCCAGTCTCAGGAACAAGCTGGTGGCAAACACCTTGCCCCACATCAAAAACCCTAACATTGTGCTCGAGGGCGAATGTCCTCATTTTATCATGAATACGAGAAACTCCGATATTCGGGCTGGGTGAGGAATGGTCTATAACCATGCAGAATTTGTCTTTTTTGAATACGCTTTCCGCTCCCATCTTACGAAAACTGTCTATTATCATCCCGCTGGTTCCATCCTGGCCAAAACAAAAATCCAGACTGGCGATAACAATATCTCCAGAACGCGCGCTTTTTCCGCTGTGTTCCGATAATATTTTTTCCGCGATAGTCTGCCTCATCTTATCCACTCCTTAATCCTATCAATGCCTTCTTTTATCGTTTTTTTATCTGCCGCGAAACTTATACGTATAAATCCATCCTCACCAAATGGCCCGCCCGGGATAACTGCCACTTTTTTCTCTTCTAAAAGTTTTTGGGCAAAAGAAAAAGAATCAAGAGCGCAAGCTGAAACATCACAAAAAAGATAAAAAGAGCCCGTTGGTTTAAAAGGCTTGATTTTATCTTCTCCCGCGAGGCAATCCATTAAAAAATCTCTTCTGTTTTTAAACCCTATCCGATTTCGCTCAATTTCTTCGTCCAAATCTGGAGAAAGCGCGCGGCAAGCCGCCGCCTGGCTTATAGAACACGGATTCGACGTTGAATGGCTTTGGAGAGTATCTACTAATTTCGCTATTTTTTCCTCAGCCGCCATATACCCTATACGCCATCCCGTCATTGAATGGCTTTTTGAAAGGCCATTTACAACAATTGTCAAAGCCCGCGCCTCGTGAGACACGTTCGCTATCGAAAAATGTTTTTTATCGTCAAAAATAATCATTTCGTATATTTCATCGCTAATGATGATTATGCCTTTATTTACGCAAACCTCAGCTATTTTTTCAAGTTCCTCTTTTTCATAAACCACACCAGCGGGATTAGAAGGGCTATTGATAATCACTGCCTTTGTTTTTTCCGTGCAAGCTCGTTCAATATCTTCCGGTCTTACTTTAAACCCGTTATCAATAGATGTTTTTATTATCCTTGGCTGAGCGCCCGCTAATTTAGTCATTTCCGGATAACTCAGCCAATACGGAGAAATAATTAAAATTTCATCACCGGGATTACATATAACCTGCAGTATATTATAGAGTGAATGTTTAGCCCCATTTGAAACTACAATTTCATCAATGTTATAATCTAACGCGTTATCCCGTTTAAGTTTAGAACAAATAGCCTGTTTAAGAACTTTCGTACCGCCAGACGGAGTATATTTGGTCTGGCCGGAACGTATCGCTTCATAAGCCGCTTCTTTTACTCTTTCAGGAGTATCAAAATCCGGCTCGCCTGCCGCCAATATCACAACATCTTCTCCGGAAGACCGCATTGCCTTTGCTCTAGACGTTATAGCCAACGTTTCCGACGATTTTACATCAATAATTCTCTCAGAAAAACACATTACACTGCCCCCCCCCTATTTCCCGCGCGCCTCCGCTACGAGATATCAAGATAGCACAAAAAATACAATATTACAAGAGAGAAAATCGGACAAAAATTGTCATATTTTTTGATTAGGTTCGGGCGGGGGGTGGGGTACAAGGTAATAGACGCGATAAATCGCGTCTCTACGATTTTTCAACGGTATAAATGGTACGGATAGGGGTACACGCGTCTCTACGATTTTTCAACGGGATAAATGGTGCGGATATTTGAAAAATCCTGAGGTGGTTTCCAACGTAGAGACGCGATTTATCGCGTCTCTACACAGAATATGGTTAATAAACGTTATTTCCATAGCCCTCGGTGGGCTTGTTGGGCTTCGGTTTGGGCTATATTTAGACGGGAGCGGTATTTGGTGTTTGGGGGGATTACTAAAACTTTGGCGTAGCCTTGCTTCAGAAGTTCTTCATTTACCATTTTGCCGTCCTTGTAGACATAAGCCAGCCAGCGGCTGTATTTATCCTGTTTTTCAACGTCAAATTCCAGGATAACCTCTTTTCCTTCCACAAGGCTTTTATTGTAATTACTGGCTTCCAAAGAATACGGCTTAGGGTCGTACTGCCATGACCCTGCTGTTTTTTTTCTAACCTCAGGTGTGTCGATGCCTATGTAACGGATACGCTTGCCGGTTGAAAGTTCAATTGTATCTCCGTCTATTACTCTGCTGACAAAAAAGGCTTTTTGGGATTGGAGCTGTTTAGAATCTGATTTTAAACAGCCGGCCAGTGTAAGGATGAGTAGAAAAAAAGTAAATTTTTGAAGTTTTTTTGTTATTGTTGTGTACATAATGTTTCAATTCGTTGTTGAGAGATTTCGGGGCGGGGAAACCCCGCCATACGAATTCCAACGGTAAAATCATAGAGACGCGATAAATCGCGTCTCTACATCTTTTCAACGGTGTAAATGGTACAGTTCATGGTAATAGACGCGATAAATCGCGTCTCTACACCGAATAGATTTGGGACAGATTCGGAAAAGGCCAATCATTTGTTATTGTCAAATTCTTCTACCGATGGGCATAGATTTTTAACGGCGCAGTTTGGGCAATTGGGGGTACGGCTTGAACAGGTTTTGCGGCCGTGTTGTATCAAAAGATTTGACAGCTTGCCCCACTTTTCCTTGTCAAAAAGCACTATTAGATCTTTTTCTATCTTTACAGGGTCGGTATTTTTCGTAAAGCCTAATCTCGCGCTCACACGGCGCACATGCGTGTCAACAGCGATGCCCTCGATTTTGCCAAACCCATGAACAAGTACGATATTAGCCGTTTTGCGCGCCACTCCCGGTAATTTTACTAAATCCTCCATAGTATCAGGTACCTTGCCGTTAAAATTATCCATGATCATATTCGCGCTCGAGATAATATTTTTTGCCTTGTTTTTGTAAAATCCGGTTGATTTGATTTCACGCTCAAATTCAGCTATATCCGCTTTCGCGTATTTTTTTACACTTTTATATTTCTTAAAAATAGACTCTGTTACTATATTCACGCGCTTGTCCGTGCACTGCGCGGAAAGAATAGTCGCCACCAAAAGCTGGAGGGGTTCAGCGTACACAAGCGCGGTTGTCACTCGCGGGTATTTTTTTTCAAGGATTTTGTATATTTCAAACGCGGTTTTTTTGTTCATATTATTCGACAATTTATTTTCTCCTGAACCGTTTTTCTAATTCATCGGGCGTTATTTCTATCATAGTAGGCCGGCCGTGAGGACAGGTAAAAGGCAAATAACATTTGTCTAATTGTTCCAATAGTGAAACCATTTCTTCATCTGTTAACACATCCCCCGCTTTGACCGCCGCCCTACAGGAAGCCACCTTGACTAATTCATCCATTAAATCCGGTTTATCCAAATTATACTCGTCTAAATCTGCCAGAATATCACATATCACAGGTTTTACATCCCGCTCTCTTAAAACAGCTGGAACAGCCTGCACAATAAAAGATTTTTCGCCAAATGATTCAATATGAAAACCGATATCCCTAAATTTGGAGTAAAGTTTTTCCATTATAATAGTCTCAGACGCGGATAAGTCCATCCGTACGGGAAATAAAAGGTTTTGCACTTCAACTTGTTTCCCCCCCGCGGCTTTAGTGAAAAACTCATAAAAAATTCTTTCATGAGCCGCATGCTGGTCAACAATTATAATTCCGTCAGGTTTTACGCGTACTATGTAACAATTACCTATCTGAAAAAAGGGGACAGCTCCCATTTTTTTTGTTATAGAGAGGCCGGGAAAAAGGGCGCTGTCCCCTTTTTTTATGTTATACGTGAATTCTGTTTGGATAAGAGATTCTTCGGGCTTGTCCACACTAGTGCCCGCAATGGAAAAAATACCTTTTTCCTGGGGGCCCTCAAATGTGGACTTTATCGCGCTTTCAATAAGTTTTCTTATTTTTTCCTCTTCAGAAAACTTCACTTCAAGTTTTGCGGGATGCACATTTACATCCACATCCAGCGGGGAAACATTTAAGAATAAAACCGCCGCCGGATATCTGCCGCGTTCTAAAAGGCTTCTATACGCGCCATAAATAACATCGTTTAAAAATTTATTTCTTATGAATCTGGAATTTACAAAAAAGAGCTGTCCCTTTCTATCTTTCCTGGTATAAGACGGACGGCTCACATAACCCGTTATCACATAATTATCATTGTTACCGGAAATCCCAACTAAGTGATCTGCAATATCGGCTCCAAGTATAAGTTTTACTCTTTCGATTGAATCCATCTCTCTGGAAGCGCGCAAAAGAACTCTGCCCAATTGGGTTAATTTGAATTCTATATCAGGGTAGGACACAATAAACCGGCCCACAACATTAACTATTTCCGAGAGTTCAGATGATTCTTTTTTTAAAAATTTACGGCGCGCGGGTACATTGTAAAAAAGATTTCTTGCCTCTATGGTCGTGCCTTGAGCCCGGGCGGCCGGGCGCGTTTTTAATATTTCACCACTTTCAATATACAGATAAACACCAGCATCAGATGAACCAGTATTGGTAATAAGATCCATCTGTGAAACAGCGGCTATACTCGCGAGAGCTTCACCTCTAAATCCCAGGGTACTTATATTGTCCAGATCTTCCGCCCCGTGTATCTTGCTTGTGGCATGCTGGCGGCACGCTATTTCCGCGTCTTGAGGCGTCATGCCTTCACCGTTATCCGCGACTCTGATAAGAGAATGGCCTGAAGACTTTAATTCTATTTCTATACTGCTCGCGGAGGAGTCTATGGAATTTTCTATAAGTTCTTTAACCACAGACGCTGGCCGTTCGACCACTTCACCCGCGGAAATTTTTCCAATAAGCTCCTCGCTCAGTATGTTTATTTTTGAATTGGGCATAAAGTTTCTCTGTTTAGATCCCGGATATTCGCCTTCGGCAAATTCCGGGATGACAGTGTCGGACAAGTCAGCATCTTCCGGGATGACAGTGTCGGGTTTAATAGGGTTTCTGTCCCTATTTAACGGTTTCTTTCAATTTTGCCAGTTTCGCCAGCGCCTCGAGCGGGGTGAGCTGATTTATTTCCAACTCCCTTATCTCCTTAACAATCGGATGCTCAAGGCCTGCTTTGCTTTCAAAAAGATTAACCAGAGTTTCACCTGTTTTATTTTCGTCTAAAAATCGTAAATGTATGTTTCCAAGCAAAGAATCTTTTTGAAGATTTCGCAGGATACCACGCGCTCTTTTTATTACTTCATCCGGCATGCCTGCCAATTTCGCGATATGTATGCCGAAACTCTCATCACAACTGCCTTCGGTAACTTTGTAAAGAAAAACAACCTGGCCCTCCCATTGTCTTATCGCAAGATGATAATTTCTCACTCCGTTCATAACACTAGAAATTTCCGTAAGCTCATGATAATGCGTGGCAAACATGGTTTTAGCACAGGGGATTTTATTATGTATGAATTCAACCACCGCCCAGGCGATAGAAACGCCGTCAAAAGTACTTGTGCCCCTACCGACTTCATCGAGGATAATCATACTTTTGTTCGTAGCGTTGTTAAGAATATTGGCGGTCTCCAGCATCTCTACCATAAACGTGCTCATGCCCCGGTATAAACGGTCAGACGCGCCTACTCTTGTAAAAATTCTGTCTACTATGCCCAGCTCACAGAAATCGGCGGGAACGAAACTTCCCATTTGAGCCATGATCGTAATCAGCGCGCACTGTCTGATAAATGTCGATTTTCCGGCCATATTTGAACCTGTGATAATAAAAATCCTGCCGGTATAATTATCCATATTTACTGAATTTGGAACAAATTCTTTATCTTTAAGCAGTTTCTCCAAAACGGGATGCCGTCCGTCCTTGATATTAATCCCGCCGGATAGATTTATCTTAGGGCGGCAATATCTATTTTTTACCGCTATTTCGGCAAGATTGGATAAAACGTCCAGTTCCGCGATATTGTCCGCCACTTTTTTAAACCGTTCTATCCCTGATCCTATTTGCCCGCGTAAACGGCAGAATTCTTCATATTCCAAATTTTTAAGCCGGTCCTCGGCGCCTATAATTCTGGATTCCTCTTCTTTGAGCTCTTGAGTAACAAATCTTTCGGCATTAACGAGAGTCTGCTTACGAATATAATTATCCGGGATAGCGTTTAACTTCGAGTTTGTAACCTCAATATAATATCCAAACACTTTGTTGTAACCAACTTTAAGAGAGTTTATTCCGGATCTCGCTATCTCTTTCTTTTGTAAATTCAGAATCCAATCTTTACCTCCGGTAACAAGTTTTTTTAATTCATCTATTTCCGGATTATACCCTTCTTTTATTAATCCGCCGTCTTTTAACGTAATTGGCGGTTCATCACAAAGGCAATTGTTGATTAACGCGGTCATGTTTTCAAATCCCGCCAGTTCAAGAATAATTTCTTTTAGAGGTTCCGGCACATCTTCTCTAAAAATAGAACTCATTTTTTTTACACTCTCAAGAGACAGCGCGAGAGCTTTCATGTCTCTCGCGTTAGCTGTCCCTAAGCTTACTTTATTGGAAAGCCGTTCAATGTCGTATATATCATCAAGCAAAGCGCGCGCTTCTATCCGGCAGGAACTATTGTCGTAAAAATACTGGACAAGGTTAAGCCTATTTTGTATTTGGCCGATATTTAAAAGCGGATTTAATATCCATTTTTTTAGCTTTCTTTTGGCCATAGGTGTTTTTGTATGGTCAAGAACCTCAAGAAGCGTGCCCTTATTTGAAAGATCTTCCTGGTTTTGTATAAGCTCCAAATGCCGGTGAGAATTTCTGTCCATGGCCATAAAATGATCAGAGCTATACGTGGAAATTACATCAATATTATCAAGGCGTAGTTTTTGTGTATTTTTCAGGTATCTTAGAAGCGCTCCGGCGGCTCCTATCGCGAGATGTAATTCTCCGCATCCAAAACCTTCAAGACTTTCGACGGAAAAGTGATCGCGGATTTCTCTTAAAGATAAATCCGAATCAAACATCCAGTCTTCATTTATAGTTACAGAACCAAGATTAACATCTTTAAAGTTGTTAAAAAGCGGGCCCTTAGAATATCTTTCAGGGATAAGACATTCGGTGGGAGAAATTTTGTACAGTTCGGAAAAAAAATCTTCCACGCTTCGCAATTCCGTGACACGGAATTCACCCGTAGAAATATCGGCATACGCTATTCCAAAATTCGAATCACGCGGATTAAGAGCGAGAATATAATTGTTAACCGCCGAGTCTAAAAGTCCGTCCGCGACAAAAGTACCCGGTGTAATTATTTTTATAACTTCTCTTCTTACTATTCCTTTACCAGGGCTGGGTTCTTCGACTTGTTCGCATATAGCGACTTTCTTGCTGTTTTTTATCAACCGCGCGATATAATTATCAGCGGCATGGTACGGGATCCCACACATTGGAACTTTTCGGTTTTTTAAAGTACCGCGGGAAGTCAGCGTGATATGAAGTATTTTGGCAGCTTCGACGGCATCGTCAAAAAACATCTCGTAGAAATCACCTAGTCTAAAAAAAAGGATAGCGTCCCTGTGCAGACTTTTTATATCTAGATACTGCCTCATCATGGGTGTAAAATCAGCACTCACTAGCTATCCCTCCAGAAGGAATAAACGCATCAGCATTTTTGCATTTTTCACTTTACATTTTTAGCTGTTATTATCCCATGGATTTTCTCTGAAATCTCTTAAAGATTCCTTTCTTTGATACCTTTTTTTGCTCTGCCAAAGCCTTTTCTTTTTTCACATCGCCAGTTAGGCGCTTTTCTTTCCCTTCGGCCTTTACATCAGGAGCTGAATGAACCTTCCCGTCAGTTCCAGACTCTCCTTCCGGTTCTTTTTCGTCTTTTAAAAATTTTTCTTTCACCTTTTTTTCTTTAGTCTTTTTTACCTTTTCTTTAGTATCTTCCATCCTTAATAATTTCTCATCAGAAATAGTTCTTTCTGTTAATTCAATAACGGCCAGCTGGGCTCCGTCACCTTTTCTATTCGAAGTACGCATAATACGGGTATATCCTCCCTTTTTATCCTTATAAAGAGGGAGAAGACTGTCGAATAGAATTTTCACGATATCGCGGTCGCACAATTTCTGAAAAATTCGCCTTTTGGCAGTTAACGAATTGGTGCTTTTTTTCGCGATGGTGATTATCGGTTCTACGAATGACCTTAAAGCCTTCGCTTTTGCTAAAGTAGTCTCAATTCTCTGCGCTTTGAACAAACTGTTAGCCATGTTGCGCAACATCGCTTTTCTATGTCCTGTTTTCCTGCTAAGTCTTCCTTTTTTCTTACGATGCCTCATCTTTTGTTCCTTCCTTACCTTTATCTTTATTTTTTTCCATGCCTAATTGAAGCCCCATGGATTCTAAAACTTCGCTTATTTCATTTAAAGATTTCTTACCAAAGTTTTTGTATTTAAGCATCTCCGCCTCTTCTCTTCCTACCAAATCACCAATCGTGCGGATATTGGCTTCCACGAGACAATTTGAACTTCGAACGGATAGTTCAAGCTCTGAAATAGGTTTAGACAACTTTTGTTCAAAATCTTTTCTTTCTTTTGTTTCGACTTCCTTTTCGTCCTTTTCTTCCGGCAACTTCGACATATTAACAAACACATCAAGGTGCCTCTGCAATATATTTGACGCGTAAAGAACCGCGTCTTTTGGCAGCATACTCCCATTGGTAAATACCTCAAGTATAAGCTTGTCATAGTCAGTAATCTGTCCTACTCTTGTATTCTCAATATCAAGATTAACCCGTTTTACAGGAGAAAACAACGAATCAACGGGGATAGATCCTATCGCGTCATCGCTGGACTTGTTCCTCTCTGATGTAACGTATCCTCTGCCGCGCTCGACTTTCATTTCCATTTCAAACTTAACATCTTCCGTCAACGTGGCAATATGATAATCCGGATTTATAATCTCAACAGTCTCGTCGCATTTTATATCTTTAGCAGTTACTTCTCCCTTTTTGCTTACGCTTAAAAACATAGGCTTCGGGTTTTTAAAATACGACCTTAACACCAAACCTTTTATGTTCATTACGATTTCAGTTATATCCTCATAAACTCCTTTTATCGTCGAGAATTCATGCAATACACCATCTATCTTTATCTGTGTAACAGCCGTTCCTTCAATAGACGAAAGCAACACTCTGCGCAAAGAATTACCCAAAGTTATGCCATAGCCCTTTTCAAAAGGCTCCGCGATAAATTTTCCATAGGTTGCGGTACCGCTTGCTTCATCAAAAACTATCTTTTGGGGTAATTCAAAATTTTTAAGTTTCATACCCTTTCTCCCTCCTACTTTTTAGATCCTTTGACTCGATCTTAAGGGTAGAGACGCGGCAATGCCTCGTCTCTACGAACTCATCCTACTTCGAGTATAATTCAATAATCAGACTTTCTTCTATCGCAAACCCTATGTCTGCCTTCACAGGAAGCCTCTTTACCTTGACACAAAGGTCCTTCTCTGAAACTTCCAGCCACTCAGGAACGGCTCTACCTTCTAACACCTTTGTCGTTTCTTTAATCGCTTTAAGCTGGTTATCATTGCCTTTTATCCCTATTTCGTCCCCTGCTTTGATAAGATATGAAGGCACATTAACCCGTTTACCGTTAACTTTTACAAATTTGTGCCCTACAAGCTGACGCGCCGCGGATCGGGATGACGCGAAACAGGCTCTATAAACAACGTTATCCAATCTGCATTCCAGCATTTGCAAAAGAATTTCTCCTGTCGCGCCTTTAGACCTTTCAGCTTTTTTAAAATAGTTTTCAAATTGCCTCTCAAGCACACCGTATATCCTTTTTGCTTTTTGTTTTTCTCTCATCTGAACGGCATAATTGGAAGATTTTCGTTTCCGTGTTTGTCCATGCTGTCCAGGCGCGTACTCTCGCTTAAGAAACGAGCACTTATCCGCGATACATTTAGTCCCTTTTAAAAATAACTTCTCATTCTCTCGGCGGCAAAGCCGGCATACTGCTTCTGTGTATCTGGCCATACATCTCTCCCATGTTAAAAATGTAAAATCAAAAATGGAAAAAGTAGAATTATAATTTAAAATCATTACCGCGGCCATCACTTGAGACTGCTCGTAATCTGAATTTTGGATTATAACCTTTCATTTCACATTTACAATTTTTCATTTATTTTATACCCTTCTCCTCTTTTTAGGTCTGCATCCGTTATGAGGAGTCGGAGTTAGATCCATTATCGTCCTAACGTTCAGCCCTTCTGACCGGATACTGCGTACCACGCTTTCTTTGCCTGCTCCCGGACCGTTAAGAAAAATTTCAACGTCCTTTAGTCCAAAAACCTTGGCTTTTTTAACCGCGTCTTTCGCCGCGATATTAGCCGCGAAAGGGGTTGATTTCCTAGACCCTTTAAATCCTACTATCCCCGGAGAGCTCCAACATAAAACTTTACCATTTGTATCTGCCACGGTTATGATGGTATTATTAAAGGTTGCGTGTACAAAAACTTTTCCGTTAGCTATTCTCCTTAATACCTTTTTCTTCTTCGTTTTTACTTTCTTCTGCACGTTTTTCCTCTCTTTTTCGCGTGACGCCTGATGTATAACTCATCCCTTACCACGCACTACGCGTCACGCCTTCACTACTTTTCTTACGGCCTTATCTTTAAAAGCGCCAATAGTTTTCTTCGGGCCCTTTCTCGTTCTGGCGTTTGTTTTCGTTCTCTGTCCGCGAGTTGGTAAATTCTTTTTATGCCGCTGGCCTCTATAAGTATTTATACTCATCAGTCTTTTGATATTGGACATCTGCAATCTACGAAGATCACCCTCAACTTGAAATTTTTCTTGAATAATACGCGTAATAGCCGTAATTTCCTGATCATTGAGCTCTTTCGCCCGTTTATCTGGGGAAATACCGGCTTCCTTTAGTATCTTGTTCGAGCGTGTTTTACCTATCCCAAAAACATAAGTCAACGCGATCTCTATTCTTTTTTCTTTTGGTATATCAATCCCCACAATCCTAGGCATATTCATTCTCCTTAATGAGACTTTGGTTTCAGAGCGAGATATCGCTCTGAAACCATTTAGTCGAATTAAAGTCCGAGCCGTTTGGGGGAAATTTTGCTTGCAAAATTTACACCAACATTTTACACAGCCGGACCATCGGCAGAGACGCGATAAATCGCGTCTCTACGTCTTTTTCAATTTTTCGTTTATCGTTCCGAAACCATTTAGTCGAATTAAAGTCCGAGCCGTTTGGGGGAAATTTTGCTTGCAAAATTTACACCAACATTTTACACGGCCGGACGACAAATTTCAAATCACAAATCCCAACACTCAACACTAACCCTGCCGTTGCTTATGTTTCGGATCTTTGCAGATCACCCTTACAACACCTTTTCTTTTTACAACCTTACAATTTGAACAAAATTTTCTCACACTTGGCCTTACCTTCACAACTATTTCTCCCTTTTTGTGATTCTGCCTCTATTTAAATCATAAGGCGATAATTCTATGGTCACTTTATCTCCTGGTACAATCCGTATAAAGTACATTCTCATTTTACCGGACACATGGGCTAAAACAACATGGCCATTTTCCAACCGAACCCTAAACATGGCATTCGGCAGGCATTCAGCTATTTCGCCAATAGTAACAATCGCTTCTTCTTTTGGACTCATGTTATTATCTCCGCTTTTTCCCGCCCAACAATAATAGTCTCTTCAAAATGCGCGGATAATTTTCCATCTTTGGTTACAGCTGTCCATCCATCCGACAAAACCTCAACATCTCTGGTTCCAGCGTTAAACATCGGCTCAACCGCCAAAACCAACCCCTCCTTGAGTAAAGGCCCTTTGCCTTTTTCTCCCCAATTCGGCACTTCTGGTGACTCATGAAGCTGTATTCCCACGCCATGCCCTACAAACTGTCTAACCTCTTTAAACCCTTCTCTTTTGGCAACTGCTTGTATGGCATTTGAAATATCTGTTACCCTATTTCCAGCTATGGCTTGTTCCAAACCTTTACCAAGGCTTTCCCTTACCGTACCAACAAGGCGTTTCGCTTCTTTTGAGGCAAGGCCTATCATAAAAGTCCTTGCCGCGTCTGTAAAATATCCATTCTTTTTAACCCCAACATCTATGCCAATAATGTCACCGTCCGCTAACACAACATCTGAAGACGGAACACCGTGAACTACAACTTCATTTACAGAAGCGCAAATAACCGCGGGATACCCTCTATATCCTTTGAACGCGGCTTGGGCACCGCATTTACGAATAATCATCTCCGCGCATTCATCCAATTCAGCGGTAGAAATCCCTTCTTTCAAAATCTTTTCTATTTGAAAGAAAACCGCTTTTATTACTTCCGCGCAGTTTTTAATTTTTCGAACATCCACTTCGTCAGTCAGGATTGTCATTAATCAATCCTTCCCCACAAAAAACGGCGTCTATTTCTTCAAAGAGCTCTTTAGCGCTAAGATCTCCGCTAAATTCACGCAATAATTTCTTTTTGCTGTAATACCGGATTAACTCCTTTATTTCTTCGTCATATACGCGTAACCGATTTTTTACTGTTTCCTGTTTATCATCTTTTCTTTGAACAAGCTCAACATTACAAAAATCACAAAGCCCGTCTTTTTTTGGAGGTATATTCACAATGTGGTAATTGTATCCACATTTTGGGCAAACCCTTCTGCCGGAAAGCCTCTTTACCACGGTTTCTTCTTTTGTCTTAAGATACAACACCATATCTAATGTTTTGTTTTCCTGTTCTAAAGAACTATCCAGAGACTCCGCCTGCGCTTTAGTGCGAGGATACCCGTCAAGAACAACCCCTTTTAAAGCATCCGGCTCTGCCATACGCTTAATCACGCTTTGTGTAACTATCCGATCCGGAACCAATTCCCCTTTTTGCATATACATTTGTATTTCTTTCCCCAACTCGCTTTCTTGTTTCGCCGCGTCCCTTAACATATCCCCTGTAGAAATATGCACAAGATTATATTCCTTAATAAGAAAAATCGCTTGAGTACCTTTTCCCGCGCCCGGCGGGCCAAGTAAAACAATATTGACCGCTTTCTTCAATCGCATAACACCCTTCTGTAAAACCCGCGTCCTAAAACCACACTACGTTAACCTGCCTTTTACCCTTCCCTTTTTCATAAACCCTTCATAATGCCGCATAAGCATATGAGACTCTATTTGCCTCATAGTGTCCAGCATAACTCCCACAACAATCAAGAGGCCTGTGCCTCCAAAAAAACTGGCAACAAGAAACGGAATGCCTATCTGGCTGTTTATAACACTTGGCAAAATTGCTATAATTGTCAAAAACGCGGCACCAGGTAAAGTTATGCGCGTCATTATAAAATCTAAATATTCCGCTGTTTGTTTTCCAGGCCTTATTCCCGGCACAAACCCGCCGAAACGTTTCATGTTATTTGCCATATCAACAGGGTTGAATGTTATTGCCGCGTAAAAATAGCAGAAAAACAATATCAGAAATGAATACACTACATAGTAAAAAGGACGGCCCATCATAAGCGAACTTGCTACTCCCTGCAAAACTTTATTTGGCATAAATCCCGCTATAGTCGCTGGAAATAATATTATCGATTGAGCGAATATTATAGGTATTACACCGCCTTGGTTAACCCTAAGCGGAATATAGGTACTTTGTCCGCCGTATACTCTTCTTCCTACAACTCTTTTAGCGTATTGAACCGGAATTTTTCTTTGTCCTTGCGTAATGAGAACTACCGCGACAACAACCGCGATAAACATAAACGCTAGAAAAACCAGTTTAAAGGGATCTATCTGCGCCGCGCCTTCTGTACCGGGTGTAGCTAAGGAAACAAGCTGAATAATCGCCGCCGGCAGTCTCGAAAGAATACCCGCGGTAATTATAAGAGAAATTCCATTTCCAATACCTTTCTCTTGTATCTGTTCCCCCAGCCACATTATAAAAGCTGTACCGGTTGTAAGAGTAATAACCGTTAAAAACCTAAATCCCCACCCCGCGGATTGAACTATCTGCATCCCCTGAAAATGAGCGGGATTTTCAAGCCATAGAGCGATAAAAAATGATTGCACAACAGAAAGAACAATGGTTCCATACCGAGTATACTGCGTTATCGCTTTACGGCCCTCGTCTCCCTGTCTGGCAAGTCTCTCTAAGGAAGGCACTACCGTAGTCAAGAGCTGTAAGATAATAGAAGCGGAAATATACGGCATAATCCCTAACGCGAATATGGTTAAGCGCTGCATCGCGCCTCCGGAAAACATATTCATTATGCCAAACAACGTCCCGCCCTGAGTTTTAGCTATATTGTCAAAGAATTGAGCTAATTTTATACCGTCTATGCCTGGAGTAGGCACAAACGCGCCTATCCTATAAACCGCTATCAAGCCAATCGTAAACATCAGCTTCTTTTTTAAATCCGGTATTTTAAAGATATTTGAAAAAGATTCTAACATCGTGTTTATACTATTTCTGTTTTTCCACCGGCTTCTTCTATTCTTTTACGCGCACTGGCTGAAAAAGCGTTCGCCTTTACCGTTATAGACTTTTCTAGCCTTCCTTTTCCAAGAACTTTTAAAGGACTCTTCTTATCTTTCAGTATTCGCTTAGAAACTAAAAAAGCCTTATCAACCACGGTACCTGACTCTATCGCGGGGTTTCTCTGCAAAGTATCTATATTGACAATACTAACTACTTTTTTAAACTTATTCGTAAATCCTCTTTTAGGAACCCTCCGGACAAGCGGCATCTGTCCGCCTTCAAAACCCGGAGTGTACGTGCCTCCTCCTGACCTTGCCTTCGCGCCTTTATGCCCCTTACCGCTTGTTTTGCCTTTGCCCGAACCAATACCACGACCTTTACGTTTTCCTTTTTTCTTTATTTTATTCGGTCGCCCAATATTTTCAATTTTTAAAACCATTTTATTTCCCCTTAATCCTTTTGCCTATTCAATCGCAATTGTTCAAATCCATTCATTGCCGCTTTTACAACATTTATCGCGTTCCTTGATCCCAAACTTTTTGTGAGTATGTTCTTAATCCCGATCGCGTCACACAAAGCCCTAACCGGGCCACCGGCAATAACACCGGTTCCGACACTCGCGGGTTTTAAAAGTACTCTGGAAGCCTTGAACCGTCCGACAACTTCATGCGGGATAGACGCGTTCAATACATTAACACTGACAAAACTCTTCTTCGCCTGCAAAACCCCTTTTTTTATGGCTTCCACAACCTCATTTGATTTTCCAAACCCTATACCTGCACTGCCATTCGTATTTCCTACCACAACCAACGCGTTAAAAGAAAAATTCTTACCGCCTTTTACCACTTTGGAAACCCTGCTTATTTTCACGACACGTTCTATAAACTGACCCGCCGTCTCTTCTTTGACCGCGCCCACACGCACTTTATCTTTTGCCTCAGTTGACATCTATCCTCCTTGTTCGTCGCTTGTCGCTCGTTGCTTGTTGCTTTTGATTAGAATTCCAAACCATTCTCCCGAGCCGCGTCTGCTACCGCCCTCACTACCCCATGGTACTTATAACCTGCCCTGTCAAAGACTACCTTTGTTACGCCTTTTCCCACAGCTTTTTTAGCAACTTCCGCGCCTAAAATTTTAGCATATTCTATGTTTGCCCGAGTTTTTTGAGTCTTATCTTTTTCCAAATCAACTGATATGGTGGACACGCCGCATAAAGTCTTTCCCTCCGTATCATCTATTATCTGAACAACGATGTTCTTATTGCTCTTGTGTACACACATACGCGGCCTGCCTATTGTGCCAAACACCTTTTTTCTTACTGTCTTTCTACGTCTTTCTCGCCTTTTTTTCTTATCCATCTCTATATTCCTTTATTTTGTTTTGAATTGCAATTTTACGTTTTAAATTTCAAATTTCAAATTTTTACGCCACACTCTTGCCTTGTTTTTGCCTCACGTATTCACCTTCGTACCTGATACCTTTCCCTTTGTATGGTTCGGGAGGATAATAATTTCTTATTTCGGCCGCGGCTTCTCCTACCTTCTGCTTATCAATACCCTTTACAACAATCTCTACCGCGCTCGGAAGTTCGATTGTAATACCTTGCGGCGAATTAAAAGTAATACTGTGCGAAAAACCAATATCCAAAACCAACGCCTTTCCTTTAAGCCGCGCTTTGTATCCTACACCTTGAATCAAAAGTTTTTTTTGAAACCCCTTATCAAGGCCAATGATAATGTTCTGAATAAGGCTTCTAACCGTTCCATGCAACGCTTTATGCTTTCTAGAATCAGAAGGCCTACCAAGGATAATAGTATTATCTTTCACTTCCGCGGTAACTCCGGAGAAAAGCACGTACTCTTGAGTTTTGCCTTTTCCTTCTATCACTAACTTATTTTCGGCCATCCCTACCTTTATACCACTCGGTATCTTTATCGGCCTTCCTCCAACTCTTGACATTCGTATCTCCTATGTTAGAATTTGTTAGCATCGACAAAGGCCTGCCTTTGCCATACACCTTTTATTACCACAGCCGGCATATCAACTCTCCGCCTATGCCTTGTTTAGCCGCGTCCGTGTCAGTTAATAATCCTTTACTTGTAGAAAGAATTGACAAACCAACTCCTCCCTTTACACTTTTAACTTCTTCGACCGGGACATATTCTCTTCGCCCCGGTTTTGAAACACGTTCGAGTTTGCTGATAACACATACATTATCACGATATTTCAAATAAACCTTAATTTTCCCCTGCTTATTATCTTCCACAATCTTGTAGTTTTCAATAAACCCTTCCTTTTTTATAATCTCAATAATTCCTTCAAGAGTATTTGACCGTTTGATAATTACAGTTCTTTTGCCCGCGTTTATGGCATTTCTTATGACGGTAAGTTGATCAGCAATTAAATCCGTAACACTCATGCATATCTCCTTTTTAGTAGTCGCTTGTCTTTCGTCGTTCGTCGCTTGTCGCCCGTCGTTCGTTTACGAGAGACAATAGACGAGACGAATCACCAGCTTGCTTTACGTACTCCAGGTATTTCACCACGTGACGCTATTTCTCTAAAACAGATGCGGCATAACTTAAACCTCTTCAGATAACCCCTTTTTCTACCGCAAATTTGACACCTGGTAATCACTCTTGTACTAAACTTCGGTTCTCTTTTTGCTTTTTCTATAAGTGCCTTTTTCGCCATATACTCCTCTTTACGCGCAGATATCATCTGTCTTCTATCTTCTGTTTCTCTGTCATTCGGTCTTCTGTTTCTCAAACGGCATGCCAAACTTTTCCAAAAGACTCATGCTCTGTTCTTTTTTGTTGCTACTCATAACAAAACAAATATCCATACCATGGGTCACTTTAACTTTATCAAGTTCTAATTCAGGAAAAATTGTCTGCTCTTTGATTCCCAAAGTATAGTTCCCATTTTTATCAAAAGCGGCTCTCGAAACCCCTCTGAAATCCCGGATTCTCGGGATAACAAAATTAACTAATCTATCCAAAAACTCGTACATACGAACTTTCCGTAAGGTAACCTTGTATCCAACAGGAGCGCCCGCTCGAATTTTGAAATTTGAAATAGATTTTTTTGATTTAGTCAAGGCTGGACGCTGTCCGGTTAAAAGAGCGATCTCCTCCCGAAGAGGATCAATAAGATCTTTCTGATTCGCCATTTCACCCATTCCAACGTTTACCACAATTTTTTTTAATCGCGGCACATCCATTTTGTTTCCATACCCAAACTTTTTCATTAAAGCCGGGATTATTTCTTCCTGATACTTCTCTTTTAATCTTGCCATATTCCCCTCGTTGTTAGAAAAATCCGCCTCTACCCCCCACACACACCTACTATCCACTATTCACTAAATTACTTCTTTACACTTTTTACAATATCTAACCTTACTGCCATCATTCAAAATATTTCTACCAATACGTACTGGACGATTACATCCTTTACATACAACAACCAAATTTGAAACATGAATGGACGCTTCCCGCTTTACGATCCCTCCCTGTTCATCCTGGCGCGTGCGTTTGGCATGTTTTTTTGTAAAATTTGCCCCCTGAACAATGGCCCTCTGTTTTATCGGATAAACCTTAAGCACTTTGCCCGTTTTCCCGCTATCTTTTCCCGCAAGAATTTTCACTGTGTCACTTTTTTTTATATGAAACATCTCTTCTCCGTTTAACGTTTATCACCGACTATATCACTTCCGGTGCCAATGATACTATCTTCATAAATTTCTTTTTACGAAGCTCTCTTGCCACCGGTCCAAAAACGCGTGTACCACGCGGGTTGCCGTCTTTATCTATTATGACAACAGCATTGTTATCAAACCTGAGAACAGTTCCATCTTTGCGCAATATCGGATATGCTGTACGCACAACCACAGCACGAACAACCTCTCCTTTTTTCACTTCCGCGCCTGGGGTAGACTCTTTTATATTACAAGTAATTATGTCACCAATCTCCGCGCTGCTTTTCCCCGACCTGCCTATAACACCAATCATTGAGGCTTTTTTGGCTCCACTGTTATCCGCGACATCCAATATACTTCTCATTATAATCATTGTTACCCACCCTTTTTCGTCGCTCGTTGCTCGCCACTCGTCATTCGTCTTTGCTTATAAAGCACGGACAACAATTTATAGTTGCTTATGTTTTTCAATAATTTCAACAACTTTCCAATTTTTATCTTTAGAAATCGGCCTTGTCTCTATCACTCTAACCAAATCTCCCATTTTTGCCGCATTTTTTTCATCATGCGCTTTAAGTTTGTTATTCTGCTTCACAAATTTCTTGTAGATGGGATGCCGTTTTCTCGTCTCCCACCCTATTGTAACACTTTTATCCATTTTATCGCTTATGACCACACCAACTATAGCCTTTTTCTTGAGCTTATTATTTTTCACCATTTTTAGCTTCCTTCTCATTTAATATCGTATAGCATCTAGCTATATCGCGCCTCAAAAATTTAATTCTAGATGGTCTTTGCACCTTCCCGCTTGTAGCTTCAGCTCTTATATTAAACTGTTGTTCTTTAAAATCCAACAGCTTCTGGTTTATCTCAACCGGTGTCATATTGTGTATCTCTTTTGCCTTCAAGGGTTATCCTCCTCTTGATATAAATTTTGTTCTCAACGGAAGTTTATGCGCGGATAAACGAAAAGCTTCCCTTGCCATATCACGCGGGACACCTTCCATTTCGAACAAAATTCTTCCTTTTTTAACTACCGAAACCCAGCCTTCAGGAGACCCTTTTCCTTTACCCATACGCGTCTCAGCGGGTTTTTTTGTTACCGGTTTGTCAGGAAAAATCCGAATCCACAATTTGCCCGCTCTGCCGGTTTCTCTCATAAGAGCTACCCTTGCCGCTTCAATTTGTCTATCTGTCAACCAGGCTGTTTCCGTCGCCTTCAATCCAAATTCGCCAAAATTCAAGGTACTACCAAGATAACTTTTACCTTTTCGCCGTCCTCTTTGCTGTTTTCTAAATTTTACTCTCTTGGGCATCAATGCCATGATTGATCAGTCTCCTATATTAATTTCGGCAAAGGCATGCCTTTGCCCTATGGTTTTTCCTTTTTTTCTTCGTTTTTAGCTAAAACTCCAGAACCAAATTTCTCACCTCTATATATCCACACTTTCACGCCGATAATTCCATACGTAGTCTTTGCCTCAGAAAAACCATAATCTATGTCGGCGCGTATTGTCTGCAAAGGAATTTTCCCCCATTTGTATCCTTCTGATCTGGCAATTTCAGCGCCTCCCAAACGGCCGGAACATTTAACTTTAATCCCCTGGCCACCCGCGTCTTTATGCGCCTGAATCGTCTTTTTCATAGCCCGCCGAAAAGCCACTCTTTTGAGCAACTGAAACGCTATGTTATCCGCGACTATCTTCGCGTCCAATGATGGATTAGCTACTTCCTTAATATCAATATAAAGTTTAACTTGATCTCCAATAATCTTCTGAACATTATCTTTAAGTTGTTCAATCTGCGCGCCCTTGCGGCCTATAACCATACCCGGCCGACCGGAAAAAATCATAACACGAACCCTGCCCCTTGCCCTTTCGATGTCCACATGCGAAACATGCGCCATAGTCATTTCTTTTTCTATCAATTTTCGTATCTTAAAATCTTGCAATAATTTTTCCGGAAAATCTTCTTTCGCGGCATACCATCGGCTGTACCAGTCACGCACTGTCCCGACACGAAAACTTATTGGATTAACCTTTTGTCCCATAATTTATTTCCTCTCCAATTCCACGGATATATGTACTGTTCGATGCCTTATGGCCGCGGCACGCCCCATTGTAGCCGCTCTGAATCTTTTAAACATCGGCCCTTCATCCGCCTTTATTTGTGAAATAATAACGTCTTTAGCAAGCAGTTTATCCTGCCTGTTAAAATTCGCATTAGAAAACGCGGAATTTAACACCTTTTTTATATACAAACACGCGCTTTTATTCACACTATTTAAAATAGAGTTCGCCTCTTCAACTGTTTTCCCCTTTATCAACCTGAGAACAAGCCGGGTTTTACTAGCCGGAGCTTTTATATATTTCGCCTCTGCTATAGCAAGCATTTTGAGTATCCTCTCTTATGTTTTTTCTAACGAAGTTTTTGTCGCCGTACCATGACTTCGAAATATTCTTGTAGCCGCGAATTCTCCCAATTTATGTCCAACCATATTTTCAGTTATGAATATCGGATAAAAAGCCTTCCCATTATGCACGGATATAGTGAGTCCCACAAAATCCGGCAGAACAACTGACCGGCGTGACCAAGTTTTTATAGGCCTCTTACTGCCGCTCTCTACCAATCTGTTTACCTTTTCCCTCAAATTCTCATCAACAAAAGGGCCTTTCTTAGTCGATCGTGACATCTTTTTCTCCTTAATGAGACTTTGGTTTCAGAACGAGTATCGTTCTGAAACCATTAGTCGAATTAATGTCCGGAACGTTTGGGGTAAACGTTGCTTGCAAGATTTACCCCAACATTCTACACGGCCGGACTATCGTTAGAGACGCGATAAATCGCGTCTCTACATCTTTTTCAATTTTTCCTTTATCGTTCTGAACCCATCAGTCGAATTAATGTCCTACACAGCCGGACTATTTTTCATTTACTTCTTATTTCTTCGTTTTATTATCCTAGAACTCGACGCTTTCTTCTTTTTTCGGGTCTTCAACCCCTTACACTGCTGACCCCATGGACTTACAGGATGCCGGCCGCCTGAAGACTTGCCTTCTCCACCACCCATAGGATGATCAACCGGATTTTTCACAACAGCCCTGCTCAAAGGAACTCTGCCTAAATGTCTTGATTTCCCAGCTTTTCCTAAAGATATCTTTTCATGATCTAAATTTCCGACTTTTCCTATCGAAGCATAACAATCCTCACTTACCAGCCTAACTTCTCCACTCGGCAAGCGCAAATGTATATTTTTCTCGTCTTTTGCATCAACGATAGCACAATTACCCGCGGATCTGGCTAGTTTTGCTCCACCACCCGGTTTCATCTCTACGCAATAAACTTCAGAGCCTACCGGAACATTTTTGAGCGGCATAGAATTTCCAATCTCAATTTTCGCCAGCTGGTCGCACTCAACTGTCTTGCCTACAACAAGACCCATTGGAGCAATAGCATATATCTTCTCCCCGTTTTCGTAGCTTATAAGCACTATCCTAGCTGAACGGTTAGGATCATACTCTATCGCTTCAACTCTGCCTAAAAGGCCTTTTTTGCTATACTTAAAATCAATCAAACGATACCGCCGTTTGTGCCCCCCACCTATGCCTCTTGAAGTCAATCGCCCCAGATTATTTCTTCCACCTGTTTTATGAAGCACCCTGGTTAAAGACTTTTCGGGTTTTTTCTTTGTAATCTCACTGAAGTCTGAAACCTCAGCCCATCTGGTCCCGGGTGTCACAGGTCTAAATTTTCTTATTCCCATATTAAGTTACCTCTATTTTAGAATCGTGTTTCAATGTTACTATAGCTTTTTTCCAAGAAGATGTCATGCCTTCTCTGACCCGTACTCTTTTCTTTTTACCTCGTACATTCATCACGTGAACCGCATCCACACGCACTTTGTAAATATCCTCTACTGCCTTTTGTATATCTGTTTTATTGGCTCTTTTATCAACACGAAAGAGATATTTATTATCAATCAGTAAATTTGTTCCCTTTTCTGTTCGTATCATATTTTTTATAACGTCATGCGAGTTTTTCATTACATCCGTTCCTCCATCAAAAATGCCAACCCCTGAACTCCAAATTACCTCACCCTATCCGACAACTTCTCAAGCGCTTCTTTTTCAATCACAAGCCATTCATTTAATAAAACATCTCTCACATTTATGTTTCTACCTTCCATAAGGCTTATGTTTTTTATGTTCTGGAATGAACATCTTGTATTCAGGTTCATCGTATCCACAACAAGTAAAATCTTGCCTTTCACTTTTAACTTATCAAGAATTTCTTCAGCTTTTTTTGTTTTGATCGCATCCATCTCTATTTTTACTACCGGTTTAATCAACTCCTCTAATAACCGCGCGTTCAAACCTGAAAGAAGAGCTCCTTTGATAGACTTTTTAGTCATAGAATAACTAAAATCCCGTGGTCTTGGCCCAAAAGCCACTCCACCATGCCTCCACACGGGATTTCTTGAAGACCCTACTCGAGCACGGCCTGTTCCCTTTTGCCTCCAGGGCTTTACTCCGCCTCCCGAAACCTCAGATCTGGTTTTTGAGGAAGCAACCGGACCGCGAATATTCGCCTCATACATCTTGTTAGCCTCATATAAAAGCGTTCTATTGATATGTCCATCAAACAATTTCTCGTCCAATTGAATAGTATCAACCGCTTTGCCATTAAGATCATATATTGATAATCGTGTGTTAAGCTGTTTCATTTTCCCTCTTTATCTGGCTATCCGAGTTTTTACGAGGAGTAAGTATCTTCTTTTTCGCATATTTGACAATGAGATATGTGCCACTTGCGCCCGGAATAGCGCCCCTTACCGCGATTGTGTTATTATCCGAATTAATATCAACTATTGCTAAATTTTGTACCGTAGTCTTTTTACCACCCATACGCCCCGGCATCCCATGGCCCTTGACAACCCTTGAGGGAAAAGAGCTGGCTCCTATCGAACCTGGAGCTCTGTGAGACATCGACCCGTGTGTTTCTTGCCCACCAGACCACCCGCATCGTTTCATCCCGCCCTGAAAACCCTTTCCTTTTGATGTGCCGGTAATATCCAAAAAATCTCCTATCTGAAAAATACTGTTTGTTATTTTCTCACCCTCGTTTGCCTCTGGTGTTTCGGAACATCTTATTTCGCGTACAAATTTTTTCGGCATTAATTTTTTCGCGTTGAGATAACTCCTTTGAGGTTTCTTTACCCGATTTTCTTTCGTATCACCATATCCCAGCTGCAAAGAGTTATATCCATCACTCGCAACTGTTTTTACTCTTTGAACTTGACATGGGCCAACCTCAATCACTGTAACAGAAATTCTGGTCCCATCCTGTCCAAAAACCTGCGTCATTCCTATCTTTTTTCCTAAAATTCCTGGTATCATCGCATCCTCGTTATTTATTAGAAGTTAAAGGCTAGAGCTTAGAATCCAGACACCTACCTTCTATCCTCAAATTCCTACTACTTTATTTCCACATCCACGCCTGCGGGAAGATCTAACTTACGGAGAGAGTCAATTGTCTTCGCGGTCGAATCTACAATATCCAACACCCTTTTGTGAGTCTTTATCTCAAATTGTTCCCGAGACTTTTTGTCAACATGCGGTGATCTCAAAACAGTATAAAGTTCTCGCTTTGTAGGTAACGGTATAGGCCCTACTACCTGCGCTCCTGTCTTTTTTACTGTTTCAACAATCTCAGCCATCGAAACATCGAGAAGCTTGTGATCAAACGACTTTAACCGTAACCTTATTCTAGCTGCTTTTATGCTTTTTGCCATTTCATCCTCGCTATCAGCGAATAGCCCCCACATTCACTATTCACTATCAACTATTCACTATTCAATTATCTCCGATATTACTCCCGCTCCCACCGTGTGTCCGCCTTCTCTTATCGCAAATCTCAATTCCTTCTCCAATGCTACCGGTGTTATAAGCTCTACTTCCAAAGTCACATTATCTCCCGGCATTACCATTT
>JBDRBY010000005.1:0-12989 GCA_043822245.1 Candidatus Omnitrophota bacterium
CGTTGGTATAAAGCGAATAACGCCCGGGTTGGGGATGAGATTATTCTCGAAAAAGACGGATCGAAGTATGGGCTATCATTCAAGGACAAGTCGCAGGAAACGCCTTTGAAAGAGGCAGAAACGCTTCTGGATATATCAGGGCTGTCATCGCAAGCCAAGGGTGATATCGTTGAGGAGCGGATTAAGGAATTGATCGTTCTGCAGGGGCAGGGGCTCTTAAGCGTCTATCGTCCGGTCACGGATACTCAGGGTGTGGATTTGGTTGTGACCAAGGCGGGGATGTTTCAGCCGATATTTTTGCAGATCAAAGGACGTTTTAACGTAGCCAAGGTTGGTTTCTTTTTGATGGATATTAATAAAAAAACCTTCACTCCGCACCATTCATATTTTGTAGTCGGCGCATATTTCAATCCACAGAAGCTGGAAATTGATGAGAATGTATTGCTGGTGCCAAGCCTTGAGGTCGCAAAAGGAACTGTGGTTAAAAGCAAGCGAGGTGAGAGTTTGCGGGTTCAGAATCATTTATCACCTGATTCTCAGGGGCGATGGGCTCCGTTTCTAATCAAAAAGACTGATTTGGCAAATAAGCTACTCGAGAAGTTTGAAGAGATGGCCAAGTATATTCGGTAAAGGGCTTCAGCGATGAGTGTATATAGAATTCATATTCGTCCGAAAGGCGGTAAAGCAAACCCGGATGCTTCATTTGCCTATTGTCTTAAGAAACAGGTGCTGGGACTTGGATGGCAAACGAAGAGCCAAATCAGCGGAGTATCATGGGATGCTTATGAAAAAGAAGCAAAGAAGATCCATGGAGCTGACCAGTTATCTCGCGTGCGATTTCTTAAAAACAAGATCAGCCCGAATGATCTTATTTGGACGAGAGATACTAAAGGGTGCTATTACCTTGCGAAAGTTCTTTCGGGATGGGAGTACTACACAAATCATGAGGCGCAGGATGCTGACATTACTAACGTGGTTCGGTGCAAAATAATCAGGGTTGAATCGGTTTGTGATGTGCCGGGAAAAGTTATTGCTTGTTTCAGGCCATCCCGAACGATACAGGGAATAAAGGATCCGATCGCCGAAAAGTATTCTTATTATTTGTGGAACAGATTGTCGGGTGTTGCGGATTACGAAGTGGACGCGAAGGAATTTAAGAATATTTTTACATTCTTAGATTCAGAGCAAGCGGAAGATGTCGTTTTTATTTATTTGCAGACAAAGGGATGGATCGTCGTTCCTAATTCTCGCAAAGCTGATACGATGAACTATGAGTTCTACTTGATTCACAAGAAATATCATCATCGGGCGATAGTTCAAGTCAAAACAGGGAGGACTCGTCTGGATGTTTCAAAGTGGAGCGGCATAAAAGAGCATGTGATACTTTTTCAGGCCAATGGATATTATGAGAATGTAGGTGCCAAGAATGTGGAATGTCTCAATCCTGAAGTGCTTGAAGGGTTTGTCTATAACAATCTCGAATTAATGCCGGAAAATATTGCACATTGGGCCAAAACTTGTCCTCGAGTGATTGCCGGGATGAAAAATTAATTATAGGTGGAAGAAGCGCAAATGTTTTAAATAGGGACGTCACCCATTTAAAGACGCAATCATTTACGATACGTTCAAAATAATATCTCGGAATAAAAGAAAGTAGATTGTTAAAAACTGTGGTATAATCCTCAACGCCATAAGGGGATCCTCCTTGTGTTTATTGGGTTTGCGAAGATTCAAATATAGCACAAGTTCTTGGATCCCTTTATTCTTTCATCATTTTATTGATTTTCCCCGGACAGCATTGTTCTAATTACGTAATCGTCTACCTTTCTTTTTGTTTAAATAAATAGGTGACGTCCCCATTAATATCCTTAGAATGTCAGACTTTGCCAGATGGGGCGCGGCTCTTTCCCAGACACTGGGATATTCACAGGATGAGTTTTTCAAAAAGTATCAGGAGTCGGTTGAGTATAAATGGGAAGATACTGCCGAAGAAAACCCTATTACCCAGAAGTTAGCCTATCTTGTGGAATCCAACGGCGGACAGTGGTGCTGTTCAGCCACTACCCTGCTTGAGTATATTAAGCCGGAGCCCGGGTTCGATAAACGCATTCCCGATAATCCCAAGGCTCTATCATCGGAGCTTATGAGGATAGCGCCTGTTATGCGTGGCATAGGGATCGATATTGTACGTAGCAAAAAGCGGGAATCCGGAACGGGCCGGAAGCTATTTATTTTACGCAAGAATAAAGGTGATACGCTTTTTGAAAAAAGTGTGAACGAAGGTGTGAACGTCTGTGAACGTTGTGAAGATAAGCCGGACTAATTCGAGTGAACGTTGTGAATATCAGCCTTCCATGGTCACAGCCACGTTCATGGGTTAATGCATGAAGCCATAACAAGTTATGAAGATTGTGAAGATCTTGAACGTAATTTCCTGCTTTTTAAGGTTTAGAAAAATAAGGGTAAAAGGTCAAGAAACTACGCAAAAAGAGGTAATTAGAAAAGACAGGAATTTACGTTCACAACGTTCACGGTCATCACAGGTGGAGGTGATTCTATGAGGGTGTAGATAAAAAGCCATGGGTAATTTCACAGTAATGAAAAACCAAAACAGGAGGAAAGTAAAAATGAACCAATTACATGTAATGAACCAATTACATGTATTGAATACGATCAGTCAGATGATCAAGCGTTATGTCCCGGGCTCGGAGGAAGAAAAACAACTCGTGCATTTAATCGACGCCAATATCTACATGAAGCGGAATAAATGCACGCTTACTGAAGCGTTACAGGCGACAGCGAAGAAACATCCGGGCATAGCCTCTACCGGCGATATCCGGCTTGAACATCTCAAGCGGGCCTATGAGTACAGGGATAAATTCGAATGCTCGTTAACCGAGGCATTAAGTCGAACAGCTCCGGATAAAAAAGTAGATTCCGACAGCGCTTTAATTGCCGAGCAGTTAGAGCATATCGAACGTGCCAGAAGTTATCAGGAATCGAATGGTTGTAGCCTGGAAGAAGCGTTATCTATCACAGCGCCTAACAAAACCGAAAGGAGATAAAAAATCATGAAACTAAATTTTTTGAATATTCTGAATAAGAAAAGCACACCGGATGAGATTGTCGAACAAATCGTGGCACTTGAGAAAAAGCAAAGGCAATATCGGAAGGAGCACGACGAGGCAAAGGAAAAAGTAAAAGAAATCAGAAGCCGGGCAATATGCGATGAGAAAATAAACCCGGATGCGGTAAAACAAGCGGACAAGCGCTTCGATGAGACCAAGATAAATCTCGAGATCGTTGACGAAACTATCGAGAAGTTAAAGACAAAGCTTTCTGAAACGCTGACAGCCCTGCATGAAGAAGAATCACGCAATATCGTGGCAGAACGCAGAGTGCTTAACAGTAAGCGTTCGAAGGCGGAGCTTGAGCTCTGGAGTGAAAAAGGCAGGCTTTACGCTATGGCTATTGCCATATACGGCCATCCGGAAACCGCACGAAGACGTCTTGAGGAATATCCATCCTTCAGTCCGGCGCTTGGAAGCGAACCGTATGACATATTTCATGAAGCCAAAGACAGAGCCATGGCCGATAGAAGCAAGCCAACGGTGGCGGATATCGAAAAGGATATCGAGCGCAAGGAGAGCTGGGTGCGGAGCTTCGATATCGAGGAAGAAATAGACAAACTTACGAAACGTTTCAGCGTGCAGTCTTCCCTTGCTATGGATGTTTCGGAAGCGGTAACGGAGTAACAAGTCAAATAATGCGGAGAAACCCAAGCGATGATCTCGGACGCTGTTCCATCGCAAAGGTTTTGTCAGGTAAACTCTGTTAGAAATGACGGCTTTCTAACGGAGTAAATGCGCCTTGGCAGAGGGTGGAGATTGGCCTCCTTGCCACCCTTCTCCGCACGCATTTTTATCGTGGGTACTTCCCGGGCGGGCCTGGGCCGAGGGTCAGGTGAGGCGCAGTTTGTCAGTGATTTTGACTTCAAAAAACGATGTCAGGGACAATTTTGTTATTCGCATCATTGCTTTGGAAAAGGCTGTTTGTGCGTAATATATGGTAGTTATTGAGGTTATGACGGGCATTATTTCTTATTTCAGGGCAAAACGGCCAGGATACCCTGACATTTCAATGTCAATATGTCAGTAAAATGGGCCTAAAATGGCTCAAAACAGGGTCAAAACCGGGTAAAGTTGTCATCATTGACATGCGAATGTCAGTAAATGTCAGTAAAATTCCGTTAGATAACCGTGTTCTTCAATGGGGAAAATATAGCTTTATCAGGATGAAAAGGTGTTTCGGCAACCGGGAAATATTTTCATTGACTTAGTGGAAGCAATGGAATACAATGGAAAAAATGGAATATTTATCTGTAATCAAAGAATGGCTTAAGAGTGGGGTCTTAGATGTGCAAAGTTGGCTAATGCTCATAGTGGCCATTATTTACGCCTTCATTACTTACCGCATCCTAAGAGCGACAAATTTAAATACTCAAGAAACATTACGTCCTAAGGTATATGTTGATTTCAGTTTTGACAAAGGCCAACATATGTATGCAGTGGTCAAGAATTATGGAAAAAGATCCGCAACGGATATTAAGATAAAATTCGAGCCTGATTTTAAATATGGGAATGACGAGTCTTTGAACAACGCTCCCTATATAAAAGCAATACCGTTTCTCGCCCCAGACAATGAGCGTAGAAGTTTATTAGGTGTTGCTCCAGAACTTTTTGAAAAGAACAAGGCAAATAATATCTTAAAAGTTTCTATTCAATATACCGATGAAACGAAAAAACCGAAGTATCCAACAAAATATGAGCTTTCGCTGGATTCATTCAGGGTGAGGTTTGTTGATTCTAAATAGATGGAGTAATTCCTATGGATGACCTTCTTAAACAATTAGAACTTTACCGGCTTGAGAATAGGATCACTCAGGAGACGCTCGCAAAGGAGTTGGGTGTTGCTTTTTCTACTATCAGTCGGTGGCTTAACGGCAAGGTCAAGCCGAATAAAATTCAGCAATATCATTTAGAGAAATTCCTTAAGAAGAAGGGGTTAAAATATGAGGCGTAAAAAGACAAAAGCCAAAGGTCTGATTAGGACTGATAATGCACAATCATTGAAAGTGTATGATCGGATACGAAAGATTATCGAAACCGCTCGGGGAAATATCGCTCGTACCATAAATTCAGAAATGGTTATAGCCTACTGGCAAATCGGACGAGAGATTGTTGAGGAGGAGCAAAAAGGAAGCACTCGTGCTAAATACGGTCAACAGCTCCTGAAGGATCTTTCCGCACGTTTGTCGGAAGATTTCGGTAAGGGTTTTGATGCCTCAAACCTGCGTAATATAAGGTCGTTTTATCTGACATATCCAAAACGTGACGCACTGCGTCACGTTTTGAGTTGGACTCATTATCGTATATTGATGCGTATAGACAAGCCGGAAGCACGGTCATTCTACGAGATTGAATCCGTCAAGAATAATTGGTCTGCGAGAGAGCTTGAACGTCAAAAAGGTTCTCTTCTTTTTGAGCGCCTAGCGTTGAGCAAGGATAAAAAAGGGCTTATGAAATTGGCCCGAAAAGGTCAGGAAATACAAACTTACGGGGATATGATTAAAGACCCCTATGTGTTGGAGTTCACCGGACTATCACCACATTCAAAACTTTATGAGAGCAAATTGGAACAGGCTCTCATTGATAATCTCTCGAAATTCTTGCTTGAGCTGGGAAAGGGTTTTACCTTTGTGGCTCGGCAGAAACGAATCACACTTGATGGAGACCATTTCTATGTCGACCTTGTTTTTTACAATACCATCATCAAATGTTTCGTCATAATCGATTTAAAAATCGGTAAACTCCTACATCAGGATATCTGGCAAATGCAGATGTACGTAAACTATTACGACCGCTCTATTAAACAGGCGGATGATAATCCAACAGTGGGTCTTATTCTGTGTGAAGATAAAAAAGACGCTGTTGTTAGGTATACCCTGCCGAAAGATAACAGGCAAATTTTTGCGTCACGGTATAAACTGTATTTGCCTACAGAAGAGGAATTGGTAAAAGAACTAAAAAGAGAAAGGGCCTTAATAGAAGCGTTTAAAGAGGCCAAAACGAAAACAAAACGACGTGGCAAAAATAAATAAGACATCTCAAATAAGACTATACACCATAAAGGATACTTATGGTCATAAAGAGTAAGATGAGGAAATTCGTTGTTATAGGGCAATTAGATAAAAAACACAAACTAAAAACGCTTGTTGTTGAAGCTGAAAATCGCGACATCGCATGTCATTTGGCAGAGATAAAATATGGTTGGGGAACATTCATTGCATGTGAGGCAGATTACGCCAATAGTATTGCTGAAGATATTAAGAAAACGTCTTTAAAAACAGGCGCTAGGTAGCTCAATGGACATGAACTTAAAATTTGACATAAAACTTGCGGATCAATATAAAAATTCATCCCAAAAAGTGAGAGTCTTGACAGAAGGATGGGTAAAAGCAGAGGGATATTGTCCGAGCTGTGGCAACATCAAACTCAATCAGTATTCGAATAATGAACCTGTTGCTGATTTTTTCTGCGATAAGTGCAATGAAGATTTCGAATTAAAGAGTAAAAGCAATAAAGTGGGCAAGAAAATAGTTGATGGCGCCTACCAGACAATGCTAGAACGCTTGGCAGATATTCACAATCCGAATTTCTTTTTGTTAAATTACGATCTTTACTCATACAATGTCTCGAATTTTTTTGTTATTCCTAAACATTTCTTTATTCCTGAAATAATTGAAAAAAGGAATCCTTTGTCATCTGGTGCCCGCAGAGCGGGTTGGGTGGGGTATAATATCCTATTAGGCAGGATACCTGAAGTTGGTAGGATTTACTTGGTAAAAAACAAAGAAATCAATCCGAGAGAAAAAGTATGTTCTCTGTGGAAGAAAACCTTATTTTTGCGTGAAGAAAAGAAGACTGAATCGAGAGGATGGCTTTTAGATGCGATGCGGTGTATTGAAATGATCCGGAAAGACGAGTTTACTCTCGCAGATATTTATAAATTTGCTCCCATGTTAGCCAAGCAACACCCAAAGAACAGGCATATAAAGGACAAGATTCGACAGCAGTTACAGATATTGCGTGATAGAAATTATATCCAGTTTATTGGGAGAGGCAATTATCGTATTGCGTGAAAGGATGCCATAAGAATCTATTTTTAAAAAGTAATTATTTTTTGGAGGGGATATGGTTAAAGTAATTAAAAAATGTAAAAAATGCGGATGTAGTGATTTTGTTATTCAGGAAACCATTCTTCATGAGGCTTCTCTTTGTCCCGAAAATAAGGATTTGACTGTTTATAAAGAACGAGAAGGCGGTATAGAAAGAATATTCTGTAAAAACTGTGATGTAGATTATTCAGAAAAAGATTTTGCGAAAATAAATTTTAGGTGATTGTTAAGATTGTTACGAGATTGAACAGGTCGCCTGGGAATGTTATCGCGTATTAAAGCCCGGAAAATATTGTGCTGTTCTTAATTGGCGATACTCGCAGTCGCAGGCACTATGTTCCCTTGGCTTTTTCGGTAATGCAAAGGTTTTTGAAAGCCGGATTTATTTTAAAAGAGGATGTTATTAAGGTTCAGCATAATTGTTCAACTACCCGCTACTGGAGCGCTCAGCAAAAAGATTTCTTGTTGATTATGCATGAGCATTTGTTTGTGTTTAGGAAGCCGGGTAGAGACGAAAGTGTGATTATTTTTAAAGACAGCATGTCGAACGATTGTTTGAGATTAATCGGCGAGAGAAAAATACAAAAAAATAATTTAAACAATGAATAATGCAGAGAATATGATATATACCAGCAAGTCTGGGGATATAGCAACAGAAAAAATTGTTACTTCTTGTCCAAAATGCACCCAGAAGGTTAGGGTTCCTTTATTTAAAAGGCAAAAACTAACCATAACATGTCCAAAATGCCAGAGTATTTTTAAATTTGATTGTCGCAGACATAGAATAATAAAACATGCAATCACTGGATCTCTTATTCTTCTTGCCTTAGCTTTAACAATTACCGATATAGCGTTACCATTCGTGCTGATTAAAAATTTTAATGGCACATTAGAACAAATTCAAGGGTCTCATGCGTCAGAGATTCAAAAGATGCAAGAAAAATATTCTAGTGAATTGCTGAACCTCAAAGAAGACTACGATGAGAAAATTGCAAGCATAGATATAGCAGAGTTACAACAAAGAGCGACTAATAATTATGGTTCGATTTGGTCAGAGCGATCCAACTATAATAGCAGATATGCGATAACTCCACGAGAAAAAGCTCAGCTAGAAATGGTTTCCCTATCAAAGGAAAAAAATAGAAGTATAGAAGAAATAGTCGAGAGCATAGCTAGAAAGGCCGCTCCGAATAATTCAGAAATAAATGCTTATACTACGGCAGGAGGAATAACTTTAGACGTAAACTTTGATATGTCAGAAGTGACTACGGGTGAGAAAGGAACAAAAACCAAACATGGGAGTATAGACTCTTTAAAAAAAGAAACAATTCGCCTTATTTCTAAGGTTACGACCGATATTTATGAATTTTGTAAGAATCTTGAACTAGAAAATATCGCAATCGGTTGTAAACATTTTGTAACCGTCAACTACCAATATGGTGGATCCTTTGAAAATAACATTGTAATCTATAAAATCAGTTTAGATAGAGAAGATATAAAAAGCCTAGAGCATAATCCTTTTTTGGATATATACGCTATTACAAAATATTTTCAAATCGAAAAAGATGACTTTCCAAGCTTATATCTCGAGACGATACCATGAAAAATAGATTGACCATTTATATTTTTGTCCTTATAGGCATTCTTGTTATTGAAGCGCTCATATTTCAATCTGTAAAAATAAGCAAAACTACCCAGTTTAAGAAAAAACATGATTCGGCCATGCGGATTATGCGATTCAATCATGAAAAGGAAAAAAAGAGACTAAATGATGAATACGACAAGAATCGTTACCTAGCGAGTGGGAAAACAGTATATGAACGCATATTTAACATACAAGATCAAAGCATTATAGATATGATTAATGGTTTGGCACACGAATCTTTTCCTGAAGGATGGCAGTGCGAAACGAAAGTCGAAGAATTCACTAATTTTATATTACTGGTGCAGAGCGATAATCGGGACGATAACTATAAAGTGAACGAAATTGCGAAGTATTTAATTCCAGTTGTTACTCATGCTAAACCGTACTTGGAAAATATTGCAGTTTTCGATAAAAAACACAAATGTGTTATGTTTTTTGATACAGCATCCGTGAACGAATTAATCGAGTTAAAGAAATTAACCAAACATAATATCGATAACATTCTCAATAACGGACAGGATTTCACGAGATATAATTCGGTTAAAATCGAATATGAAGATATTAATGGACACATGTTTGTTCCTGCTATAGTGGGAGGTAGTTGTGAGGTTATGATGATGTTAGATACAGGGGCTTCCACGACTGTTATTTCATCGGAAGTTGCAGGTAAAACATCACATGAAAAAGAAGATTTGAATAAAGTTGAGCAACGGACATTTTCAACAGCCGCCGGGATGATGAGCTGTCCAATCGTGAGCAGAAAAGTATCGGTGGGTAGCATTGATGTATTCCAGCCAGTAGCTGTAAATTTTAAAGATGAAATGAGCCTTTTAGGTGTAGATTTCTTTAGTGACTACCATTACAGGATAGACAGCGAGGCAAAATGTATATACGTTTGGAGTAAATAAGAAAGAATTCAAAGATATCGTGTTAATAAACGTATCCGGTGACGATTTCCAAGTGGTTGCGCAATTTATAGGACAAATATGAAACCGGAAGAATTAAAACTGTGGAAAAACTATCCAGAAAACTACCCAGTAAACTACCCAGAAAATTAGGGTGAAATAAAGAGGTGTAATATGCCAAAAAAGAAGAAAATCGAATCAAAAGAGCTTGAACAGCCTCAAAAATTAGCGGTTTTTAAAGGCAAGCAGATACGCCGGACGATCCATAATGACGAATGGTGGTTTTCGGTGGTTGACGTCTGCGGAGCTTTGACCGGAAGCCCTGACTCCGGGGCATACTGGAGAAAGCTGAAACAAAGGCTTAAAAAGGAAGGTAGTGAAGTTGTGACAAATTGTCACGGGTTGAAATTGACGGCTCCTGATGGGAAACTGAGAGAGACTGACTGCGTTAATACAGAGGGCATTTTCCGTATAATTCAGTCAATTCCCTCTCCAAAAGCTGAACCATTCAAGCGTTGGCTGGCAAGAGTCGGATATGAGCGTATTAAGGAGATCGAAGATCCCGAGCTTGCCACTAAACGCACAAGGGCGCTATATAAAGCAAAAGGCTATTCAGACGCTTGGATTGAGAAGCGTATGCGTGGTATTGCTATCCGTGAGGAATTAACGGACGAATGGCAGAAACGAAGGATAGAGGAGCAGAAGGATTACGCTATTTTAACCGCTGAAATATCCAAAGCGACGTTTGACATGACGCCTTCTGAATACAAGAAGTATAAAAAACTAAAGCGTGAGAATTTGCGGGATCATATGAACGATTTGGAGCTTATCTTTTCCATGCTTGGCGAAGCCTCAACAACAGAGATCGCCCGCAACAAAAACGCTCAAGGAATGTATGAAAATAAAGAATCCGCTAGGCTTGGCGGAAGCGTTGCCGGAAAAGCTCTCAAAGATTTAGAAAAGAAAAGCGGTAAAAAGGTCGCAAGCAAACAGAATTACCTTAAAGCCCCGCAGGATAAAAAATTGCTTAAGGGTAAGAAATAGTTGCTGTGACACTACTGCGACATTATGGGGTTAATTCCTCAATTATTGCTCTTTGTTTTTCACTTGGCAATTTGACGATTGACCGCAGGAGTCGTTCGGTGATATAGCGTTTGGGCAGGGGATCGCCTAAGGCTTCGACCGCTTCGATGACCTCAGGGGTGAGTTTTAATAAAGCGACGAAGTGGTTAACAGTTACCCTTGAGGCGCCGATTTGCCGAGCAATGTTGCTCTCATTTCGGGCTTCACCGGAGTCGATCTGTTGTTTTGAGGTATAATAATACACAATAAAAATCAAAAATGTTTATATAATTGCCGGACCCAATGGATGTTATCTAATAACGAACAGTCCAAACCAAAGCTTATTGCTCGAAAACAAAACGCTCACGTAAATGTTATTGATCAGTAGTTGTTTGATAAAATTACTAAGGAAATCGGAGTTGATTTATGAAGAAAAGAATGACGATACTTGATAAAGCAGAAGCCGCTATGAAAAAATCCATCAAAAAGATTGTTGTCCAGCATAAAAAAGACGGCCGCCCGCTTGCAGTATGGGAAAATGGAAAAGTCAAAAAAGAAAAAGCCAAGTAATAAGAGGATTCTAACCAGGTTAGATTTTGAAGAAAGCGAGAATAGACAATGGCGGTATATTCACATTCAAGATTAAGTACATTTGAGACGTGTCCGTTGCGGTTCAAGTTTAATTATGTTGATAAAATTAAACGTGAGGAGCAAGGGATTGAAGCTTTTATGGGGACACAGTTTCATAATGTTATGGAAAAGTTGTATGAAGACTTGAAATTCAAAACATACAAGCTTGAAGAGTTATTAAAGATATATTACACGAATTGGGATAAAGAATTTAATGAAAGCGTAATAATTGTTCGTAAAGACAGATCCGCGGAAGATTACAAAAATGCCGGGAAGAAATGTATAGAGGATTACTACAAAAGATATTATTCTTTTGATCAAGGCCGTGTTGTCGGGATTGAAAGGGCTGTTTCGGTTGATTTGAATAATGATGGAAAATATATGCTTAGAGGTTTTATAGACAGGCTTGTTCAAGCTGGCGACGGGACTTATGAAATTCATGATTATAAAACTTCGGGACATTTGCCGGAACAGGCGGAATTTGATAACGATCGGCAATTGGCGCTTTATCAAATTGGTATATCCGATATGTGGAACGATGTCGGCGGGGTTAAGCTGATATGGCATTATGTGATATTTGATAAAGAAATGGTTTCTACCCGGACACAAGAGCAGTTAGATGATTTGCGGAAAAGCACGATAGAATTAATTGATAAAATCGAGAATACGAAAGAGTTTCTGCCTCAAGAAAGTACGCTGTGTAAGTGGTGCTCATACCAGGATATGTGTCCCAGAAAAAAACATATATACAAAGTGTCGGATTTGCCGCGCAATGAATATTTGCAAGACAGCGGGGTTAAATTAGTGGAGCAATATATAGACCTCGAAGATAAAAAAGAAGAACTAGAGCAGGAAATATCCATAATTAAAGAAGAACAGGAAAAGATAAAAGAAGCGGCAATTAAATTTGCCGAAAAAGAAGAAGTGTCGGTTATCGACGGTCCAGGGAAACGTCTTAAAATTGACATAAAAAAAGAGATAAAAACGCCGTTGAAAAGTAAAGATTTAGAAGCATGGACAGGGTTGAGAGATGTTCTTTTGAAAGAAGGAAAATATGAGGAAGTTTCATCTGTTCACAGCGGTATGCTGAAGTCTAAAATAAGAAACAACGAATGGCCGCCAGAGGTGATGGATAAACTAAAAATCTACACAACGGAAGAAAATGTCAAAACGGTTAAATTGATAAAGAAACGAGAAGATCTAAGAGGATTCTAACCTGGTTAAGGAAGAATTATTCGTGTTCATAAATAGGGACGTCACCCATTTTCAGGGAGAGGTAGAGGACGAGGCCTCAAAATTATAAAATAGGAAAATTATGGGATTAATCAGTTTGCAAAAAGTTTCATTATCATTTGGGAAAAAATAGAAAAAATAGGGACAGCGACCATTTAATTTGATTTATCTGCCCTGTCTTGATATAATGTCTCTATGCCAAGGATCGCAAGAGTAGTAATTCCGGATTATCCCCACCATATTACTCAGAGGGGAAATTATAAGCAGGCAACATTTG
>JBDRBY010000006.1:0-36569 GCA_043822245.1 Candidatus Omnitrophota bacterium
GCAAGTGTGGCAAAATTGCGTAAGATCATAGAACCGTATATATTGCCGCGCTTCCGATATAAAATGCCGCCATGACCCTGTAACGACTGAGAGCGAAAGCTCGAGATGGTATGGCAACCTGCCGACCATAACACGCCAACCCTTACTCTTCGCAAGAGAAGGTGGAGATATAGTCTACACCGCGCGAAAAGCGCGGAGAATGTGCGATGTCGGCTCATCACATCCTGGGGCTGGAGAAGGTCCCAAGGGTCCGGCTGTTCGCCGGTTAAAGTGGTACGTGAGCTGGGTTCAGAACGTCGCAAGACAGTTCGGTCCCTATCTGCTGTGGGCGTAGGATATTTGAGAGGAGCTGTCCCTAGTACGAGAGGGCCGGGACAGACGAACCCCTGGTGTTCCAGTTGTCACGCCAGTGGCACATGCTGGGTAGCTATGTTCGGAAAGGATAAGCGCTGAAAGCATATAAGCGCCAAGCCCCCCTCAAGACCAGATATCCCAATTAGACACCTTGAAGACTACAAGGTTGATAGGTTCCAAGTGTAAGATCCGTAAGGGTTTTAGCTTAGGAATACTAATCGGTCGATCGGCTTGACCATCTTTTTTTCGGAAATAGATACTATTATCACAATTTGTCTCCATATTAGGAGTGCCTTTGCAGAGGGGGAAACACCCGTTCCCTTTCCGAATACGGCAGTTAAGCCCCTCGTGGTCGATGGTACTATGCTGGCAACGGCTTGGGAGAGTAGAACGGTGCTCCTTTTAATTTAAAAGCCCGCTGGAAACGCAGCGGGCTTTTTTTTACTTACAGCTGCTTATACCAATTCCAAAAAATAAATGTACATTCGCGACCATACCACCAAAAAACAACCATTCCTATGTGTTTATTCCGGGTATAACCGCCCCGTCCTGTAGTACAGGGCCCCGTTTTCCCACTTCTGGGACTTTGCGAGTGGATGACACCAGGTCAAAGTGTCCATAATTCTTGGCACAGTGATTTCTTTCCCGTTGACAAAACAGTCTAGCCTACTATAATAAGGAAAAGCAGGGGGATAATTCGGATGAATAACATTAATTCGACTAGTGGTTTCAGAACGAGTAAGGAAAAATTGAAAAAGACGTAGAGACGCGATTTATCGCGTCTCATACCTTTGTTCCGGCCGTCTAGGAAATTGGGGAAAATCTTGCAAGCAACATTTACCCCAAGCGGCTCGGACTAGGTTCGACAAATGGTCTCATTAAGGAGGTATTCAAGTGGCTGTTTCTACAAAAGATATCCGGAATGTAATTGTGTTATCGCATTCAGGCACAGGTAAAACCACTCTGGTTGAAAATCTTCTTTTCAGGGGAGGCGCTATTTCCAGGAAGGGAAACGTTGAGACGGGAACCACAATTTCGGATTATAACGATGATGAAAAAGAAAGAAAAAATTCTATTGACTTATCAATATCTTTCTATGAAGCGGGCGGTATCAAGGTTAATCTTTTAGACGCGCCGGGATATTTGGATTACATCGGTGAAGTAATTGCCGGATTAAACGCGGCGGATGGCTGTATTCTTTTGATTGATGCTGTGAGCGGTGTAGAAGTTGGAGCCCTCAAGTTTTGGAAGCAGGCTCAAAAGCTCAATATGCCGGTTGTGATAGTTGTGAATAAAATGGATAAGGATAACGCCGATTTTGAAAAAGTCCTGGAGAATATTCGAAACAAATTCGGAAAACAATGTGTGGCTCTTTGTTTTCCGGACGCTGAAGGCGCGGCGTTTTCAAGCATAGCGAATCTTCTTACAAAAGAGGGATTGGATAAGCTGCACGATAATAAAAAGGATAAAGCCGATAAGCTTTCCGGTGAGATGACTGAAAGTGTCGCGGAGTCTGACGACGCGCTTCTTGAGAAATATCTGGAGAAAGGGGACTTATCCAGGGAAGAGATTAACACAGCGTTTAGGGCGGGAGTTATCTCCGGAAAGATAATCCCGGTTGTTCCCGTGTCAATAGAAAAGGGCATAGGGGTTGACGAAATTATGTCTGTTATTCGTGATTACATGCCTTCGCCTCTTGACCGGCCGGGTGCCCCTGCAGAACTTGTTAACATGGCCGCGGCTGCGGAAAATAATACAATAGAGATTACGGCTAAAGATGATGATTTTTTTTCCGCACAGGTGTTCAAAACTATATCGGATCCTTACGCTGGGCAAATTTCTGTTTTCCGTGTCAAATCAGGAAAAGTCTCAGTTAATCAATCTGTTAAAAATACTACGCGGCTTGAGCCTGAAAAGCTTGGACAGTTATTTTTTTTAAAGGGCAAGGACCAGGTGGCTTGTGAGAGCGTGAGTGCTGGAGACATAGCCGCGGCCGCGAAGTTAAAAAATACGCATACCGGTGACACGCTTTCTGACGATAAGAGGCAGATAAAATTCAAAAATTTAAATTTTCCTAATCCGGCGATAAGTTTTTCTATAAAACCTAAAAGCCGGACAGATGAAGATAAAATATCGAATGTGCTCGGAAAATTACTTGCTGAAAATCCAACCTTTCAAATGTTTTTAGACAAACAGACTAATGAACTTATAGTCTCTGGTATGGGAGACATGCATCTAAAGACTCTTATCACCAGGATGAAAAACCGGTATGGAGTGTCTGTTGATATTGGAACTCCTAAAGTGGCGTATAAAGAAACGATAATGGTTAATGGAGATTCGAAATATCGTCATAAAAAACAGTCAGGCGGCGCGGGACAGTTTGCTGAGGTTTGGATGAGGGTTGAACCGCTTCCGCGCGGAAGCGGTTTTGAATTTGTTGATGAAGTTGTAGGTGGCGCGATACCCAAACAATTTGTGGGTAGTTGTGAAAAGGGCGTAAAAACCGCTATAGTAACAGGGACAGTCGCGGGGTATCCGGTGATTGACGTAAGGGCGGTTGTTTATGACGGAAAAACACATCCGGTAGATTCTAAAGATATCGCCTTTCAGATAGCCGCGGCTCACGCGTTTCGTGAAGCGTGTGAAAAGGCTAAGCCCACGCTTCTTGAGCCTATAATGAATATTGAGCTTACCGTGCCGGAAGAGAACATGGGCGACATCGCGGGCAGTTTAAGTTCCCGCCGCGGAAGGGTTCATGGGATGGGTTCTGAAGGCGGGATGCAGGTTGTAAAGGCGCAAATTCCGCTGGAGGAGATGTACAAATATTCTAATGAACTTAAATCTCTTACCGCGGGTAGAGCAACCTACACAATGTCGTTTTCTCATTATGAGGCCGTACCTTCAATTTTAGCGCAGAAGATTATTGAAGAAAGTAAAAAAGCGAAGACAGGGTAAACTTGCAAAAAATCCCCCTTTGTCCCCCTTTTTCAAAGAGGGATTTGTACGGGGAAGAGTAAATGGAGGGGCTGTATGTCGGGGCATTCAAAATGGGCAGGCATTAAACACAAAAAAGGTATTTTGGACGCTAAAAGAGGCAAAATATTTACCAAACTAATACGGGAGATAACTGTTTCCTCCAGAGAGGGTGGCGGCAGTCCTGAGTCCAATCCCAGGCTTCGTCTGGCTATTCAAAAGGCGAAAGATGCAAATATGCCCGCTGATACTATTGAACGTGGTATAAAAAAAGGAACCGGAGAATTGGAAGGGGTTTCTTACGAATCTGTTTCCTTTGAAGGGTACGCTCTGCGCGGGGTTGCTGTGATTGTGGAAGGCTTGACAGACAACAGAAATCGTACGACAAGCGAGGTACGCAGTATTTTCACCAAACGCGGCGGCAACATGGCCGGAGCGGGATCCGTTTCTTTCCAGTTTGAAAAAAAAGGTGTTTTTTTGGTTAGTAAAAAAAGTATGGAGGAAGAACGCCTTATGGATATAGCCTTGGAAGCGGGTGCTGAAGATTTTGGCCCGGAAGGGGATTTTTTTGAAATTTTATGCGCCGCGCAGGTTTTCGACAAGGTTAGGACGGGTCTGGTTAAAAAAGGCGTAAAAATAGAGTCGGGCGAGCTTAGTATGATTCCCAAAAGTACTGTAAAAATAGAAGATGTCGAAACTGCAAGGAAGATTTGTACATTGATAGAAGAGCTTGAAGATAATGATGATGTCCAGAATGTTTATTCTAATTTTGATATTTCGGATGATATTTTGAAAGAGATTGAGAAGGAGTAGTTAGTTGCATAGATTCGCGCTCCCTGCTTAAAACATGCAGGGACAAGCTTCGCGGGAATGACAAATTTCGAGGGAATCTAAACCTATTTATGCGTATACTAGGGATTGATCCAGGATTGGTGCGGACGGGCTACGGCCTTATAGAAGCGGCCGGGCCGGATAAAATAATATTTTTAGAAGCCGGAGTAATCAAAACCAAAGAAGCGGATGGTATTTCTAAAAGAGTTAAAAGTATATACGAAAATTTGACAGACATAGTAAAGGAATATAAACCCGCAGTTCTTGTGTTAGAAAAGATTTATTCGCACTGTAAACATCCTGTTACATCCATATTGATGGGGCACGCTCGCGGGATTGTGTGTTTGGTATGCGGTATTAACAAAATACAGTTAGCCAGTTATCCTTCGACGCGCATAAAAAAGGCTATTACAGGCAATGGCAGGGCGGGTAAAGGGCAGATACAGCGTATGGTAAAATCTTTTTTAAATTTAAAGGAACTTCCGGAACCTTTTGATGCCAGCGACGCTCTGGCAATGGCGATTAGTTACGTATACATAGAGGGTGTAAAAAAATGATTTCGTACATTACCGGGAAAATTAAAAAGAAAAAAGATAATAGCCTGGTTATTATCGCTGGAAATATTTATTATGAAGTTTTAATTCCTCTGGCGGTTATGAAAGCCATGGAAAGAGGAAATGTTTTTGAAGAGCAGGTGGAATTAGTTACGTATCACTATTATCAGATGGAGCCTTCCCGCGCCGTGCCGGTTCTCATAGGGTTTCAGAACGAGATCGAAAAAGAATTTTTTGAAAAGTTTATCTCTGTTTCAGGGGTAGGTCCGAAAGCGGCGTGCAAGGCTTTGGCGGAGCCTTTTTCGGTGATAGCCGGAGCGATAGATAACGCTGATATCACGTTTCTTAAAAAGCTTCCGGGTATAGGCGAGCAAAGAGCGCGGCTTATCATCGCCAAACTCCAGGGAAAAGTCGGGAAATACGGCCTTATCAGGGATACTGGCTCCGAGCGGCCGGATACGAATTATTCGGATATAAAAAGTGAAGCCGTTGAAGTGTTGTTGCAGCTGCAGTATAAAAGAAACGAAGCGGAAAGCATGATCGATACAGCAATAAGACGAAACCCAGAAGTAAAAACAAGTGAAGAATTATTAAATGAAGTGTATAAGATAAGAAGTCAAAAATAAAAATCATAGGGCAAAGGCACCCTTGCGTGTACAGGCATGCTTTTGTCGATACAATGGGTTTAAAATAGGAGTGACATGTCTGATATTGAACGCGAAAGATTTTTTGACCAAAAAACTCAGATAATAAAACAGGAAGAAACGGAAGAGGATCTTATAACAAATCTGTCTCTTAGGCCCAAATTGTTGGGAGATTTTGTGGGCCAGAGAGAAGCGGTAAATTCTTTAGACATCGCTCTTAAAGCGGCTCAAAAAAGAAGTGAACCTATCGAACATCTGCTTTTTGCCGGCCCTCCCGGACTAGGGAAAACCTCGCTTGCTTACATAATAGCCAATGAAGTGGGAGCGAAACTTACGGCAACCAGTGGGCCTGCTATTGACAGAGCTGGAGATTTAATAGGCATTTTAACCAACCTTGCCGACGGAGATATACTTTTTATCGATGAGATACACAGGCTTTCAAAGGTGGTAGAGGAATTTATTTATCCGGCGATGGAAAATTTTCAGATAGATTTTTTAGTGGATAAAGGGCCGTACGCTAAAACTATAAAATTCAATCTCAAACGGTTCACGCTTATCGGGGCTACCACGCGAGCGGGTCTTTTAAGCGCGCCTTTACGAGACAGGTTTGGGATGTCTTTGCATCTCGATTTTTATTCAGAGAGAGAGTTAAAAACAATTGTCAAACGGTCTGCCAGTCTTTTGAGTATACCCATTGATGATGAAGGGGCCGAAGAAATAGCAAAATGTTCGAGAGGTACTCCCCGTATCGCTAACCGCCTTTTGCGCAGAGTAAGAGACTGGGTAGAAGTGAAATCTAACGGCAGGATAACTTGTGAATCTACGATTTCCGCGTTAGAGATGCATGGAGTGGATAGAAGAGGGCTTGACAGGATGGATCGTAAGGTTTTAGAGGTAATGTATACTTCTTACAAAGGCGGGCCTGTCGGAATAGAGGCCTTGGCTTCATCTCTTAATGAAGAGACCGATACTATTGAAGATATAATTGAACCATACCTCTTAAAAATAGGGTTTTTGCGAAGAACCCCCCGCGGCCGAGAAATGACAGAAGAGGCCTATTCTTACATGAATAAAAAAGTTCATCGTCAAGGCGAACTTTTTTAGCAAGGATTAACACTCCACGCAATCCCGGAATTTGCCAAAGGCAAATATCCGGGATCTATTTTTGTATTATGGATTCTTGCTTTCCCCCTGCTGGGATTTCGCGCAGGAATGACACATTTATTTTGTAACGATTTTTTAGTTATTATGAAATTACATGACTTTTATTATGAATTGCCTAAGGAGTTAATCGCGCAAGCGCCTCTTAACGAGAGGGATATGTCCCGGTTAATGGTTCTTGACCGCGCGGATGAATCCGTTACGGAAAAGAAGTTTCGAGATATTGTTCACTACATAAAAAAAGGTGATTGTTTAGTTCTGAACAATACGCGGGTAGTTCCGGTAAGGCTTTACGGACAAAGACAAACCGGGGGTAAGGTTGAAATTTTTATTTTAGACCCTTATTCGGATAAGCCGAGGGCCTTGGTGAGGCCTTCGAAACGTATTAAAGACGGAGAAAAAATCAGCCTTGGAAAAGCTGGAGAAGTTCTTATTTTGGGAAAGGCCGATCTCGGACGTTTTGTGCGTTTCAGTATGCCGATACGCGAGGTGTTAAAATATGGGCATATCCCTCTGCCGCCGTATATTAGCAGGGAGGATACGAAAGAGGACGCAGAATGTTATCAAACTGTGTACGCGCGAAAAGACGGGGCTACGGCGTCTCCGACGGCGGGTCTTCATTTTACAGGGGCATTGCTCGATAAGTTAACTAAAAACGGGGTATCAATAGTTTATGTGACTTTGCATACAAGTTACGGCACTTTTGCTCCGGTTACGGCTCTGGATATTGAAAACCACCTGATGCACAAAGAATATTATGAGCTGGAGGATGATAGCGCGCGGGTTATAAACAACGTAAAAAATGCCGGAGGACGTATCTTTAGCGTAGGCACAACATCCACGCGTGTTTTAGAGACATGCACGAGAGAGCCGGGCAGGGTTTTTCCCGGAGGAGGCGAGACAAATCTTTTTATTTATCCGGGATATAAATTTAAAATAGTGGACGCGGTTATAACTAATTTTCATTTCCCTGAATCAACACTGCTGATGCTCGTTAGCGCTTTTAGCGGCAGGGAATTTATCCTCAAAGCGTACAGACAAGCCGTGCGTGATAAATTCAGATTTTTTTCATACGGTGACGCTATGCTGATAATATAGATGTGTGTGGTGGTGTCTCTTTTGTGTTAAGAGTATCTCTTCCAAGTCATTGCGAGCGAAGCGAAGCAATCTTAATTGTCTAGATTGCTTCGCTTCGCCCGCAATGACACAAGAGGGATGCAATGATACGAGCCGAACTCTAAACTAACAACCATGAACTTTACAATTAAACATAAGGATAAGAATTGCGGCGCGCGGTATGGAGAAATGATGACCGTGCATGGCAGGGTATCTACTCCGGCATTCATGCCAGTGGCCACACGGGCATGTGTAAAAACCATTTCAAGCCGGGAGTTGGCCGAGTGCGGGGTGGAGATGTTTATTTCTAACGCGTACCATCTTTATCTCAGGCCGGGGGCGCAGGTAATGGAGGGCTCCGGTGGGTTGCATAAATTTATGGGATGGCAAGGACCGATAACTACGGATAGCGGGGGTTTTCAGATTTTTAGCCTTTCAGGACTGCGGAAGATAAGTGAAGAAGGCGTTGAATTCCAGTCGCACATTGACGGTTCACGGCATTTTTTTACTCCTGAAAATGTAATTGATTTTCAGACGATTTTAGGCAGTGACATAATGATGCCGTTGGATGAATGCGTTAAATATCCGGCTTCAAGAGGTTATGTGGAAGGTTCAGTGGATTTAACTGTTAAATGGGCAAAGAGGTCGAAAAAACAGTTTTTGAATAAAAACTCGAAAACGGCTCTTTTTGGCATTGTTCAGGGAAGTACGTATACCGATCTTCGTGAAAAGTGTGCCGAAGAATTGATTTCTTTGGACATGGATGGGTACGCTCTCGGCGGAATCGGTGTCGGCGAGCCCCTGGAGCTAATAAATGAGATGACAAAATATACTGTTTCTATGTTACCGGATAATAGGGTAAGGTACCTCATGGGAGTGGGAACTCTTCCTGACATGTTGGAAGCGATAGCGGACGGAGTTGATATGTTTGATTGCGTGATCCCTACGCGTAACGGCAGAAATGGACAGGCTTTTACCCTTTCAGGAGAGATGCAGCTTAGAAACGCGCCTTTTAAAGAAGATTTTCGGCCGATAGACGTGGGATGCGACTGTTTCGCTTGCCGCAATTACACCAGAGGGTATATCAGACACTTGATTAATACAAACGAAATTCTTGCTTTAAGATTGGTTTCTTTACACAACATACGGTTTTATGTTACACTAATGCGACTTTCGAGGGAGGCTATACAGCGAGATAGATTTAGTGAATTCAAGAAAGAGTTTATTGAAAAGTATCGCGATGGTGTTTAGGCCTAAACGCCAAATGCTACCCGCTGTACGCTAAAAAATCCCCCCTAGTTTTCTCGTGAAAACTAGCCAGGGGGCAAACTAAGGAGTTTATATGTTAGCTTTAGCTTTTGCTCAGGATGGTTCACGACCGGCGGCGTGCTCTTCAAGTTCTTTAATCGGGTTAATGCCAATAGCGGTTATTTTTGTTATTTTCTATTTTCTTCTCATCAAGCCGCAGAAGAAACAGCAGCAGGAACACACAAAAATGCTTTCTAATTTGGCGAAGAATGACGAAGTAATTACCTCCGGTGGTATTTACGGTACCATTGTCAATATACAGGACGACATAATCACATTAAGGATTGACGATAACACGCGGATAAAAGTTCAGAAGAGTTCAATATCGAAACTGAAGGGATAGAAGACAGAGAACAGAAGACAGATTAGCATCTGACTTCTGGTTTCTGTCTTCTGATATCTGACCTCTGATCCAAAGAAAGGAACACAGATATGTGGAAAAAACTTAAATGGAAAAGTGTTTTAGTTGTCTTAATTGCCGGTCTGGCGATTTGGGTTTCATATCCCCCTTTAGATGTGCGTGACAATGAGGGTAAGGTAGTTAAAAAAGGCACTCTAAATTTGGGACTAGATCTCCAAGGGGGTATGCATTTGGTGCTGGAGGTCGATACCTCCAAATTGTCCAAAAACGAAGCCAAAGACGCGCCTCAGCGCGCCTTAGAAATTATACGTAACAGGATTGACCAGTTTGGCGTTATGGAACCTGTTATTCAGCTTCAGGGACAGAATCGTCTTTTGGTACAGCTTCCCGGTGTTACAGATAGGGCGCGGGCAAAAGAAATTATCGGGCGTACCGCGCATTTAGAGTTTTGCCTTGTGGTGGATAACCCTGACTTGCTCAAAAGGGCGAACCAGGGAGAAGAAATAGCCGGATATGAACTTAAACAAATGAAACCCCGGGATGGTAAAACAGAGACTCTTGTTGTGGAAACAGAGGTTAAACTTACCGGGGATATGTTGGTTGACGCTACTACTGAATTTAGCCAGCAGGGATTCGGCCAGCCGTATGTTTCTCTTGTGCTAAATGACCAAGGCGCGAAGTTGTTTTCTGACGTTACTTCTGAAAATATCGGAAGGCGCTTGGCGGTTATTCTTGACGGAGAAATTTACACGGCTCCTGTCATAAGAGAACGCATACCTTCTGGGCGCGCTCAGATAACAGGTAGTTTTTCCGTGCAGGAGGCTAAAGATATAGCGCTTATTTTGAGAGCCGGCGCTTTACCCGCTCCGGTTAGCATAATTGAGGAACGTAGTGTAGGGCCGGCGTTGGGAAAGGACTCAATTGAAAAAGGTATAAACGCGATTATCATAGGCGGCATATGTGTTCTTATTTTTATGACTATTTATTATCTCTTAGCCGGAGTTATCGCGGATTTCGCTCTCATGTTGAATTTGTTGCTTATAACGGGCGCGTTGGCTTATTTTGGCGCCACGCTTACGCTTCCGGGTATAGCGGGGCTTGTTCTTACTATCGGTATGGCGGTTGACGCGAATGTGCTTATTTTTGAAAGAATACGGGAAGAGTCGCGGTTGGGAAAATCTTTGAAAGCTGCCATTCACGCGGGTTACGATAAGGCTTTTTGGACCATTTTGGACGCTAATGTCACAACTTTGATTACCGCGCTTATACTGTTTCAGTTCGGCACAGGCCCCGTGAGAGGTTTCGCCACAACTCTTAGTATCGGTATTCTAGCCAGCATGTTCACAGCCCTTGTGGTAACACGGCTGATATTGGATCTTATAATGGCGCTAAAGCCGCGCAAAGAAAAACTTTCTATGATGCAGTTTTTCGTTCAGCCTAATATCCAATTCGTTAAGGTACGCAAGATAGCGTACGCGGTGTCAATTTTGGTGATAGCTGTTGGTATGTTTTTTTTCCTTCAAAGGGGAGAGAAAAATTATGGAATTGATTTCACCGGTGGGACGCTTCAGCAGTTTAAGTTTAAGGAGGTTGTGCCTGTAGACAGCCTTCGAAAGGCGCTTTCGGATATAGGGCTTGGAGAATCGTCTATTCAGCAGTTTGGAGAAGGTAAAGAGGTTATAGTCAGGTCGCTTCGCGGAAATGCCGATGAAATATCTTCCGAACTTGGCGAAAAGTTTGGAAAAGATTCTTTTGAAGTGATGAGAGTCGAAGCGGTAGGTCCCGCCGTAGGCGCGGATCTTAGAAAGGCCGCGGTCAAAGCCCTGATATTCGCTATGGTAGGCATTTGTCTTTATATCTCTTTGCGGTTTGAGTTCAGATTCGCGATAACCGCGATAATCGCTCTTATTCATGATGTCTTGATTTCGATTGGAATGATCGCGATTACCGGAAGGGAAATATCTCTGCCGGTTATAGCGGCTTTATTAACGGTTGTGGGTTATTCCATAAACGATACTATAGTGCTTTTCGACCGGATAAGAGAAGATAGAAAATTTATGCGTAAAGCGACGCAGAAAGAGATTATCAATATCAGCATAAATCAGACACTCTCACGTACGGTGTTAACATCATTAACCACTTTATTTGTTGTATGCGCGTTGTATATTTTCGGCGGCAAGGTAATCAATGATTTTTCTTTTGTCCTTCTGGTGGGCATTACGGTGGGTACGTATTCTTCAATATTTATTGCCAGCCCCTTATTGATTGATTGGCCATCGAAGAAGGTGGGGAAACGAGGGTGATACTGCCACACTTTTTGAGATGATTAAAATTGGTAAGAAGGTAAAATGAAATGGGAAGTATATGAGCCTAATCCTCGTTTGCAAAAGGTATTGGCTGAGTCGCTTGGGGTTTCAGCAGCATGTGCCCAGATATTAACCAATCGGGGTTTAACTTCTCCTGAAGCGGCCCGGGATTTTCTTTTTGGAGGGCTGTTTTCCTGTGTAGATCCTTTCCTGATGAAAGATATGGCAAGTGCCGTGGAAAGAATACACGCTGCGGTAAAAAAATCCGAAAAAATATTGATTTACGGTGATTATGATGTTGATGGAGTAACGTCAACCGCTCTTCTTGCGGATATCTTCGCCCAGCTGGGCGCGGAATACGAGACATTCATTCCCAATAGAATTGACGAGGGGTACGGGCTTAATGAAAACGCCGTAGTATCGGCTTCCGAGCGCGGGATTAAACTGATTGTGACCGTGGATTGCGGAATCAGTGCTGTTCGTGAAGTAGAGCGCGCGAATGAGCTTGGGATTGACGTGATTATAACCGACCACCATGAAGTAAAGGGCGGGAACCTGCCTCCTGCCTACGCGATTATAGATCCTCATCAGGCGGATTGCGGTTATCCTTTTAATTATTTAGCGGGTGTCGGGGTAGCGTACAAACTTGCCCGCGCGCTTATGAAAGGCCGTGAATATATTGTTGAAGAGCATCTGGACCTTGTGGCTCTGGGGACAATAGCTGACATAGTGCCACTTAACGGTGAAAATCGCGTATTAACCAAAAGCGGCCTGCTAAAACTCAAAAATTCTAAAAGGCCGGGGTTAAAAGCGTTGATGGATTTAGCTGGAATAGATTCTGAAAAAATAACATCACGGTACATAGGTTTTGCCCTCGCGCCTCGAATAAACGCTATGGGCAGAGTCGGCTCCGCGGATGTTTCTTTAGAACTTTTAACATGTAAATGTCAAAAAAGGGCGGGAGAGATAGCCCAAATTTTAGACAGAGAAAATAAAAATAGGCAGGCGATTGAAAAAGACATATTAAAACAGGCGCTTGCCAGGGCTAAAGATGAAATAGACCTTGATAGTGAAAGAGTTATTGTGCTTGCCAGTGATTCTTGGCATGCCGGGGTAATAGGTATAGTCGCGTCACGGCTTACGGAAGAATATTCTAAACCTGTAATACTGATAGCCCTAAAAGAAGGAATGGGCAAGGGCTCCGGAAGAGGGGTCGAAGGATTTAATCTTTTTGGCGCGGTTGATTCCGCGAAAGAATATTTATTGAATTTTGGAGGCCACAAAGAAGCCTGCGGCATAAGGATAAAAGAAGAGGACATAGAACATTTTAGAAAAAAAATAAACGAAACCGCGAAAGAATATTTTGAAAAAGAGAGTGTGGACGAACCGCGGTTAAAAATAGATTACAGCCTGCCTTTTTCCCTGCTTTCAAAAAAATTTGTTAACGAACTTAACGCCCTTATGCCGCATGGCCACGGCAACAGAGAACCGATTTTTTCGTCTAACCGGCTGACGGTAAAAAATACCCCACGAACAATAGGCAGAAACGGATTAAAATTTTTAGTTTCCTCAGGAAGCATCGCTTGTGAGGCGGTACATTTCGGAAAAAAATTTACCGTCCAACCTCGTCAAGGCGACATAATAGACCTCGCCTACACGCTTTCAATAAACACATGGAATAATGTTGATTCCATCCAGCTTAATATAGAAGATTTACAACAAGCAAAATAAGTAAAAATAGAAGACGTAAGGAAAAGGCATGCCTTTTCCTTATGATATTATTTTTTGGAAATGTCACACTGTAGAGACGCGATTTATCGCGTCTCTCTGATTACCCTTTTTTGATTTTATCGGCTTTGAGGCATTTCGCGCAGACTTTTATTGTTTTCTTTTTGCCGTTGATTAACGCGTGCGCGGTTTGGATATTGGGGGAGAAACGCCGCAGGGTTTTTCCTGTTATTCTTTGGCCTACGCCGCCTTTACTTTTTGCCATACCTCTACGGCTTATTGTTCTTCCGCTTACCGGTTTTTTCCCGCATATATAACATTCTCTTGCCATGATTGAACCTTTCTTCTATAATTATTCAGATGCACAGATTCCCGCTGGAGTTTATCCGTAGTGAAGTCGAAGGACGGGAACAACATAATGTATCACACCAGTGCCATAAGATATCACATTGGACCTTATTATGCAAGTTAAAAACCTATCAGGAGACACATCAGTCAGGTATATAAAGGGTGTAGGCCCGATGAAGGCGGATTTATTCAAAAAAGTCGGCCTCGAGCGAATAGCGGACCTATTTTATTACCTGCCAAGGCGGTATGAGGATAGAAGCTCTATCAAAGAAATAAAAGATCTGAAACCGGGAGAGACTCAGGCCGTTATCGGTGAAGTTCTTAAAACCAATGTGTTTACAGCGCGTACAGGCACGCGGATACTTGAAGTTTCGATCGGCCAGGGCGGAAGGCGCGTGTCCGCGGTATGGTACAATCAGCCGTTTTTGGCGAAGATGTTTATTGCGGGGCAAAAGGTGATTTTATACGGCAAGGTTGAGTTGCAAAAACATCTTCAGATCAGCCATCCAGTTTTTGAGATTTTAGATAAGGGCAATGGCAGGAAGTCTTTAAATATCGGAAGAATAGTTCCGATTTATTCTTTAACCGAGAATCTTACGCAAAAATATATGCGCAAAATTATTAATGAAGCGATTGACGGACACTTGAAAGACGCTCGGGATATTCTGCCTACACGCGTAAGGGCAAGGAGGAAACTGGTTGATTTCAGATTCGCGGTCGAGAACATACATTTTCCGTATTCTTTTGAAAATCTGGAGAGAGCTTACAAACGGCTGGTTTTTGAGGAGTTTTTTATTTTGCAGATTGTTATGGCATTGCGCCGAAAGAAAATCAAAAGAAGAGGCCTGCGGCATGGGATAAGAAAGGATCTATCTCGGGATTTTGAAAAATTATTTGATTTTACTCTTACCGGAGAACAGAAAAAATGTATAGATGAAATAGGACGAGATATGGCATCCGAGAAGCCCATGTACCGACTTCTTCAAGGAGATGTAGGCAGCGGTAAGACCGTAGTTTCTATGTACGCGATGCTCTTAACTGTCGAAAATGAATATCAGGCCGCCATGATGGTGCCCACTGACCTCCTGGCGCGTCAGCACTACGTTACGGTTAGCAAAGCGTTTATGCCGCTTGGGCTTAACGTGCGTTTGTTAGTCAATGGTGTTGATAGCCCCTCCAAAGAGAAAATTAAAAAAGAATTGAAGGAAGGGGACGCGGATATTGTTATAGGCACGCATTCGTTGATTCAGGAAGGCATTGAATATTCCAATTTAGGGTTAGTTATTATAGACGAACAGCATAAATTCGGTGTTGAGCAAAGGGAAAAGCTTTGTAAAAAAGGAAGAATTCCGGATACTCTGATTATGAGCGCGACGCCTATCCCCAGGAGTTTGGCGCTTACGGTTTTTGGGGATATGGATATATCTTTGGTGAAGGAAAAGCCCCAGGGCCGTAAAGATGTGAACACATATTGGGTTGGTGAAGAGCGCAGAGAAGCTGTTTATGGATTTATTGACAGTGAGATTAAAAAGGGCGCTCAGGTTTTTATAGTGTATCCCAGGATAAAAAGTTCCGCGGAATCAGATCTTAAATCCGCGGAAGAGATGTATAATCATTTTAGAAAAGTGGTGTTTCCCTGCCATCGTGTAGCGCTCCTGCACGGCAGGATGAAGCCTTTGGAAAAAGAAAAAATAATGAAAGATTTTTCTGATAACAAATATGATATGCTTGTTTCTACCACTGTAATAGAGGTGGGGCTTGATATGCCTAATGTCAGCATTATTGTGGTTGAGCACGCGGAAAGGTATGGATTGGCGCAATTGCACCAGTTAAGAGGCCGTGTTGGGCGCTCAGGGCGTGAAGCGTTTTGTGTTTTTATTGGTACAGCTAAAACGGACTTGGCAAACGCGAGGTTGCAAGCTGTGGCCGAAACTTCGGACGGGTTTGAACTTGCTGAAAAGGATTTAGAAATACGAGGGCCGGGTGAATTTTTAGGCACAAAACAGAGCGGATTGCCTGAAATTCGTTGCGGGAATATTGCCAAAGATTTTAAAATTATGGAAGAGGCAAGAGAGGAAGCTTTTGATTTGGTGCAGGGAGATCCGAAACTAGAAGATATTCGGCATGAAGGCGTAAAGCGAAACATTATAGAGAGATTTAAAGGTAAAGTCAGGGTCTGAATTATGCGCATAATCAGCGGAAAGTTTAAAAGCCGGAAGATAAAATTCCCGATAAAAAGTGAAAGCAGGCCGACGAAGGACAGAATAAGGGAATCTGTTTTTAATATCATAGCGGATAAGCTTGATGATGCGGATGTGTTAGATATTTTTGCCGGCAGTGGCGCTTATGGCTTTGAAGCGTTATCCCGCGGGGCAAAAAAAGTTGTATTTGTGGAAAAAGACAGAGAGACCGGTTATATTCTATCAGAAAACAGCCGCTCGCTTGGGGTGGGGGAATCTATAAAGATAATAAAAATTGACGCGTTCAAGGCAATAGAGTTATTAGCGAGTTCCACGGAAAAATTTGACATTATTTTTTCGGATCCGCCGTATGACCGTGATATGGCTAAAAAAACCTTGATTATGGTAAATCGTTATGATATATTAGAGCACTCTGGATTGCTTGTAGTTGAGCACTCGAAGAGAGAAGCGCTCCCCAAAGTTGAGGGGGATGTTTCTATTTTTAAACAAAAGACTTACGGGAATATTTTTATATCCGTTTTCCTCAGAAAATGACCAAAAATGCTGTTTATCCGGGAACATTCGATCCTGTAACGTACGGACACCTTGATGTTATCAAAAGAGCCAGCGCGCTTTATGATAGGTTATTTGTCGCGGTGGCGTACAGTGAAGAAAAACATCCTCTTTTTTCCGCCCAGGAACGCGTGAAAATGATTAAAAATGAGGTTGCTTTATATGGAAATGTTGAAGTTGAGGTCTTTGACTGCTTGGCTGTTGATTACGCGATTAATAAGTCCGCTAAGGTGGTTATCCGTGGACTGCGCATGATATCGGATTTTGAATATGAATTTCAAATGGCGCTTACTAACAGGAAGATAAATTCAAAGGTTGAGACGGTTTTTATGATGCCGAATGAGTCTTATTCGTATTTATCGAGTAAGCTGATAAAAGAAATCGCGCGATTGGGCGCGGATATTTCAAGTTTTGTGCCGAAGGATGTTGAAAAAAGATTGAAAGGAAAGATGAAAACTAACAATGGATAGGATTTTAGCTCTAAGAGAAAAAGCGAAAAAAAACAAAAAAACTATTGTTTTACCCGAAGGTGAAGATAAAAGAGTAGTGAGAGCGGCGTCGGTTATTGTTTCTCAGGGCATAGCTGATGTTTGTCTCTTGGGCAAAAAAGAAGAGATTTCAAAAATTGCCACAGAAGAGTCTATCCCGTTGGAAGGGGTGAATTTAATAGATCCGTTTGTTTCTCGCGAGAGGGATGAAATCATAAACACTTATTACGAAGTGCGTAAACACAAGGGGTTAACTCCGAAAGACGCTGAAAAGGTTGTAATGGAAAATTTTATTTACTATGCGGCAGTAATGACGCGGATTGGCATGGCGGATGGTTTTGTCGCGGGCGCGAGCCATACAACATCAGATGTCGCGCGAGCCGCGATACAATGCTTAAAACTGGTTAAAGAAATAGGCACAGTATCGAGTTCGTTTATAATGGAACTCGCGAATTGTCCGTTCGGTGAGAACGGACTTTTTATCTTCGCGGATTGTGGGATTATCCCCTGTCCTTCATCCAGGCAGTTAACTGGGATAGCTATAGCCGCCAGTGATTTGTTGAAGAAGCTGTTTGGTATTGAGCCGCGAGTAGCTATGTTAAGCTACTCTACTAAAGGCAGTGCTAAACCTGATTCAGTTAATGTTATATTGGAAGCGTTAAAAATGGTGAAGAAGAAACGGCCGGCTCTTATTATTGACGGAGAATTGCAATTAGACGCGGCTATTGTCCCTGAGGTTGCCGAATTGAAATGTCCGGGAAGTAAAGTGGCGGGCAGGGCTAATGTTTTAATATTTCCGAATTTAGACTCAGGCAATATTTCGTATAAACTTGCTCAGCGTCTTGGAAATGCCAGAGCGGTTGGCCCTATTATACAGGGCCTGAATAAGCCGTGCAGTGATTTGTCGCGTGGATGTAGCTGGGAGGATGTGGTTGATACAGCCGCTGTTACCGCTATAATCGCGCAGGAAAGGAAAGGGAACTAGCAAGTGTTAATTTTAGTTATTAATTGCGGTTCATCATCCGCCAAATATAATCTTTTTAATGTAGATGGAAAAGAGCCTTTAGATCTATGCAGAGGAGTTATGGAACGTATAGGCGGGGATTCGTCTGTGCTTATACATGAAGTGCCAGGGCGCGCCGGGTTGAAAAAGAAGATAACTTGTTTGAATCATCACAAGGCAATGGAAAAAATAAGAGATATTTTGTTGGATAAGAAAAAAGGTGTATTATCAGATATCAAAGATGTCAAGGGGGTGGGGCATAGGGTTGTTCATGGCGGTGAAGAATTTAACAAGAGCACATTGATAGACAAGAAGGTTCTGAAAAGTATTGAAAAATTTTCCGCGATAGCACCTTTGCATAATCCTCCGTCTCTTGAAGGGATAAAAAGCTGTATGAAAATATTTAAAGGTGTTCCGCAAATAGCGGTATTTGATACGGCTTTTCATCAATCTATGCCTGAGGCCGCGTTTTTTTATGGCATTCCTTATGATTTTTATAAAAGATACGGCATAAGGCGGTATGGTTTTCATGGCACGAGCCATAGGTATGTTTCAGAGAAAGCCGCGGAGGTTTTAGGAAAGCGGCTGGAAAAACTTAATCTTATTACTGTACATTTGGGTAATGGGTGCAGTATAACGGCGGTGTTAAAAGGGAAGAGTGTAGATACGTCAATGGGATTTACCCCTCTTGAGGGGCTTGTTATGGGAACAAGATCCGGCGATATTGACCCGGCAATAGTGACTTTTCTTATTGAAAGAAAAGGCCTTAACGCCGGTCAGGTTGAGAATTTATTGAACAAAAAAAGCGGGCTCTTAGGAATATCAGGTGTAAGCAATGATATGAGGGATTTGCTCAAAGCTATGGCGGAAGGCAATAGGCGGGCAAAACTGGCATATGACATATTTATGTACCGGATAAAAAAGTATATTGGTTCTTACGCGGCTGTTCTTGGAAAAGTAGACGCGGTGGTGTTTACCGCTGGTATAGGCGAAAATGTGCCTGACATAAGAAAGTCCCTTGAAAAACAGTTAAAACCGTTATTGGGAAGCTCTGTAAAGTTTTTAATGGTTAAAACGAATGAAGAACTTTTGATCGCGAAAGATACGTATGGAATAGTGAGGAGTTTATAATCATTCCATCTTCTTAGAAAAAAGACTCGAACGTTTCCCCCCTTTTGAAAAAGGGCTAAAACGTTTCCCCCCTTTGAAAAAAGACTCGAACGTTTCCCCCCTTTGAAAAAGGGGGCTAGGGGGATTTAACACACGCCAATTACGAAAAAAGTTTAATAACGCTACAATTTAAAAGGAGTAAATATGCCAAAAGTAAAACATCGACATTCGAAAACGCGCGGGAGAAAAAGGCGGACACATTATAAAATTGCGGCTCCTTCACTCGCAAAATGTTCAAAGTGTGAAAAATTAAAAAAAACACATCAGGTTTGTCCTTATTGCGGATACTATAAAGAGGAACAGGTTAAGCGCATAGAGACGATTGAAGAGCGTAAAGCCAAAAGAGAAAAGAAAAAGGGCAAGTAATCAGTGAACAGTTACCAGTAATTGGAAACAACCTGGTTACCGCTCACTGGTGACTGATAACTGATTACTGTTCACTGATAACTGAAAAAGGTGGTGCAAATGAAAATCGGAATAGACGCTATGGGGGGAGATAAGGCTCCGCGGTGTGTGGTTGAAGGTGCGGTGCTTGCCGTAAAGGAATATGGATATTCATTGGTCCTGGTAGGGGATGAAGAGAAAATAAAAGGACATCTTCAGACGTTTAGCTATCCGCAGGACAAGATAGAAATAGCCAATGCTTCCCAGGCTATTGAAATGCATGAACCGGCGGCTCTTTCTGTGAGAAAAAAAAGGGAGTCCTCAATTGTTAAGGGGATGGAACTTTTAAAGCGCGGTGAGTTTGAAGCCTTTGTCAGCGCGGGAAATACTGGCGCTGTGGTATGTGCCGCCACCCTAAGCCTAAGGCTTTTACCTGGAGTGGACCGCCCGGGTATTGCTGTGATTTTCCCTACACTTGATAAACCGTGCATGGTTATTGATGTTGGCGCGAATATAGATCCGAAACCTTTGCATCTCCTGCAGTATGGCATTATGGGAGACGCTTACTCAAAGCACATTCTAGATAAGATAAATCCGGTGATTGGGCTTCTAAATATAGGAGAAGAATCGACCAAGGGTACGGATTTTATAAAAGAGGCCCACACAATGCTTCGAGAAAGTAAACTTAATTTTATAGGCAATATCGAACCTCGTGAAGTGTACCAAGGCAAGGCGGATGTTGTTTTGTGCGATGGATTTATCGGTAATGTTATGTTGAAAGTCACGGAAGGGTTCGCGGACGCGGCGGTGCTTCTTTTAAAAAGAGAACTCAAAAAAAGCAATTTGCTTACAAAATTTGGAGCTTTTTTAACCCTCCCAGCGTTTATGACCATAAAGAAAAAAACTGATGCCACGGAATATGGAGGCGCGCCTCTTATGGGAGTAGATGGGAATGTTATAATAGCGCATGGTTCTTCAAACGCTAAAGCTATAAAAAACGCGATACGCGTCGCGGCCGAAAACGTTACGCATAAAGTTAACGCCCATGTTGTTGAGGAATTGCAGAGTTATTAGATAGTGAATAGTGGATAGGGGATAGTGAATAGGGAAGAGTAGATAGTGGGGGGAGCATACAATAAAGGGAAAAAAATTGAAAAGAACAGGCATATTGGGTGTAGGAAAGTATCTGCCGGAAAATGTTTTAACCAACGCGGATATAGAGAAAATGGTTGATACCAGTGACGAATGGATTGTTACCCGCACAGGTATCAGAGAAAGGCGTATTGCCGCTGAAAACGAGGCGACAAGCGATATGGCGGTTAAGGCGGCAAGGGACGCTTTGAAAAAAACAAATCTTTCTCCGGAAGACATCGACCTCATAATAGTGGCGACAATAACTCCGGATATGTTTTTTCCTTCAACCGCGTGCCTTCTTCAGCACAAACTCGGGGCGAGAAAGATTCCGGCTTTTGATATATCAGTTGCCTGCTCAGGGTATGTGTACGGCCTTACTATCGCGGATCAATTCATTAAAACCGGGACGTATAAACACGCTCTTGTTGTTGCCGCTGAGAAATTATCATCTGTTACGGATTGGGAAGATCGGTCAACATGCGTGCTTTTTGGCGACGGTGCGGGGGCTTCTGTGTTGGGGCTTGTGGAAGAAGGCGGGATCCTTGGTTCTTCGCTTGGGGCTGATGGCAGTAAAGGGAATCTTCTTCAACTTCCGGCGGGAGGTTCACGTATGCCGGCATCTATAAAAACTGTTGAAAATAAATTGCATACCATAAAGATGGAAGGCAATGTTTTATTTAAACATGCTGTAAAAATTATGGCGGACGCGGCTTTAAGTGTGACAGAACCTCTAGGGCTTAAGGGTGAGGATATCGATATAATAATTCCGCACCAGGCCAATATTAGAATTCTTAACGCGCTTGCTAAAAGGATGGGCGTTGACCCGGAGAAAAAGGTATATCTTAACATCGAAAAATACGGTAATATGTCTGCCGCTTCGAGCGCGGTGGCACTTACCGAGGCAGTGGAAGAGGGTAGAATCAAGAAAGGCGATATTATACTTATGGACGCGTTTGGCGGCGGATTAACCTGGGGCGCGCTGGTTATTAAGTGGTGATTAGTGTTTGGAAAAGGGCGGTGGACAGGGCCCCTCCGCTCGGTGTGGATACTCCCACTCAAGACATCCACCGCCCTTTTCCTGTTTCGCAAAACGGCTGAGGCGAAATAATTTGAAAAGATGGGAAGATGTATGACAGATAGAAAGTTTGGATTATTATTTCCGGGGCAGGGGTCTCAGAGAGTGGGGATGGGGAAGGATTTGTATGAAACTCAGGCTTCCGCGCGGTGGGTATTTAACCGTGCGAATGAAGTTTTGGGAAGAGATATCGCGAAATTATGTTTTGAAGGGCCGCATGATTTTTTGCAGACAACCGCGAATAGCCAGCCGGCGATATTTACTGTAAGTATTGCTCTTTTAAATGTGTTAATAGAAAAAATGAAAGAAGGTCCAGTTGGGGAAGAGGGTAATGAGATATTTTCTTCCGAAGATATAAAAGCTTTTGGCAGCATGGCGATGGGGCTTAGTTTAGGAGAACCAACCGCTTTAACCGTGTCAGGCGCGTTAAGTTTTGAAGACGGATTGCGGTTTGTTGCTAAAAGGGGCGAGTTTATGGAAGAAGCCTGCCGGGAAAAAAAAGGCAAAATGGCTTCTATTATAGGCCTTGAGTTGGAAAAAGTAGAAAAACTTTGTAAAGGCATCGGCGGTGTTCAAGTAGCAAATCTTAATTGCCCTGAACAGGTTGTTATATCCGGCTACGCGAGCAGAGTGGAACTTGCCTCGGATTTGGCAAGAAATCAGGGAGCTAAACGCGTTGTTGTGTTAAAAGTAGGCGGAGCTTTTCATTCTGAACTTATGGCATCCGCGAAAGAAAAATTAAAATTGTTTCTCGCGGGCGTGGAAATTAAGCAACCTGTTATTGATTTTATCAGCAATGTCGACGCTGAATTAACCCAAGACTCTGTGAAAATAAAAGAGAATCTTATAAATCAGATGGATAATAAAACATTGTGGGAAGATTCGGTAAAAAAGGCGGCATCCCGCGGGATCACTGATTTTCTGGAGATCGGGCCGGGTAATGTTTTAAAAGGGCTCGTACGAAAAATCGACAGTTCTTTAAACGTTACTGTTCTAAACACAATGGAAGATATTGGGAAGTTTGCCGGCGGAGACGCAGGCTAAGAATCTGTAATTTGAAACCAAAGTCTCATTAAGGGAGGCGAGCATGTCGTTAAACGTAGAGATAAAAAAACAAAAAAAAGATACGTACGTCGTTGCTTTGAGTGGCCGGCTTGATTCTGACACCTACATTGATTTTGGAGAGAAGTTAAAAACTCTTCTTAATCCATCTACAAAAACTTTGATATTTGATATGATAGGACTTGAGTACATAAGCAGTATTGGGCTTGGTGTCATATTTAAAGCCAGAAGCACGATAGAAAGTGCCGGCGGTAAAATACACATGGTAGGCTTACAGCCGCAGATAAAAAAGATATTTGAGGTTGTTAAGGCTCTACCCAAAGAGCCGGTGTTTGACAGTATGAAAGAAGTTGACGAGTATCTTGACCGTGTGCAAAAACAAGAACTTGAAAAACAAGAAGGATAAAAAAGAAAGACACATGAAAAGTGTAATAATTGTAATATTCTTTTTTCTTACAGGGTTGAAGTGTTTTAACAGCGCATTCGCGGATCACCCAGCGAAGGGGGAACAAATGGTAGTTTTCGAAACTAATCAGGGAGTGATAGAACTTAATCTTATGCCGGATATCGCTCCAAAAGCGTGTGAAAATTTTAAGGAATTGATTAAAAAAGGGCATTACGATGGAACTATTTTCCACAGGGTGATAAAGGATTTTATGATTCAAGGAGGCGATCCTACAGGGACGGGCAGGGGTGGTTCGTCTATTTGGGGAAAACCTTTTGAAGATGAGGTTACTCAAAGTGTTACTTTTGAGCGCCGTGGGATTTTGGCTATGGCAAATGCAGGGCCAAACACAAACGGAAGTCAATTTTTCATTACTACAGCGAATACCCCATGGCTTAATATGCGGCACACTATATTTGGTGAAGTTGTTTCCGGATATGAGGTTGTGGAAAAGATAGAAAACGCGGAAGCAGACAGCGCCAACAAACCTCTTTCCGAACAAAAAATCATAAAAGCATACCTAGAGTAGGCCAAAGTCATGCCTTTCTGTGTGACGTAGGGCAAAGGCATGCCTTTGCCGATATAAGATCAACAGGTTCCCTCTCCCAAACAAAAAAGCCCGACATTGGTTAATGCCGGGCTTTTTTTGTTAACGTTTTTAATTACAACTTTACTACGTTTACAGCTTCTTCACCTTTGGGGCCTTGTTTGATTTCGAACTCGACTTCTTCGCCCTCTTTCAAAGATTTATAGCCTTCTTCCTGAATCGCGCTATGATGCACGAATACATCGTTACCGGATTCCGGAGTAATAAAACCATAACCTTTTGCGTTGTTAAACCACTTAACAGTTCCTTTCGCCATTTCTGTTCCTCCTTTTTTAGAACAATATAACGTAAGCAGTATAGAAGCAAAAAACCGCAAGGAGTACTTCTTTAGCCTTGCGGTTCAAAACAGTTACTTCCTTACTTACATAATATAGGAACAATTATACAACAAATCCTATTTTTGTCAAGAAAATAATTTATTTTCGCGCTTTGGAAAGCATGTCATGCGCGTGTTTTTCAGCTATTTGGCTTTGCTTTTCACCGCTCAGCATTTTTGCCAGTTCCAGCACGCGGCTTTCATCCTCGAGCAGGCTCACATTTGTGGTTGTTCTGGAATCTTTGATTTGTTTTAATACCTTAAAATGAAAGTCTCCAAACGAAGCTATTTGCGGAAGATGTGTAATTAGAATAACCTGCCGGCCGCTTGAAAGCTCTTTAAGTTTTTTTCCTGTAATACTGCCCAGACGTCCGCCGATTTGAGCGTCTATTTCATCAAAGATAAGAACAGGGATAGGGTCAACCTTACAAAGCGCCTTTTTTAAAGCAAGCATAATCCTCGCGGCTTCCCCTGAAGAAATTATCTCTGCCAAAGGCTTTAGCGGCTCACCCGCGTTTGGACTTATATAAAGTGTTACCTTATCACAGCCGGAGGCGTTTATTTCGGTTTTCTCAACCCTGCACTCAAACTGAACATGCGGTATTCCAAGTTCCTTTAGTTCTTTTTCAATAGTAATTCTCAGGGATTTAGCTGTGTTCTTTCGCAAGAGGCTGATTTTTTCAGCTATTTGGCGAAGTTCTTCCTTGACTGTGTTGATGTTTTCTCTCAATGCCGCGTCATTATGTTCTAGATTTGCCAGAAGTTCGTATTTTTCAGCGGCTTGTTTATGAAAGAAGCGAGTGTTTTCTAAACTGGGCCCGTATTTTTTGAGTATCTCGTAGTAAGTATCATAACGTTTATTGATTTCATTTGCCTCTTCCGGCTGAAAAGATAGGCCTTCAATGTAATTAGTAAGCTCGGATGATAGTAGAGAGCTTGCCTCCTGAACTTTGAAAAGAATATCAGTTAGACGCGTAGTCCCTTCATCTATTTTATTAAGAGTACCCAGCGGGACGAAAGCCTGGCTTATCAGGGAGCCGATACCTGTCTCGTCGTTGTCTATCATAGAGATAAGAGAGCTGGTACACTCATAGAGTTTTTCCGCGTTATTCACGCGCGCGTGTTCAGCCTGCAAGTTTTCATAGTCTTTATCATTAAGCGGGACTTGTTCAAGCTCTTTTATTTGGTGTGTAAGTATATCTAATTCACGTTCGCGGCCTTCAGAAAGAATATGTATTTCTTTTAGTTTTTTTTGCAGAAACAGATATTGCGCGTGTTTTTCATCATAAGCATCTTTTATTTCGTCCAGTTTGGAAAGCCTGTCAAGAATATTGATGTGCGAATCTTCTGAAAGAAGCATCTGGTGGTCGTGCGGGCCGTGAAAATCAACTAAAGAATTGCCTATATCTTTTAGCTCTGCGAGTGTTACCGCGAACCCGTTTATTTTGTTTCGATTTCGGCCGTCAGGAAGATATTCGCGGCTTATTATGAGCGTGTTCTCGCTTTCAGCGGTATATTCTGAAAGAGCGGAACACTCGTTCAGCTGATGATTTGAAAGTTCAAATACAGCTTGAACAACACATGGTTTTTGCTGATCACGGATTTGCGAAGTGTTAAGCCGGGTTCCCAAAGCGTAATGAAGAGCGTCTATGAGAAGTGATTTGCCCGCGCCAGTTTCCCCCGTGAATACATTAAGCCCCCCGCAAAATTCAATCGTGACATGATCTATTAACCCAAAATTCTTTACCGTAAACTGCGCTATCATACTCACCATTTTATCACCTGTTACATAAAATTCAAGCCCAAACACGTTGAGACGGTACCCGTATGTCCCCCCTTTGAAAAAGGGGGCAAGGGGGATTTCTCTTCCAATACATCAATTTTCCTGGTGTGTAAATAAAAGCTATGTTACAATACAAATGTTAACAAAACAAAAGGAGCAGTGTGATGAAAAAAAGACACCCATTTTCCCACAAATGTTTCGCCTCCCTCTTAAGTGTTATATTCCTCTTCACAAATATTTTATTTTCAAAAGCACAGGATATAAATTCGAATCTTGATACACTAGCAACTGAATGGAAAACCGCAGGACCGGAGACAGACGCAGGGGTGCAAAAATTTAGGGTTGAGTGGGATTACGCGACAGCATTGACCACAATTTCTAAATATTTTCTCCACCCTGAAGAAAGAGTAACACAAAATGAAACGTTGAAAGATTACATAAAGAGAAAAGCAGGTGGTGAAGCAGAGGTAAAGAAGTTTTTTAAAGAAGTACAAGTAGATCTTAGTGGCATAGAATACAAATTTGAAGAAGGAACAGTTCATATTCCTTTTATGGAAAAGGGTAGAAACTATGTTGGCGTATTTCATTCTGATAAAAAAAATTGTATTATTCAGTCTCCAGGAGGTGAAAAACAAACCAGAGATATTGGCAAGGATTTAAAGGGTGAAGGTGCCTTAACTACCAATCCTATACTTAGCATCCTTATTAAAGAAGGCAAAGTGATAGAGATATATGTAGATGGAAATGAAGCTCTGAGAGCAAATAAGGTGGAATGGATAAAAAATTACAGGCCGGTACTAACCCCTTCCGCGGAATATCTTGGGCAGGAGGTAGATATTAATCAGCTTTTTACTCTTTCCGAGCGGAAAAATATGAAAGAATGGCTCAAAAAAAACTGTGTAAAATTTAGATCTATTTTAGGCGAATCAGCTATTAAGTGGGAGGGGAATAAGGACACATCAAATATCTCTCATGCGGCGTCAGGAGACGGGGTGATATATTCCGGCAATATGCTTTTAAGATTTCTTTTTTCTGAAACAGGAAAAACGGCAAGAGAAGAATTATTTGATAGTTATGAGGTAAAAAAGGTTAGCAGGTTGTATGACCGCTCGAACGACAGGTATCACGAAAAGAGATTAGCTGACCTAGCGCTCATTATTGGTTTTCTGGAGGAATACAAACGAATTATTGTAGAAAGAGATGTAAAAGAGATTAATAAGCTCATAAGAGGGTGTTTACAAGATAATGGTGAAGAGGCCCATCGTAAGCTTTTGTTCTTTCTTTCCATATACAATGAGGTTTGTTTAAGCCGACATAAGACACCAGTTGAGAACAGATATCCGATAAAGCATGCCATAAGCCTTCTTACAAAAGGAGAACAGAATAAACTTGTTCAACTGCTCACAAGCTTGGAGGCGGAGGAATACCGTGGTATGATACTTGTTGATGACATTCTTATGATGCTTGATAAAACAGCAAAACTAAAAAACTGGGCAGAGACATTTGTGGCGGAACTTAAAAACCGTACATTATGGATGGTATCTCCTGAAATTTGGCATGAGGCAGGGGGGCTCGCGAGAGTAATGCAATATCATTCTACGGGTATGCATAATCTGTTGAGATATAGAGACGCGAGATTGAAAACCCTGGAATTACAGTACCAATACCGTATTGATGAGAATGGAAAGGCTCAGGCGCTTGACTATACGAAGGATTTAACGCATTCCTTTAAAAACCTTAAAAAGATTGATGAATTTACAATTACTGTTGGTGGCAAAGAAGTAAAGGTAGAGGCGAGTTATGGGAAGAATGATCTTGGAATAGAAGGCTATTTTTTGCGTGATATCCAGCCAGATAGAAATAGTTATTATTGTCATTCTCTTTACAATTACAGAGATCCATGGATGCCTTCGAATGGGCTTCCTACATGGGAAGAATTTTCTGTGTTCTCGTCAAAAGCAAGTAAGGAATTTTTGAAAAGGTTTTCACGGAAAGAAAAAACACAAGCAGACGAAAAAGGTGACGTATGGAAAGCGCCTTTTACTCATTTTAACGATTCGCAACTTAGTTTAGCGGTAATTTATCACAAGATAGAACTAGATAAGGAAAGAGAAAAAAAACAGAAAGATCCGGACTACGAAATGGATCCAATAATAAGTGGCATGGTAACGGGGTTTACTTCTCATACTTACGGGAACCGTAAAGATTATACTTTGGCGGATGGAGGTGGAGACCGCGTGATGGATTTTATGGAAGTTCCCTACAAATACAGAGTGGTTTTAAAGCACATAAAAGACCAGTTGGGTGAGGTTTACGATATGGCTTCAGGAGCCCTGCGCCTTTCCGACTGGAGCGGGATGGTAAGTGAAGCGCAACTAAAGGATCTTTGCGTGTGGGATGAATGGATAAATGATCCTTTCAATCCTGTGGCAAAAAAAATGAAAAAGGAGCTAAACGACCCATTTTTAGGAATAGATATCATCGCCGTATCTAATGGTGACAATCGGGCGGCAACCGCGGAGGTATTTAGAACAATTGCCAAGGGAAAATATTCGAAAGCTGATGTGGAAAATCTTACTCTGGAACAGCTTAGAGAAATCAGAAAAATTGCTAAAGCACAGATGCGGTTAGAAGAAGGCAAAACTTACTATACGAGTAAACAAGACGGTAATTTTCTTGATCCAAAACAACTCGTGATGTCGTATTCGGGCAGGCTAGTTCCTGTAAAAGTGGATATTGAAAACGCGTTTACATATCGTAATGTTGAGGAACTTGCAAAGGGGGGTGTGCAAGTAGTCGTATACGGCAACCGACAGACAAATAATCCGGAAAGTGACCGTTTGGTAGATTATTTTATAGGTATGGTCAATTATCTTAAAATGAAAAACTACGCCGGAAGGCTCATTTTCGTGCCAAGATTCAGTCTAAAGGAGGAGCGCCAGCTTAAGGCGGCTTCAGACGCGGGGATTCATTCTTCTCGTGCAAAAACCGAAGCCGCGGGCCAAACTGAAACAAACGATACCGCGTGTTACGGCCTTGTAATCGCGCCGCCGCGTGTGGGAGGTTTTTATAACGGTGGAATTGGCGAGGGGTTATTTCAAAGGCCGGGCATGACTTTGAATTTGAAAGTGTTGGGAGAGGGCAATACAATAGTGCCCAAGCTCTTGGACGAAAATTCTTATCGTGAAGCGTTTCAAAGCGTGACAAATCTTTGGGAGCAAAAGAGAATAGAGCCGTATCAATTAACCTCTAACAGGTTAGGCCGCGTATTGGAGTCAGATTCAACCTCAGCAGAATATCTAAGACAATTCAATGAAGCGGTTAGAGAGAAAAGACGAAGAGATGAAACGCGAAAAGTACGTGAACAAGAGGAGAGTAATGGAATGGCAAAAATTCCTTCATTAAGCGAACAGTTACTAGTTCCGGATAAAAGAGAAAATCTCAAAGAGTATACGGTATACAAGATTAAGGAAATGATTACACAAGGCAGGATAGATGAAGCGCGGCTTTTATTTTTTACTGGGGAAATGTTTCGGGCTTCTAAAGGCTCTGAAGAAAAACTGGGCACAGTGGTTGAAGTTTTTAACAGCCTGCTTAATGCCTACTCCGAAGAAGGCAAAGACGGGCAGGGAGAAAATAAAAGGCAATATATTGAAGCTTTCGCGCGCGTTTTGATAGAGGATATAGTTGAATTTACCGGTGATGATGAAAAATCTGTGGAAATAGCCCAAAATGTACAGCTCATGGTTGGCCAGGTATTGAACATTATTTCGTGGACAGATAGGAGTAAAACGGATACTGAATTAGGATATCTGAGAAATTTACGTTTAACAGTAGACGAAGGTTACATGATAAAAAATGACAAACGTGGGAAAAGCTTTTTAGACGCGAGGATTTTGCCGAATGGGACAGTGGAGGTAAAAACAGAAGGGAGCTATGGATTTTATTATCGAGGGTTTGAAGGTATTAAGAAATTAGGGAAGAACATCTTAAAATGCCTAACACATGATGAAGCAAAAGCTGAGAAAATAGAGAAAAAACTTGTAATGTATATTATGAGCCATTTCCCTGTGCCTTTAAATCCGGAAGCAACTCCATTTTTAAAGAAAGCGGTTGAAGAAGGTAAAATAAGTCCTATGCATGAGACGTTTTTTCTGCATGGCGTATTGCCGTGGAGAATGCAGGTATTAAGTACAGGCGCGGGGCATCTGCAAGTGAAAAAACTGGATACGGGCCATGTCGGCGTTTTAGATGTGAAGCATGTGACAGAAGGAACCGGATTTCAGGTAAATGTGAAGTATGATTTCGAAGGAAAGAGGGCCGCGACAAAAATTCGCAGAGTCGCGGAAGGAGATGTTTGTATATCTTTGCCTGGATGGGTGGATTACATGATAGGTGATAATTTAAGATTTAACGATTTTTCCGTACCGCTTTCAGATGAATTAGCAAAAAAATTTGACACGAGTTATGACGAAAAACAACTTAAAGAAACAGAAAAAGCCTTGGCAGATCAAGAGGATTACGCGCCCTATATTGGGATGAAAACGGGTGAGGAAATTGTTTTGGTAAAGAATCCGGAGATTGATTTAGAGGAAGAGCCTATGTGGGAAAAACCTGTTGGAAAAGATATTTTGAGGGGAAAGTCTCTGGTCAATTTGTACGGTAAGTTTGAATCTATGGATCAGGTGTATGATTTTGTTCAACGTTTGGTTGTATCAATCGAAAACACAGATGTTGATGAATTTAAATGCCCTATTTTAACATCAGCGGAAGCGGCAAAAGATTTAGCAAAACCTTTGGAGGTAATCAAACCCGTATCTCTTGGGAAAATCAAAGGCATAGATGATTATATCGGAAGTAACGATGGATTTTTAAAAGAGCTTGTAGCTCCTGGTGTAGAGAAATATAAACTAATACGGATACCGGTAGAGTTGATCGAGAGTGTGGGAGTTGAAAATATTGGAGATTTTTTAAAAACTATACAAAATTCGAAACGATGGCAGGTAGAACTATTTTCCATGAAAGATAGTAGCAAAGTTATTTGTTCTTATGAGTATAAAACTTACGGTGTTATAAAAAAACTTCTACCACAGATTCTTTGTAAGGAAAAAAGAAATAGAACAAATACAATCACTCTTTTCCCTGTTGAAAAAGGAGAAACGCTTCTTGATAGTGAATTCAATAGGTGTTGGCAGGATAGATTGGGCGGCCAGCCTCTAAACCGGACAGTGATTTCTCCTGTCGGAATTGATTTTGATCCAGCGGGACTTGTGAAGGGTATTTTCCTTGGATTAGTGTTATCAGAAATTGCGGCCAATGATAACTATACGGCAGAAAGTGATTTTGTTTCTTATGAATTTAGTCGGTATTTAAAACTATGTTTAGCTTTAGGCCAGGATCGGCAAGATTTGGAGATATTACTGGCTCAGGATCTTGTTGATATTGCCCGAGGTGATATCAAAGTATTCGTAAATGCGCTGAATAAATTGGTAAAATGCCTGCCTATAATGCCTCTTAACATCGAAGAGAAACGCGCTATATATGAACGTGCCAAAGAAGCCTGGCTCCGCGCATAAGGCTAATTTGTGAAATACACACAACCGGCGGGTGGAGACCTTGATTGGGCCCCTCCGCCCGGTGTGGATCCTCCCACTCAAGGTCTACCCTCGCCAGTTGTTTGAATCGGCCTTCATTAAGATTCAAAAAAGTCACTTGTGTAAAGTTGTAAATCTCCTGATGTAAAGGTAAACTATAAGCATAAGGGGTGAATCTCGAAGGACGTTGTCGGGAGGCGTGTTCAGGCATATTTTTTTGTCCCCTTAGTAAAAATTTTTTTAAAGAGGCGGGAATGACTGTAAAATTTAAAAATTACATTATGTACCTGACAAAATGGATAGTTTTGATAAGTTTTTTTGTCAATGTTAATCTCCATGACGCGCGGGCTCAGGAGGATAGGGAGAGTTTATTGTTACGCGGTTCTCTTCCCTCCGGCGAAACGAAATATTCCTGCCTTGATGTAGAGACCTTTACTGTCCCCGCGCATTTAGGCGATGTGCGATATTTCTTTCGAGGTAGCTCCGACAGGTTTGTCATACACTTGCAAGACGCGCACTGCAACTATTTTGCCCAGCACAAAATAGCGGGTATTTTAGAATATCTAAACGAAGAATACGGCGTGAATATGATTAATCTTGAGGGTGGATTTGAAGGCTATGACCTCAGCGCGTTTACCGCGATTACAGGTCGGGAGATTCGGCGGGAGGTCGCGGATTATTTTGTTAAAAAGGGAGAGATAAACGGCGCGGAGTTTTACGCGATTAATAACCCTGAAAGGGTTACATTATGGGGTATTGAGGATAAAGAGTTGTATCTTAAAAACCTTCAGGTTTACCGCGATTCTTTGGAATACAAAGATCAGGTAGACGGATTTTTAAAAATATTAACTCACATCTTGAACAACCTCAAACGTTACATTTATTCTCCGGAACTCTTGAAGATTGACATGGCGTACAATGCCTACAAATCCGGCAATATGGATTTTCGCGGATATCTGGATTTTTTAATCGGAAAGGCTAAAGAAAAAGGCATACAGGTAAAAAATTTTTCTAATCTTTACCTGCTGTTTCAGGCAATGGAGACTGAAAGCGAGATTGATTTTAAAAAAGCGAATACGGAAAGAAGTACTTTAGTAGGTGAGCTTAAAAATAATCTTTCCCAAAACGAGATACGGGAGCTTGTTTCAAAAACCGTTGATTTTAAAGTAAAGAAAATCTCTCGCAAAGTGTTCTATAATTTTCTTCTAAAAAAAGCGCGCCAGATTAATCTCGATATTAAATGGTTTCCCGCTCTCTCTAGCTACATAATTTACGTGTCTCTTTACGAGGCTGTTGACATGGCAAAGGTAATGGAAGAGCTTGACGGCCTTGAAAACAAGATAAAGGAGCCGTTATACCGTAATGATGTCCAGCGCTGGCTGAACGTGCTTTCTCGTAATCTCGCGTTAATGAGAAATATCTTTACGATTTTGCTTACGAAAGTGGATTACCGGTATTATCTGGGCAATAAGGATTCGTTTAAAATACGGGGTTATCAGGAATTTATCGGTAAGGAAGCGCCCTTATACAAGATCGATACCAGGCCTGATTCGAATATTTCAAGGCTTGATGATTACCGCGAACGCATAACGAAGTTTTACGAATATTCATTCAAACGCGATGAAGTATTTTTGAATAACTTGCGGTTTTCTTCAGCGGAAGGAAATCTTGAAACCGCGGTTCTTATGACAGGCGGATTTCATACGGAAAACCTATGCGAGCTTTTTAAACAGGCAGGAATATCGTATGTGTCAATAATGCCGAAATTTGAAATGGAACCCGGTTATGAAAGCCCCTATTTTGATATCCTTGCCGGCCAGACAACAGATCTCCAGCGCATGTTAGCCTCAAGTTTCGCCAAAGCCTCAATGCTGCAGGTGGCGAGTAAATTATCATCGCTTGGTGAAGCGGTGTGGGGCGTGAAAGGGATAGATAGTTTTAAAGCCGCGATTTATATAGTGGAACTTATAACGCGTTCTAAGAGGGAAGAAGGAAAGGATATAAGGGTGGCATTGGTAGAAGACAACAATACGCCTGTTTTAGATAGTAAAAGAAATGCCGTAATATTTGGAGAAAAAGGAGCGCTTTTAGAGACAGTAACGGTAAAAGGATTGTTAGAAATTGTCAACCAAAGGGAAAAAGAATCAGGGCAGGGGATGGAGAAAAAGTCTGAATCTGAATCAACGGTTAAAATAGAACCATTGATCAAAGAAAAAGCTAAGACACTTTCGGAAATTCAAGTTGAAAACGCTAAACAGGTTATAGGAGATTTCCGCCAAGACAAAACAGATATTATTGTTATGCCGGGGTCTGAAATGTATGTGGCCTATCAGGAAGCGGTTAACCGTAGCAGTTCAAGAAAACTGCATAAAGATTATGGGCAGGAAACGCTTCCGTACAGTTATCAATACGGGGATAATTGGGAAAACAACTTAAAAGATCTGTTGGAGGAAAGAATTATCAATGCATTTGACAAAAGTACCGGAAAAGGCCCGAGGATCTTGCTCTATTTGCCCATAACTCAGGAGGAAAAGTCCAGTATCTTTGATGAAGGAAAACTTTTAGAAGATTATGCCTCTCTGAAAAACAGCATTACAATTATACGGCAGACAGACATCCCTGAAGATGGTGTTATTGACAATGTAATGCACATAGTTTTGGGAAAGGCTTTTCTCAATTATGAAAGATTCAGGAAAAACGAAGATGGGACAGAAGCAGTGTTTTCTCAAGAAGCGCGGACTAGACTGGTACTCTTTATAAAATCACTTATTTTAAATCCCGATGATATTGATATCAAAAAAGCTCCGGAAGTAATCACCAAAATATTGGACGGAGTATTCGCGTTGCGTATGAGGCCGATAGACTATACAGAAATCCAGGATTGGAAAAACGCGCAGGATGAGGTTCTAAGAGCGTTATAACACGGGATAATTGAATATTAGCATTTTATCTGGTACACTTATAGCCATGACGAGAGAAGATGAGATAATACGAGGTGTTGTTGATATCCTGAAAAGGATTCTCGATCCTTCCAAGATTTTTCTTTTTGGTTCGCGTGTGAAAGGAACGGGTAATAAACACGCTGATTTTGATTTCGCGGTGGATTGTTCCAGGCCGCGGGTTGATGTTGAGAGGGAAATAAGCGAGAAAATAGAAGAAGTTAGCGGGCTTTACAAGGTTGACATAGTGTATCTTGGTTCGGTAGACGAAGGTTTTAAGAAAATTGTTTTAAAAACTGGAAGGATAATGTATGAAAGAGGAACTCAAATATAGCCTTGAAAAATTAGAAAACGCGCTTATTAGGCTAAAACAAGGTGCGCGAGAAGCAGAAGATGAATTGCGAGAAGATGGTGTAATCCAAAGGTTTGAATTTACGTTTGAACTTTTTTGGAAAACCTTGAAAATATTTTTACAGTACAAGGGCATAGAAGCGAGAACACCGAGGGATGTTTTTAAAGAAGCTTTTAAACTTGAATGGCTGGCAGATGAAAAACTTTTTTTGGATATGTTAGAAGACAGAAATAAGACTTCGCATGTTTATGAGAAGGAAACATCTCGGGAAATTTTTAAACGTATTAGGGACAATTATATCCTTATGGTGGAAGCAGTATTAGAAAAGATGAAAAGTAAGGATCCGGAATTCAGCGCGTGAATTGTAAAAGGTGTATGGTGAACACGCATGTGCCTATGATTACGCGCAGGGTTCTTAGGAATTGGTTAGGGAAAAACGCGGCTTTTGATGTGCATATTCTGTAAGTGCCCTCTATAGCGAGAAATATTCCTGCCAGAAAAGCAAACCAGTCTATGGTAACTTCCGCGAAGCTTGTACCAAACACACCGCAAGTTATGTAAACTGTAACGGCAACAATAACAGCCAGGGCCGGCAGAAAGATTAGTTTATTCATGCCTAGAAAATACCATGAATTTCGAAAAATGCAAATAAAATTGTTTTGTCATAAACAAATCAATAGTGGTAAAATGTGCGGGAGATGGGTTTGTCCCATCCTGAAACAAACACAATAAAAATACGAAACAAGGGATAGTGTAACATATGAAATACAGAAAAATAGGGAATTCGGATTTAGAGGTGTCTTTTGTTTCACTTGGGTCGTGGGTTTTTGGCGGCGCGGAATGGGGTGAAGCCTGTGATGCTGAATCCACACGTGTAGTGGAAGAGGCAATAGACAGGGGTATAAATCTCATAGATACCGCGCCGGTTTATGGGGCTGGCCGTTCTGAAGAGGTAATAGGCCGGGCGTTACAAAAGTCTCGCTGTCGCGCCGGTAAAATAGTAATAGCCACAAAGTGCGGACTTGAACAAAAAGGCCGTTCAATCAGGCCGAATCTAAGCGCCGGTTTTATCAGAGAAGAGGTTGAAAATTCATTAAAAAGGCTCAATGTTGAAGCTATAGATTTGTATCAGTGCCATTGGCCGGATAAAACCACGCCTTTAGAGGAGACGTTTGGCGAGATGAAACGGCTTTTGGAGCAAGGAAAAATTAAACACATAGGTGTATGTAATTTTGACCAAAAACTTTTAAAAGAGGCGGTTTCAATCGCGCCCGTTGTAAGCGACCAGGTGCAATATTCTTTGTTGGAAAGGGATATCGAAAAAGACCTTATGCCCTTTTGTAAGGAGAATGGCGTATCTATTTTGTCATACGGTTCTTTGGGAGGAGGCGTATTAACAGGTAAGTATAAATCGGCTCCGGTTTTTTCTAAAGGAGACGTCAGGTCGTTTTTTTATAAATATTACAAAGAGCCATTCTGGAGTAAATCAAGGGATGTAGTTTCTGAGCTTGAGTCTTTGGCGCGGAAACATGGACAGCCTATATCGCGCGCGGCTATCGACTGGGTACTTACCAAGCCCGAAGTTGCCAGTTGCATAGTAGGATGCCGAACGACTTGCCAGCTTAGAGAGAACATATCCAAATAGGGACAGCGACCATTTAATTTGATTTATCTGCCCTGTCTTGATATAATGTCTCTATGCCAAGGATCGCAAGAGTAGTAATTCCGGATTATCCCCACCATATTACTCAGAGGGGAAATTATAAGCAGGCAACATTTG
>JBDRBY010000007.1:0-4854 GCA_043822245.1 Candidatus Omnitrophota bacterium
GCGACCTTCCCCCCTTTGAAAAAGGGGGGTTAGGGGGGATTTAAGCAATACTTAGTGAATAGGGGGATAGTGAATAGTGAATAGGAAGTGACCTTCCCCCCTTTGAAAAAGGGGGGTTAGGGGGGATTTAAGCAATACTTAGTGAATAGGGGGATAGTGAATAGTGAATAGGAAATGACCTTCCCCCCTTTGAAAAAGGGGGGTTAGGGGGGATTTAAGCAATACTTAGTGAATAGGGGGATAGTGAATAGTGAATAGGAAGTGACCTTCCCCCCTTTGAAAAAGGGGGGTTAGGGGGGATTTTGTGGGATAGTGAATAGTGAATAGTGGATAGTGAATAGAGAGAGGGGGGGATGGGGAAAGGGATAGTTGTTATATTGCTTATTTTAGCCGCGGTAGGTTGTGAGCGGGAAGCACGGCTCGATATTAACGCACGGACGGCTGTAATCGTTAACGCGCGGACAGGCAGGCTGATTTATAAAAAAAACGTTAATGAAAAATTCCCTCCCGCGTCAACGTCGAAAATAATGACAGCCATTGTCGCTATAGAGAATCTGGCACTGGACGAAAAAGTAATCCCTTCTAAAAATATAACAAAAGTCGAGCCAACCGCGGCTCCTCTTAATCCGGGCGTGGAATATGTTCTAAAAGACTTAATCTATGCCATGCTTGTAAAGTCAGCGAATGACGCGGCGCTGGCCGTGGCTGAAGGCGTGTCCGGCAGTGAAGTCAAATTTGTTGAACTTATGAATGAAAAAGCCCGCGGGATTAATATGAGAAATACTTATTTCGCGAACGCGTCGGGCCTGCCCACAGGCATAAAAGACAACCAATATACAACAGCCGAAGATCTTGCCAAAATGATGCGTTATGCTCTGCGGTACGGGATTATATTAGACGCGGTATCAAAAAAAGAAGAGAATATCCGCGGCAGTGACGGCAAGAACATACACTTGCGAACTCATAACAACACTCTTTTCCGAGAAGGTGGTGAAGCTTGGGGAAAGACCGGATATACGAAAGAAGCGAAACGCACGTTTGTTGGAGTTGATCCGTCGAGTGAACCCAAGATTATATTCGCTTTACTGCAGTCCGATGATTTGTGGAACGACATAGTTAAACTCAAAGAATACGGCCTTAAGGCGAGTAAAAGGAATCGATTTCTTCCTTTTTTATAATATGTGTAGGGACAAGCCTAAGGCTTGTCCGATATAATTTATCAGGAAGAGAAGCAGGTAATTGGTGAGTGGATAAAGAAGCGCGAGATTTTGACAAGTTGGTAGAGACGCGATTAATCGCGTCTCTACGGCCGCATTGTAGGCGTGTGCTTGGACAGAATAAACAGGGAGAAGGATCTATCATGAAAAAAGTTTTGTGTGTTATTCTCGGAGGGGGACAGGGGACGCGTTTGTTTCCGCTTACGAAAGAACGATGCAAGCCTGCCATGCCGCTTTTAGGCAAATACAGGCTTATAGATGTTGCCATAAGCAATTGTCTCAATTCCGGGTTTAAGCATATTTATATCCTGACTCAGTTTTTGTCTGAGTCACTCAATAAACACATAAACCGTACATACCAGATGGATTCTTTTTCAAAAGGGTTTATCGAAATAATCGCGGCTGAACAGTCCATGGAAGACACAAACTGGTTTCAGGGAACCGCTGACGCGGTCAGAAGATGCTTGAAACATTTTAATGATCCCGCGGTAGAACATGTTCTTGTGTTATCGGGAGATCAGCTGTACAAAATGAATCTCAGAGAGATGTATCAGTATCATCTTGATAAAAAAGCGGACGTAACCCTCGCGTGTAATTACACAAATCCGGAAGAGATATCCGGCCTTGGAATAATGGGAATAGATGATGAGTGTAGAATAAACAGGTTTATTGAGAAACCAAAAAATCTTTCAGAGGTCAAGGGAATGGCGGCAGGAACTAAAGACGCGCCGGTTTTTTTAAGTTCCATGGGGATATATCTTTTCAAAAAAGCCGCTTTAATAGAACTTCTCACGAAAGATAAGAAGGTTGATTTTGGAAAAGAAATAATACCCGACGCGATCAAGACGAAATCCGCGTTCGCGTTTTGTTTTAACGGGTATTGGCGCGATATCGGAACTATAAAAAATTTTTATAACGAAAATCTTTCGATGACTTCTTCCCTGCCGCCGCTGGATTTATTTGACGAAAATTGGCAAATATTTACAAGAACGCGTTATCTTCCTCCCGCTAAATTTGAGAATAGCCAGATAGAGAGGAGCGTTGTCGCGGAAGGCGCTATAGTGCTTTCTTCGAAAATAATACATTCGGTTATTGGTTTAAGGTTAAGAGTAGCCAGCGGTTCAGTTATTGAGGATACCATCGCGATGGGAAGCGATTATTACGAGACAGTCGATGAAATGAATAAAAACGCCGCCCTGGGAATCCCGGCTTTAGGTATTGGCAAAAACTGCCGAATAAGTCGGGCAATATTGGATAAGGATGTTAGAATAGGAGATAATGCTAAAATAATAAACCGCAAAAATTTGGAAAACTTTGACGGTTCGGATTATTTTATAAGGGACGGGATAGTTATTGTGCCTAAGGGAGGGGTGATTGCGGCGGGGACGGTTGTATAACAGGGGGTAAGGGGATAAGGGGTAAGGGGTAAGGGATAGGGGATAGGGAAAAATAACCTATACGCTAAACGCTAACTAAATTATGAAAATACTAGGAATAAGCGGAAGCCCCAGGACTGGCGGCAACACGGATATTTTGCTTGAAAGAGCGCTTCTCGGCGCGCGTGAGAGCAATGCCGAAACGGAGAAGATTATATTAAACAATCTTAAAATATATCCGCTTCATGAGGAAGAGTACGAAAACGTGACAGAAGACGGGCTTTCAGTGATAAGCGATGATATGCGGATAATTTTTCAGAAAATTGACGAGGCGGACGCCTTGATTTTATCGGCTCCTATATTTTTTGGAAGTCTTCCCTGCCAGGTTAAAACCATGATAGACCGGTTTCAATGCGTGTGGCTCTCTAAGAATGTTTTAAATAAAACGATGTTTATTAAGAAAAAGATCGGCGCGTTTATTTCGGTGGAAGCGTCAGAGCGGGAAGATTTTTTCAATAACGCGAAATCCATAGTCCGCCATTTTTTCGCTGTTATCAACGTTGAATATAAGGGCGAGGTCTTTTGTCCGGGCGTAGGGAAAAAAGCCGATATTTTGAAGCATCCAATTTTTCTCGATAAGGCCTATGACGTGGGGCGTCTTCTCGCTGAGGGAAAATAACTGAATTATTACAAATAAGGAGAAACTAAAATGAGCGGGATATTTGGGGTTATTGCTAAAGAAAACTGTGCCGAAACGTTATTGTATGGTACGGACTATCATTCGCATTTGGGCACGGAATACGGCGGTGTGGCCGTCTTGGGCGAAACCTTTCAGCGTCAGATTCACAGCTTGAACCATTCGCAGTTTAAATCTAAATTTTTTGAAGATATAAAACGCATGAAGGGGAATAAAGGCATTGCCGTTATTAGTGACAGCAATGAACAGCCAATTTATCTCAACTCAAAATTCGGGCCGTTTTGCGTTGTTACAAGCGGGCTTATTGAAAATGACGAAGAATTAACGAAGAAATTGCTTAGCAGAAATATTTCCTTCAGCGAGATGGGCAGTCACAATGTCAATATAACGGAACTTATCGCTAAATTGATTAACCAGGGAGATACTTTAACGAACGGCATAGAGAAGATGTTCGAAGTTATAGAAGGATCATGTTCTCTTCTTCTTTTGCATAAAGACGGTATATACGCGGCGCGAGACCGGTTCGGTTACACTCCGCTTATCATAGGGAAAAAAGAAAATGCCTGGGCAATCACTTCAGAAACATGCGCGTTTCCTAATAATCATTTCAAGGTTGAAAAAGAACTTAAACCGGGTGAAATAGTTCTTATCAATGACGAAGGGCTTAAAAACTACGCCTTCGGTCGGGATAACATGCAGATATGCGCGTTTCTTTGGATATACACAGGGTTTCCCGCGTCAAGTTATGAAGGAATAAATGTGGAGACATCCAGAGAAAGATGCGGCCGGGAACTGGCTAAACGGGATAAAGATATAGAAGTGGATATCGTTTCAGGTATTCCCGATTCTGGTGTCGCGCACGCCATAGGGTACGCTATTGAATCAAGAAAACCTTTAAGAAGGCCGTTGGTAAAATACACACCCGGCTACGGCCGTAGTTATACTCCTCCGTCACAACAGACGAGGGATTTGATCGCCACGATGAAACTCATCCCGATAAAAGACATAATAGAGGGCAATAGGATTGTTGTGTGTGAGGATTCCATAGTAAGAGGCACACAGCTTAAGAATTTTACGGTTAACAAGTTATGGGAAGCGGGTGCCAAGGAAGTTCACGTAAGGCCCGCGTGCCCTCCGCTTATGTTCCCGTGCAAATTTTGTTTATCCACGCGCAGTATAAATGAACTTGCCGCCAGACGTGCCATCAAGGCCATAGAAGGCCGTGACATAGAAGACGTTTCCGAATATCTTGACCCCAACTCCGAAAAATACAAAAAAATGATAGAATGGATCAAAAACGACTTAAATGTAACAACCCTGAGATACCAGACACTGGAAGACATGATAAAGGCAATAGGCATATCCGAAGATAAGCTATGCCAATACTGCTGGACCGGCAAATGTCCAAAGAAGCCGTAGAGACGCAAGATTTTGCGTCTCTGCTTATTCCATCTTGCTAAAAAAATGAAAGCTTTAAAAGAAAAAATTGTCAATATATTAGACGGATATTTAGGAGAGGATTATTTGCTTTTTGTTTTTGGATCTTTTGCCAAAGGAAAAATTG
>JBDRBY010000008.1:0-44718 GCA_043822245.1 Candidatus Omnitrophota bacterium
CGCGCAGGATTTCTCGACGCATTTTTCGAACTGTTTTAAAGGGTGTAAATTAAACTCACACTTGATATCTGCGATATCAAGTGCTCAAACACTAATTTACACTTCATCCTTTAAAAAGTTATAAAAATCCTAAAATCCTGCAATGCTCATCCAGAACATAACTTTTTCATCTCACGTAATGATCTAATCGGTGTATCTATGGCAGGGCACGTTTAAACGTGCCCTATTGTTCAGGAAGAAATGGATCTGGAGCCTTTGGAGTGAATTGCGATTTTAGCTTCTTTTTATAACTTTTGAGGGGAAAAGTGTTAAATATGTGTGACGAGCCCTGAACTATAGTCAAGGCGAGGAGTTTATTTAACACCCCTCAAAATGTTAGAAAAAAAGCGTTAAAAAATAGCTTCTGAACGAAAAAGGTTTCAGATCCATTTTGTCCTTAAGAATCGATATACTCATAGTTCTTGTATTTATTATTAGGTAAACATATTGACTGTAAAAATCATATATGTTAAACTTTGGTGAGTTATCATGAGCAAAGTAAGCGTAATAGGAGATGGCGGATGGGGAACCACGTTGGCGCTTCTGCTTTATTTTAAAGGGATTGATACCGTTCTTTGGAGCGTTTCCCCTGAATACGCCGATCAACTTGATAAAAAAAGGGAAAATACCAAGTTTCTTAAAGGGATATCCCTGCCGTGTGATCTGAAGATAACATCGGATGATTCCCTGGTGAAAGAGGCGGAATACGCTTTTTTTGTTGTGCCATGTGAATATTTACGCGCGGTGGCCGACAGGTTTGCCGGCGCGAAGTTTAGTCATATAGTCAGCGCCACCAAGGGGATAGAGAACGGATCTTTGAAGCGGCCCTCGGAAATACTGGCGGAATATTTTCAGGGTTCCCATATAAGTGTTTTATGCGGTCCAAGCATATCGCTTGAAGTCGCCCGGGGCCTTCCGACAACGGTGGTTGTCGCCTCCGGCGGCGAGTGGAACAGGGGCGTTCGGGATCTCTTGATGACCGAACAATTTCGTGTGTATACTTCGAGCGATGTCGTGGGAGTTGAGCTGGGCGGCGCATTAAAAAACATCGTCGCGATAGCGGCCGGAATTTGTGACGGGCTGGGTTTCGGGGCCAATACCAAAGCCGCGCTTTTGACCAGAGGGCTTACAGAGATAACTCGGCTTGGAGTAAAGATGGGCGCCGAGAACGCAACTTTCAGGGGCTTGAGCGGTCTGGGTGACCTGGCAACCACCTGCATCAGTCCTTACAGCAGGAACCGCTGGCTCGGGGAACAGATCGGTAAGGGGCGCAGAGTGGAGGAGGTTCTGGGCGAGACCGAAATGGTCGTTGAAGGTATGGCTACCTGCAGATCGGCATGCGGGCTTGCAGAGAAATATAAAGTCGAAATGCCCATAACTCAAAAGGTATTTGAAGTTCTTTATGAGAGTAAGGACCCTGGCGTTGCAGTCAGGGAGCTGATGACCCGTGATCCCAAAGAAGAGGATTACGGATAGAACGCATTTCGGGACGTAGCGCAGTCTGGTTAGCGTACTAGTCTGGGGGACTAGGGGTCGCCGGTTCGAATCCGGCCGTCCCGACTATATAAAACAAAGAGGTAAGAATGAAATCAGTAAATGTGGGGCTAATCGGTCTTGGAACTATAGGCAGAGGTGTTTATGACGTTATTTCTGAAAATTTTCAGATGATAGCCCGGAAAACCGGCCTTTTCTTAAAGGTTAAAGGTATCTGCGACAAAGACAAAAATGTTTTGAAGGCGGTGAAGGACGAAAAAGATTTGATAAAAACGACCTCTCCATCGGAATTGATAAGCCGTGAGGATATTGATATTATCGTGGAACTAATTGGCGGCGTAAATCCGGCTAAAGACATAATCTTAGGCGCGTTAAAAAACAAAAAGCATGTAGTAACCGCCAACAAGGCTTTGCTTTCCGAATGTTGGAAAGAGATTTTTTCTTCCGCGGCTAAAAACAAAATGTACATAAATTTTGAAGCAAGCGTAGGCGGGGCTATTCCCATCATAAGGGCATTAAGGTCGTCTTTTGTAACGGACAATATAAACACGCTTTATGGCATTTTGAACGGAACCACTAATTTTATTCTGACCGAAATGGAAGAAAAAGGATGTTCGTTCGAAACGGCGCTTAAGATTGCTCAGAAAAAAGGCATAGCGGAAAGAAATCCTGAATTGGATATAAGCGGTGCCGACAGCGCCCATAAATTAGCTATACTTTCATTTCTCGCTTTTGGCTCTGGTGTCGAGGCTGATGACATTTATACCGAAGGCATTACCGCGATCGAGCCTGTGGATATTCAAAACGCCCGGCATTGGGGATACAGTATCAAGCTTCTCGCGATTGCTAAAGATACCCCTGCTGGTCTGCAACTTAGGGTGCATCCTACTTTGCTCGAGTCCAGCCATCTTCTTTCAAATGTAAAGGGTGAAGATAATGCTGTTTTTGTCAGGGGAGAACTTATTGGAGAGTCGCTTCTTTTTGGCAAAGGAGCGGGAAGAAAGCCTACATCAAATTCCGTTGTCAGCGATATTGTGGATATCGGCCGTCAAATAGCTTTTGCCGCGAAAGATAATCTTCTGCCGTATAATTTGGAGCGTGGCCAAGAGAAGAAAAAAATCAGCAAGATAAAAAAACTAGGCATATCCTTTTATTTAAGATTTTCCGTTATTGATAAACCTGGTGTATTGGCGGAGATTTCTTCTATACTTGCTAAAAACAACATAAGTATAGCGAATGTTTCGCAGGAAGAACGGAAAGAAGGCGCGGTGGTTCCTGTGGTAATATTAACGCATAAGGCCGAAGACGGCAGTATGCGCGAAGCGATTGCCAAAATAGACAAACTTAGTTGTGTGGCCAAAAAAACAGTCGCAATCAGAATTGAAGAATAAAACCCGTAGGGGCAGGCCCCCGTGCCTGCCTTAACAATTACGACAAAGGAGCAGAATGGGCGTTATCGCGCGGTACAGAAAATATTTGCCGGTTACTGACAAAACTCCGATTATTAGTTTAGAAGAAGGCTCGACTCCGCTTGTTGAGGCCATGCCTATCTCGGAAATAGTAGGCCCGGGATATAGGGTGTGGCTCAAATATGAAGGCCTTAACCCTACCGGGAGTTTTAAGGATAGGGGTATGACCATGGCTGTTTCAAAAGCGGCGGAGGAGGGATCAAGGGCTATCGCGTGCGCTTCTACCGGCAATACTTCCGCTTCCGCGTCAGCTTACGCGGTTAGGGCAAAGATAAAGTGTATTGTTGTCATCCCCGAAGGCGCGATTGCCTTGGGCAAATTAGCTCAGGCGCTTATCCATGGAGCAAAGGTTATTGCCATAAAAGGCAATTTTGACGACGCTCTTAACATAGTTTGTGAATTGACAGAAAAGTATCCGGTGACCTTAGTTAACTCCATTAATCCTTTTCGGATAGAGGGCCAAAAGACCGCCGCTTTTGAAGTTTGTGATGTTTTGGGCCTCGCCCCCGATTATCATTTTTTGCCTGTGGGGAACGCGGGGAATATAACGGCTTATTGGAAGGGGTACAAAGAATATAAAGAAAAAGGGAAGATAGCTGTTCTTCCAAAAATGATTGGATTTCAAGCGGCTGGCGCCGCGCCTATTGTAGATGGCCATGTCATAAAGGACCCCAAAACTATTGCCACGGCCATAAAGATTGGAAATCCGGCAAGCTGGAAGCAGGCTATTGAAGCGCGGGACGAATCAGGCGGGTTGATAGAAAAAGTTACTGATGATGAAATTTTAGAAGCGTATAGATTTTTGGCGGATAAGGTCGGCATATTTGTTGAACCGGCCTCAGCGGCCAGTGTGGCTGGTGTTTTCAAAAAAGCTAAACAAGGTTATTTTCCGAAAAATAAAAATGGAAAGGTGAAGAATATAGTTTGCGTGCTTACCGGCCATGGATTAAAAGATCCTGAGAGAGCCATAAAGTGTTTAGAACATCCGGCGGTTGTTGATGCTACTTTGCGGGAAGTAGTTCGTGAGGCGGGGTTTTTAACCGTTTAGTGAAAACTTTTGGCAATACGAAGTTAGAAGGCAGGAGAAAAAATGAAATATGTGATACTTGTACCTGATGGGATGGCTGGGCTTCCTCTTGAAGAATTAAACGACCGTACTTGCATGGAAGCGGCTCACGCGCCCAATATGCATAAGATCGCGCGTTGCGGTATTGTCGGTACGGTAAGAAATGTCCCAAGAGGTATGACTCCGGCCAGTGATGTGGCGAATCTGTCTATATTAGGTTATAACCCTGAGAAGTATTATTGTGGCAGGGGGCCTTTGGAAGCGGCGAATCTAGGCGTGGATCTTGAGCCGTATGACGTGGCGTTTCGTTTCAACACCGTAACAATAGCTGATGGGAAAATGGTGGATTACAGCGCGGGCCATATTACAACAAATGAAACAGCTGTTTTGACGGAAGAATTAAACAAGCGGCTGGGAAGTGAAAAGATAAAATTCTACGCGGGAACAAGCTACCGCAATTTGCTTGTGATTCGCTGTGAAAATAAAGAAGAAGCTCTTAAACTGACAGAACTGCGTTGTTATCCGCCGCATGACATCCTGGATAAACCTATTTCCAAATATCTGCCGAATGATTCCAGGCTGGTTGGACTAATGGAGCGATCTGAAGATATTTTAGAAGGGCATGATATCAATAAAGTGCGTGTTGACTTAGGCCAGAATCCCGCTAACAGGATATGGATATGGGGCCAGGGGCGTAAACCTGAAATGCCTATGTTTAAGGAAGCTTACGGTATTACAGGCGGAATGATCTCAGCGGTTGACCTGCTTAAGGGGTTGGGCAGGGTTCTTCAGCTTGAAGTCGCGGAAGTTCCCGGAGCCACTGGATATTATGACACTGATTATGAAGGCAAGGCGGAGGCCGCTATTTGTCTTCTAACCCGGCATGATATGGTTTTTGTTCATGTTGAAGCGCCTGATGAGGCGGGGCATAATGGTGACGTAAAAGAAAAGATAAGAGCGATAGAAAATTTTGACAGTAAAATAACTGCCAGGCTTATGAAAGAAATTTATCAAAAAGGCGATTGCAGAATTCTGATTCTGCCCGATCATCCGACACCTGTCGCGAAAAGGACTCATACTGCTGAACCGGTGCCTTTTGCCATGGCTGGCACGGGTATATCCGCCGATGATGTAATGGTCTTTACGGAGAAATCCGCGAAAGCGGGAAGTATGGCAATCGATAAAGGCTCAGACTTAATGAAACTTTTGTTAGGGGGCGCGAAATGACAAAAATCAAAAGTGTAGGCCAAAAGCACAAAAGCGTAGGCCAAAGGCATGCCTTTTCCGGAAAGAAAGAAATTATCGTACAAAAATATGGCGGCTCAAGCGTGGCAAACACGGACCGAATAAAGGCAGTGGCTGAACGCGTAGCGGCTTCCAGGAAAAAAGGATATGATGTAGTGGTTGTTGTGTCGGCTTTGGGAGATACAACGGACAATTTGCTGAACCTGGCCGGCCAAATAAGTAAAAGGCCCCCTGAAAGAGAACTTGATATGCTTATGTCCACCGGCGAACAAATATCAGTATCGCTTTTAGCTATGGCGCTTTATGAAATTAACGAGCGGGCAATTTCTTTCACCGGCGCGCAGGTGGGCATTGTTACGGATTCAGCTCACACTAAGGCGAAGATAATGGATATAAATACCAGCCGTATAAAAAAGGAACTTCGAAAAGGCAGGATAGTGATTGTCGCGGGATTTCAAGGAGTCAACATGGACCAGGAAATCACGACACTTGGCAGGGGCGGTTCAGATATGACAGCCGTGGCGTTGGCTAAGGTTTTAAAGGCCACGATGTGTGAGATCTATACCGATGTTAACGGTGTTTACACGGCTGATCCCAGGATTGTTAAGGATGCCCGTAAATTGGACAGTATAAGCTATGAAGAAATGCTGGAAATGGCCTCTCTTGGAGCGCAGGTTATGCAGGCGCGCAGTATGGAAGTGGCTGGAAAGTTTAATGTTCCTATGCATATACGGTCGAGTTTTTGCAAAGATAAAGGAACTATGATAACTAAGGAGGGCAAAGATATGGAGGAGGTTATGGTTAGAGGGGTTACAGTTAATAAAGATGAGGCAAAAGTAACCATATGTGATGTTCCCGATAAGCCCGGAGAAGCCAGCAGGATATTTGAGTGGATAGCAAAAGCCGGCATTAACGTGGACATGATTATACAGAACATATCTCACACGAAATCCACGGATATTTCATTTACAGTTGATAAGAAGGATTTGCATCATGCGCAGGAAGTTGTCGGGAAGATTGCTGAAAAAATAGGTGCCAAAGGCGTTAAATTTGACAAAGATGTCGCGAAGGTATCGGTTGTAGGGATAGGCATGCGCAGCCATTCAGGCGTAGCGGCAAAGATGTTCAGCGCCCTGGCGTCGAAAAAGATAAACATAGAGATGATTTCAACCAGCGAAATTAAAATATCCTGTGTTGTCGGCAAAGCCTCCGCGGAAGACGCGGTAAGGGCAATCCATAAAGCGTTTGGTTTAGGGAAAGGAGCCTAACTTATGAACAAAATTTATATTTACGACACGACATTACGTGATGGCGCGCAGTCTGAGGGGATATCTTTCTCGGTGAAAGATAAAATCCGCATAGCGCGAAAACTGGATGAAATTGGCGTGGATTTTATTGAAGGCGGCTGGCCCGGGTCAAATCCGAAAGACGACGAATTTTTTAAGAATGCCGCCAATGAATTGAAATTAAAAAATTCAAAATTAACAGCGTTTGGCAGTACCCGCCGGAGAGACACGGATGTATCCTCAGATATTGTTATCAAAGGCCTGCTCGATGCCGGCACAAAATACGTAACCATATTTGGTAAGACGTGGGATCTTCACGTAAAGGCGGTATTAAAGGCTTCTCTCAAAGAAAACCTGAAAATGATAGAGTCTTCTGTTGAATATCTAAATAAAAAAAACCGTCATGTGATATTTGACGCGGAACATTTTTTTGATGGATATAAGGATAATCCGAAATATGCTATAGAAACGTTAAAGTCCGCCGCGAGCGGCGGAGCGGAAACGATAGTGCTGTGTGATACAAACGGCGGGACTCTTACTAGTGAGATTTTTGAGATTGTTGAAGAAGTAAAAGCTGTAATTAAAACTCCGCTCGGGATTCATGTGCACAATGATGCCGATATGGCGGTGGCCAATTCAGTCGCGGCTGTACAGGCGGGTTGTACGCAGGTGCAGGGCACTTTTAACGGATATGGAGAGAGGTGCGGCAACGCGAACCTTATATCAATACTCCCGGCTTTGAAATTCAAATTAGGTATGGATTGTCTTTCTTCTTTCGCGTTTAAAGAGTTGACTGAGACATCCAGGTATATAGCCGAAATTTCAAACGTAAAACAGCAAGATACCCAGCCTTACGTGGGCAAAAGCGCGTTTGCTCATAAGGCGGGGGTTCACGTGAACGCGATTTTAAAAAACCCCAAAACATATGAACACATGAATCCCTTGGAAGTGGGAAATAAAAGAAGGATGCTCATATCTGAACTTTCCGGCAAATCCAGTATAATTGAGAAAGCCGGTGAATTGGGATTAGAAATAGGAAAAACGCCGGAAAAGGTGAAAGATATCCTTTCATATGTGCAGGATTTAGAGAAAGATGGATACCAATTTGAATTAGCGGAAGCTTCGCTTTCGCTTTTAATGAGGCGCACGCAAGAGATGTTCAAGAGATATTTTGAAATGGAAGATTTTAGAGTCATAGTTGAAAAACGAGGCGACGGCCCGCTTGTTTCAGAAGCGACCGTAAAACTTAAAATCGGCAATAAACTCCGGCACACGGTTTCACTGGGGGACGGCCCGGTACACGCTCTGGACCAGGCGCTTCGTAAGTCTTTGATTGAGTTCTATCCGTCTCTAAACGAAATGCACCTTTCAGATTTTAGGGTGAGGGTACTTGACGAAAAATCAGCCACGGCGGCAAAAGTGAGGGTTCTTATTCAGTCACAGGATGCAAGCGATTCATGGTGGACTGTCGGTGTTTCTGAGAACATTATAGGAGCAAGCTGGCTGGCGTTAAGGGATTCTATTGAATACAAGTTCATTAAGGATGAAGGTAAGAATAAAAAATGAAAGAATTAGCTTCCAGGTATGATCCCCGGCAACGAGAGGAAAAAATTTACAATTCATGGCTTGAAGAAAATCTTTTTCATAGTCTAGAGAATACCGCGAAAACGAAATATTCTATTGTAATACCCCCTCCGAATATTACGGGAATCCTTCACATGGGCCACGCGCTCAATAATACCATTCAGGATATGCTCATCCGATGGAAGCGCATGCAGGGTTTTGAAGCCCTTTGGATACCAGGTACCGACCACGCCGGAATAGCGACTCAAAACGTTGTTGAGAGGGAGCTGTTCAAACAGGGGTTAACGAGAAGGGATCTCGGCAGAGAAAAATTTTTGGAAAAAGTTTGGCAATGGAAAGATCAATACGGTGAAGCGATAATCAAACAGCTAAAACGCCTGGGCTGTTCATGTGATTGGCAGAGAACTCGTTTTACAATGGATGATGGCCTTTCCAAAGCTGTTACAGAAGTGTTTATCCGGTTGTATCAGGACGGTTTAGTTTATAAAGGAGATTATATCATTAACTGGTGCCCGCGGTGCGAGACAGCTTTAAGCGATGAAGAGGCTGAGCATCGAGAGATTGAGGGGATGCTTTATTACATAAAATATCCGGTTAAAGGCAGGAATAAACTTGAGAAGGTGAACGAAGATTATGTGGTAATCGCTACCACGCGGCCTGAAACCATGCTGGGCGACGCGGCAGTGGCGGTTAATCCCAAAGACGCTAGGTACGCGGCTCTTTCAGGAAAGACTTTGATCCTTCCGATTATTAAGAGAGAACTGGCGATAATCTTTGATGAAAGCGTGGATCCGGCCTTTGGCACAGGCGCCCTTAAAGTTACTCCCGCGCATGACCCTGTGGATTTTGAGCTGGGGAATAAACACGGGCTCAGCCGCATAAACGTTATGCGGCCTGACGGGCGGATAAACGAGCTTGGCAATGAATACGAGGGCATGGATAGATTTGAATGCCGCCAGGCCATAATAGAAGACCTCAAACAAAGAAACCTTTTTATGAAATCTGAAAAGCATATTCATAATGTCGGGCATTGTTACCGCTGCCATACTGTTGTCGAACCGCGCCTTTCTAAACAATGGTTTGTTAAAATGAAACCGTTGGCAAAAGAAGCTATCAAAGTAGTGAAAGAGAAGAAAATAAAATTCTATCCCGCGCGGTGGACAAAAGTATATCTAAATTGGATGGAAAATATCCGTGATTGGTGCATATCCCGCCAGATTTGGTGGGGACACCGCGTTCCGGTGTGGTATTGTAAAGACTGCCTGAAGTATGAAAATGTCAGGGATGTTGATATTTCCGGCAGGGAAGACGCGGGCGTTTTTGTCGGCAAAAATTCGCCCGAAAAATGCCCTAAATGCGGAAGCGCGAATTTGGAGCAGGATCCGGATGTTTTAGATACCTGGTTCAGCTCATGGCTATGGCCCTTTTCAACGTTGGGCTGGCCTGAAGAGACAAAAGCCCTGGAGAAATTCTATCCCACGGACTCGCTTGTAACGGCTCAGGAGATAATATTTTTCTGGGTTGCCAGAATGATTATGGCGGGACTGAAATTCCGGAAAGATATACCGTTTAGTGATGTCTATATCCACGGTACCGTGCGTGACTCCGCGGGAACCAAGATGTCGAAGTCTCTTGGAAATGTTATCGATCCTTTGGATGTGATTGAGGAAGTAGGCAGTGACGCTCTAAGGTTTAGCATAATTTCTATCACGTCTCAGGGCCAGGATGTGTTTCTCTCAAAGGAAAAGTTTGATATAGGCCGTAATTTTTCGAACAAACTTTGGAACGCGTCACGTTATGTGCTTATGAATTTTCCACCCTGTCCTTCCCTCTCCGTCCGTCCCTCCCGCGAAAGCGGGAATCTATATTCAGAAAATAAACTCCTAACCATCTCCGACAAATGGATACTCAACGCTTTAAACGAAGTAATACGGGATGTAACCAAAAGCCTTGAGTCGTATAGGTTTAATGATGCCGCCGCTGCTTTGTACGACTTTATTTGGCATAAATATTGCGACTGGTACCTTGAAATTTCTAAATTCTCGAAAAATAGAGAAAACACTCAAAAGATTTTATTAAACGTCTTAAAGCAAAGCTTAAAACTTCTACATCCTATAATGCCTTTTATAACCGAAGAAATATGGCAGGTTTTTTCAGAAGAAGAACCCGGCTGGATTATGGTATCCTCATGGCCGAAGCCTGAAAAAAAGTATGATGATGCTGAAGCGGGCCGTGATATGGAAAAACTCATAAGTGTTATCACGGCGGTCCGCAATATTCGCGCGTTTTGGAACATTGAGCAGAAGGCCCAAGTTACGGTGCTTTTGGGTATTGCCTTGGATGAAGAGCGAGGCATTGTTGAGGAAAACAGGTTGTATATCGAAAAATTAGCGTGTTGTAAGATTCAGGAAATAGGCAAAAAAGTTTCAAGGCCGAAAAAAACAGTAGCAGTTCTTGTAGGAAAGATAAAGTTATTTGTTCCCCTCGGCGATACGGTAGATGTGGACAAGGAAGTAGAACGGATAGAGAAAAAAACCGATGAACTTGCTAAATATCTTAAAGGGATTGATAAAAAACTTGGCAATGAAGCCTTCTTACAAAAAGCGCCGGAAGATGTTATCGAAAAAGAAAAAGCCAAGAAAGAAAGGTTCGCGAACGAATTAAAAGCCTTGAAAGATAATTTGAACGCATTGTCGGATTAAAAAAACATGAAAACACGCCTCCAAACAATTTTAGCTCATGCAGGGATTGCCTCGCGAAGAGGCGTTGTAAGCCTGATACAAACCGGGAAAGTAACAGTAAATGGCAAGATAGTAGTGGAAAAAGGCTTTAGAGTTGATCCGAATGAGTGTGATATACAAGTTAAAGGCCAGGCTCTAACAAATCAGGAAAAAAAATATTATTTTTTGTTTAATAAACCTAAAGGCGTTATTTCAACGGCGATAGACACGCATAACCGGAGAAAAATAACGGATTTTTTTAAAGATATTCCGGCAAGATTGTATCCCGTGGGGCGGTTGGATAAAGATACGACAGGCGCTATTATTGTAACCAATGATGGAGCCCTTACGCATAAATTTTCACATCCCAGTTTTGAGATTGAAAAAGAATATGTGGCTGAAGTTACTCCGTGCGTGTCAAAATCAGATATTAAGAAAATAGAAAAAGGGATAAAATTAGAAGGCAAATATACCGCGCCATGCGGTATAAAATTCATAAAAGAAAACAAGAACAGCGCCGTATACAGAATTATCCTGCATGAGGGCCGGAAAAGACAAATAAAACGTATGTTTGAAGAGGTGGGCTCCAAGGTTGTAAACCTGAAACGCGAAAAATACGCGGGACTGAGCCTAGGTACCCTCAAAGAAGGGGAGTATCGCCCGATTTACAACCAGATTTTCCCCCCTTTGAAAAAGGTGGCAAGGGGGATTTCGAACGCGAATCTAACCAGTTTTTCCCCCCTTTGAAAAAGGAGGCAAGGGGGATTTTGAGCATAAATTTAACCAGACTATCCACGAACAACAAAAGGTGAAACATGGACTTGGATAAAAAACGAATAGACACCATAATAAGGTTTGCCTTAAAAGAAGATATATGGACGGGCGACATTACGTCTGAATCTGTCCTTGAGGATTCTTTAAATATAGACGCAGTTATTTTATCTCGGGAAGACGGGGTGGCCTGTGGCATGGATATTATCGAAAAAATTTTCAGTTCAGTAGATGAGGATCTTAAATTTAGGCCGCTAGTCAAAGACGGCGATGATATAAAAGCCGGCTGTGAAGTAGCCTTTATCGAAGGAAAGGCTATCTCAATAATGAAAGCCGAGAGAACGGCGTTAAATTTTTTATCCCTTTTAAGCGGAATCGCGACAACCACAAGTGAGTTAGTCAATAAAATTAAAGGCACAAAAGCAAAGATATACGATACTCGTAAAACAATACCTCTTCACAGATACCTTGAAAAATACGCTGTTACTGTGGGGGGTGGCAATAACCACAGAAAAGGTTTATGGGATATGGTGCTGATAAAAGATAACCACATAAGGGCGTTTGAGCTTGAGACTAAAACTACCGATAGTAAAATTGTTATAAAAAAAATTATTAAGCGAGTGAGGGAAGCGGTACAAAAAAATGTCAGAATAGAAATAGAAGTTGAAACGTTGAAAGAATGTGAATACGCGCTAAAGGAAATGCCGGACGTTATTATGCTCGATAATATGACATCGGAAACAGTCAAAAAAGCGGTAGCGTTACGGAAAAGTAAAGGTTTGGAAGACAAAGTTTTGCTCGAAGTCTCCGGCGGCATTACAATCGATAATGTCAAGCGTTACGCCGAAACCGGCATAGATATTATCTCCACAAGTTTGATTACAATTTCTCCGCGCCCCATTGATTTTAGTTTAGAAGTAGTTCTCGGGAAAGCCTAGGTGGCAATCAACATCGTAGAACTTGACATTACGTTTCTTTTATGATACACTTATGTCATAATTATGAAAAGCAAGAAAAACCTATTAGAACAGCTAAAATCTTTGCCCTACTTCAGTAAAGACAGTTTATGCCAGCTTGGCAAACAACTAGGACTTGCTGAGGCCACGGTGGATACATATATCAGCCGCTTTATGAAGCATAAGGAAATACTTCAACTTAAAAAAGGACTGTATGTCGCGACTGATTTTTTTAACAAAAATAAAGGCGATATTTCCTATTCTTTTTACATGGCAAACATCGTTCGTACGCCTTCCTATGTTAGTTTATGGGCAGCTCTTCAATTTTACAATCTTACCACGGAAGGCATATACAGTATTACTTCTGTTACACCGAAAGTGACTAGAAACTATAAGACAAAAGCCGGTGTTTTTACCTATCAATCCATAAAAAAAGAACTATTTTCGGGTTTTTCTTTGATGCGTGGAAAATCTGCTTCGATTGATTTTTTTATCGCTTCCCCGGCAAAAGCTTTGTTTGATTTACTCTATTTTAAGACTTATCAGTTTCGCGGGGTTCAATCAAAAGACATTAAAGCACTCGTTGAAGCATTACGAATAGATATTGATGAAATGGATAAAAAGGAACGGACTAAATTTTACACAATGACAAAAAAACACATTAATAATGAGTGAACAAATTCTTGCTATTTTAAAAAGAAAACTTGATAATTGTACTCTGGATGGCGGGATGGACGCTGAAGCGCTCCGCAATGCTCTCAAAGAGGAATTGCAGTTTTTTGTCCTTAATTTTATTTATCACCATTCTGAATACAATAAATGGGTAATGTACGGCGGTTCCGCGCTTCGCATCATTCACGGACTAGATCGCATGTCAGTTGACTTGGATTTTGAAGTTTCTCACGAAATAACCAAAAATTTTCTAGATAAACTAAAAAAAGAAATTGAAAATCATTTTTCTCGTATGTATAGCACCAATCAGGACTTTTTAACTGCTAAAATTATTACAGGAAGAGGACTGCGTCTTAAATTCAATATCGGTGAAGCTTTAAGATTAGGTCATCCATCAAATCAGGTGCGTGTTGAAATCCATCTCAATCATTTTACCGCTCCCAAAACAGGGATTGACCGCCGGCCGATCAATCGCGGTCAACTTTCTTTTGTGATCGTGAGTTACAATATGTCGACGCTTATGGCCAGCAAAGTGGCCGCGATTTTTCTGCGCGGAACACGTGGTGTAGGCAAGGCTTTTTATGAAGAAAAGGGACGAGATATCTATGACCTTTTGTGGTATATGAACGACAAAATAGTGCCTGATCTGGAGTATCTATCGGCTAAAAATGTGAAAGAGGCCGAAGATTTGCGTGTCCTTTTTGATAAACTTACAGTTAAAATGAACCATGTTAGTGATGTGAACCTTAAACAAGATCTCTTGCCGCTTTTTATGAATCGTAGCTACATTGAAAGTTGGCTCAAAAATTGGCGCGAAAGCTATTTGCAACTTCTCGAGACATATAAAATCTGTACTGTAACGACATTAGAAAGCGTGCAAGCTCGCCAGCATTTTGATACAGACAATTTTTCATTCAAATTTGTGTACAATACCGAAGAAGGAAAGGCTTGCCGAATACGGTATGTTATTAGCGAATATTGGATTAATTTTCAGGAAGGGGATTTACGGATAAAAATAGATAAAAATGTAAATAATCTTATTAAATTTAGCCGTGACGGCGAAAGCAGTCGACATCTTCCAGAAGACAAACTTAAGCAATACGCCACTCTTTTTTACCAGAAAACAGAAAATTATTTAAAAAAAACAAACAGAATCATGCTTGGCAGAAATATTGTTACTAAGCTTATCAGAATGACCTCGGATCGTTTAAACCAAGAAACACAGATTATCCTCAATAAATCGGCATTATTGTCTTGTAAACTTGAGGATTTATTGAAATAATTCATGGATAAGTTTCAGTTAATTACCAATTTAAAACCCGCGGGTGACCAGCCGGCGGCTATTAAAAAAATAACCGCGTCTATAAAAAAGAATAATTCTTTTCAAACCCTCCTTGGCGTTACCGGTAGCGGCAAAACATTTACAATGGCCAATATTGTTGAACGCCTTAATAAACCGACATTGGTTATTTCGCATAATAAAACGCTCGCGGCGCAGCTTTACGCGGAATTTAAAGATTTTTTTCCAAATAACGCGATTGAGTATTTTGTAAGCTATTACGACTATTACCAGCCTGAAGCGTATGTTCCTCAAACAGATGTTTATATAGAAAAAGACGCTTCGATAAATGAAGATATCGACCGCCTGCGCCTTTCCGCGACAAGTTCTCTTTTTTCGCGCAGTGACGTGCTCATAGTGGCAAGCGTCTCATGTATTTACGGGCTTGGTTCTCCTGAAGATTATTCCACTATGCTCGCGGAAGTGGAATTGGGCCAAAAAATATCCCGCGAAGAATTTCTGAAAAAACTGGTTGATATTCAGTACGAACGTAATAATATTGAGCTCTCGCGCGGAAAATTCAGGGTTCGCGGCGATGTCGTTGAAATATTGCCGGCGTACAAACAAACTGCCTTGCGCGTGGAGTTTTTTGACGACAGAGTAACGCGCGTTTCTGAAATCGACCCGATTTCAGGGGAGACGCTCGCGAGGCTTGAAAAAACCGCGGTTTATCCGGCAAAACATTTTGTAACAACCGAGGATAAGATAAAAAAAGCCGTAAAATCTATTTCTCTGGAATTAGACGAACGCCTTAGTGAATTAAAAAAAGAAGGTAAAATCCTGGAGGCTCAGAGGTTGGAGGCAAGAACCAGATATGACATGGATATGCTTAATGAATTAGGATATTGTAACGGTATTGAAAATTATTCGCTCCATATTTCAGCTCGGAGCGAAGGAACGAGGCCATGGTGCCTTTTAGATTATTTCGGCGATGATTTTCTTGTTATTATAGATGAATCTCATGTAACTCTTCCGCAGCTGCGCGCGATGTATAACGGCGACCAGGCGCGTAAAAAAAACCTGGTTGATTATGGTTTTCGCCTCCCATCCGCGTTAGACAACCGGCCTTTAAAGTTTGACGAATTTATGGACATAGCGAAACAAATTTTATTTGTTTCCGCCACGCCGACTGAATATGAGATTAAGCATAGCGCGGTAATAGCGGAGCAGGTGATACGTCCCACGGGGCTTCTTGACAGTCCGGTAGAGGTGCGGCCCACGGAAAACCAGATATATGATTTAGCCCGGGAAATAAAAGAACGCGCTAAAAAGAATGAGAGGACATTAGTAACAACATTGACAAAGAGGTTATCAGAAGAATTAACGCGCTTTTTAACAGAGATGAAACTTAGGGTAAGATATCTACATTCAGAGATAGACGCTCTGGAAAGGGTAGAGATAATTCAAGACCTTAGATTGGGGAAATTTGATTGCCTTGTTGGGATAAATCTGCTTAGAGAGGGGCTTGACCTGCCTGAAGTTTCTTTAGTGGCGGTGCTTGACGCGGATAAAGAAGGTTTTCTAAGAAGCGAGACTTCACTCATACAGGTAGCGGGCCGTTCTGCCAGAAATATTAATGGCCAGGTTTTGTTATACGCGGACAATATTACAAAATCAATGAAAAACGCGATGGACATAACAAGCACACGGCGGAAGATACAGTTTGAATTCAACCAAACGCATGGCATTACACCAAAAACCATTCAAAAAGCCATAAAAGATGGAGTCGAATCTTATAAACGGGCGAAAGAGATCGTTCAGAATGTTACAGGCGAAACCGCGGAAAAATTAGATATTCTCGAGGTTATTTCCCAGCTTGAGGGAGATATGGAACTAGCCGCCCGAAACCTGCAGTTTGAAAAAGCCATAGCCTTTCGCGACCAAATCACAAAACTCAAAAAAATGCTGAATCCTGCGTTATTGTGAGGCGCATGTAGCGAAGTAGGGGACATCCTGTGCGCTTCAAGGATTTGCCAAAGGCACCCCGAATGTCATCCCGGAAAATTGCGAAGCAATTTATCCGGGATCTGTAATTAGTAATAAAAAAGGTAGCTTTTATCTGTTGACGTTAACCCATTTAAAAGGTATAATATCAAAGCAGAACATACATTGTTACTAATATCAAAAAGTTATCAATTGAAACTATGAACATAATCATCCCAAGAATATTTCAGCAGACAAAACTTTGGAAAATAACAGCGTTAATTACCATGTGCTGTTTTGTCTTTACGAGCGTGCTTGGTGACGTGTTTGTGGAAGCTGCCTCAGAGAGATTAGACAGAGGGCAGGCACAGGGGCCAGCCCCTACGGAAATCGCGAACAGTACAATTACAGTACCCCCCGCTCTTGGTACAATTAAAGACAGTTTTTTACTATCCCATCAAAAACCAGCCATCATTCATATCCAAGACGCCCACTGCAATTACTTTGCCCAGCGCAAAATAGCAGAAATTATTGACTATTTTCATGAAAAATACGGTATTGATACAGTCAATCTTGAAGGTGGTGAGGGCAAGTATGATTTGTCTTCATTTACCGATATTAAGGATTCTGTTGTTCGAGAAAAAGTCTCAGATTATTTTGTTAAGCAAGGACTTGTTAATGGCGCAGAATATTGCGCTATAAACAACCCTGGTAAAGTAAAACTCTGGGGTGTGGAGGACACAGAGCTATATCTTGAAAATCTTAACATATATAGAGATTTTTTAACGCATAAAGACGAGGCTGACGCGTACATAAAAGAACTCGAGGATATTTTTGGCAAACTAAAAAAAGAAATTTATTCCGAAGAACTGCTTGAATTTGATGAAAAATATAACGAATACAAAGAAAACAACCTGAAGTTTGAAGACTATATCGCGTATCTTGAAGAGACAGTGCTCAAAAAAAACGTTTCTCTCAAAGGCTTTTTAAATATTAGCATTCTGATTAAAACGCTTAACGTGGAACAAAATATAGCCTTTGAAAGGGCGAACAAAGAAAGAGAAGTTTTAATAGATGAGCTCAGGCGCAGGATTTCTAAAAATTCACTTAAGAAGTTTATTACAAAAACAGTGGAATTCAAGAAAAAGCTGGTACCGGTAAAAGAATTTTACGCCTTTTTGATACATGAAGCCAAAGTAGTAAACATAACCTTAGAGAGATTTCCACAACTCCAAAAATATGTTGAATATATCGCTCTTTACGAGAGTATGGACAAAAGCGTTCTAATGGATGAAATCACACACCTGGAAGATAAAATAAAAGAAGCCCTTTGCGAAAACAATAAACAGAAAAAACTCGTCCAATTATCCAAAAACCTGATTCTAACAAAAAACCTATTCAATATCACTCTAACAAAAGAGGACTACAAATATTACAAAGCAAATGAAAAAAGCTTTGATATAAAAAACTATGTTTCATTTATAAAACAACATCATTTCGGAAAATCGCGAAACAACCCCGATGTTATCCCGGAAAATTTTTTGGAAACAAAAAATTTATCCGGGATCTATAACCTAAATAATTTCCGCCGACACCTTTCCCAATTCTACAACTACTCCTTCCAACGAGACCAAGCCTTTTTAAAAAATATTACAAATAGGTCATTCCCGCGAAAGCGGGAATCTTTAATACCAAATACAAATCACGAATCACCAACGACTATCCTCATTACCGGCGGCTTCCACACCGAAAACCTAACCGAACTCTTCAAAAAGAACAACATCCCCTACATAACCATAATGCCAAACTTCAAAAACAGCAAAAACTACAAATCCCAATACTTTAACCTGCTCTCCGGAAGGAAGATGGAGACACTAAAAGCTTTGCTTCCAGAAGTCTCAAACCTCGCCCTTTACACGGATTTCTGCGAAAACGTGGTAAAAGTCTATTCTCTGGAAGAACGCGAAGCAAAAGCCCTATGGCGCCAATTCGCCCAAGCAATATTCGAAGAAAAAAAAGACATCACCATCCACGGCAGAAAATATTCTTTCTTCCGTCATTCTGAGGCCGAAGGCCGAAGAATCTCTATCCCAATCAAAAACTTAAAAATAGACGGTAAACAGGTCTATACAAATGATGGGTTGTATTTTGATTTTACAGTGTTGTTGATAGAAGATAATTGGAATGAAAGCAATCCGCATAATGAGGGCGATGAATATAAAGCAAAACTAGAAAAGAAAGGATATCGAGTTATTGGCAAGAAAAGCGGAGATGAAGCCTTAAAATTTTTGAAAAACACGCAGGAACACATTTCACTTATCCTTACCGATTATGACATGCCTGGTACGAAAGTGATTAATTTTGCTAAAGTCGCGCGCAAATTAGGAATAACAATTCCAATAATACTTCATACTAAGAACGATGATGTTATAGGAAATCGTTATGAAATAGCGCCTGGAGAATTTATTATTGGACGTAGTAAATACATGCAAGAAGGATTAAGCGAGGTTGATAGATTTTTTAAAAAAGTTTCTTCACATACTCCTGGAAACAACCGTATAAAAACACTCATTTTCACCATACCATTCATCGGAATCCTGTTAGCCAATACTCGGATTGCTAATTCTGCGCCGTTTAAATTTGCCCTTGAAAGTTCCAAAACAATACCCTGGGGATGGATTATAACGTGGATTACCGCGGGGGCGATAGTAGCTTTTATTGCTTATCAAGGGATACGTTCTTATGCAAAGATTGTTAATGAGGATGCTTTGTCTTCAAATTATGACGATGGTCAACATACATTAGAATTAACACAAACCCTAGAAATACAAAAACAGCGGATAACATTAGCATTTATAGTAACCTCCTTCTTCTCTTGGTTGTATGAATATACTGCTCGTCAACGAAATTATACATACAAGCCAAAGAGTCAGTTTCAGGATGTCAGAGAATTCTTTAAAGAAATAACTCGCCAAACCAATGGCAAAAATAGCTTTTCCCAAATCAGCAACTATTTTAGCAATAAATTTTTTCCTGCTACTGTCAATTATATTCATCGACATGCAATGTATCATACCATTGAAAATTTGTCAAACTTTTTTATTAAAAACCCTATAAAAAAACTACTCATTTTCACCATCCCCTTTATTGGAACCCTGTTAGCCAATGCCCGGGTTGCCAATTCTGCGCCTCTTTCTTTTCAATTTGCCGTCGAAAGTTTTAAAGCAACACCCTGGGGATGGATCGCGGGTGGGCTTATTGCGGCCGTGGTAATGAGTTTTGCGGTATACAGGGTTATATGCTCCCGGAAGGGGCGGGAATCTATTGTCCTGCCTGAACGTGATATTTTGATAACAAGAAACACCGAGGAGACGAATGAGACGCGAGAGGATGAACAGGCGGTCTTATTTCCTGAAGCAGAAGACCAAATAATTCAAGAGTTTGTTGAAGGATTAGATAAAAAACAGAAATTATCTTCTTTTGTAAAAAACGATAAGAGCCAAGTCAATCGTCAAAATAATACAAGCGACAATATAGAGAATGGTGTCATTCATGATAGATTATTTCCTGCCTCTCATCGCCCAGAGGAACACGATCAAGGCCAAGATCCCGGCAAAAATGTAAAAAGTTATAAGATTCATTCTTTTTCCAATCCTATTTTTGACAATTTTACGGCAATACCCAAAAATACGACAGTCATGGCAATGCCTATTGAAAAAGTAAGCCAAGGTATTTTACCTGCGGCTCCCGGCACAAAAACCCCTATAACTAATGAGGCAAAGATTAGCTTGGAGCAATCAAGAAAAAAATCAGATATTATTTTCGATTCATCTTTAGCTACCATTAAATCTAAGTTTAACACACAAAATAATTTTGTCAATATGTTTGAATTAGAAAACCAGGCGATTCAGGAGTTTATTGAAGGAGAAACGGTAAATGAAGCACAGTTTATAGTTAATTTTGGAGATTTGTTTGCAGATGAAGATGTTTTGCAGAATGCGGCTAAAAATCCTAAAGAGCGGATCAATTTATTGCGGCAACAGGAGTTCGCGCAGGAAATAGATGAGAATAAATTTTGGCATATATTGGGAATTCGTAGAGGTGGAAAGATAGAAGATCGGATGAATATAGATGAGAATCGGGACAAGAACGAAGTACAAATACAAAAGAAAATAGACGATTTATATTCGTTAAAAAGAAAAATTGAGAAGGATGAATTGCCGGACGTTATAAATTTTGGAGATAAACACGGTAAGGCTGATGATCTTGAACGGATATTGCATGCGGCTCAGGAAGCCGCACAAAATGGCAGAAAATTAGAGATAGTAGGACATGGGGACGTATTTGACCGTGGTATGCGAAATCACAGAAATTTTGTCATATTACGGCAATTAGTGAAAATTGCCGAAGAAAATCATAATATCGGGGTAAATTTATGTTTTGGCAACCACGATGTTATGCTTATTCAAGGTGTTTTGTTGGATGACCGGGACGCGCTCGTGAACTGGCTGTTTAATGGCGGTGCGGCTTTTTTAAAAGAGATGGGAATCGCTCATTTGAGAGACCCTAATGACAGAAATGAAGTTGAACGGGTTATCAGGGGAAATCCGCGGATTCTTCGACGATTGATAGAAGATAACCGCGTAAAGAGATTAGCCCAATGGCTTTTAACGAACCTTAAGTTATTTCACGTTGACGAAAGAGCATTTTTACATTTACATGCCGGAATCCCATCAGATGGGCAGGGTAATCCATTAATTACACGACAGGGATTGGAAGAACTCCAGGATGAGTTATTGTTGATTCAAAAACAGGCAAAAGCCGGCGTTTTAAACAAAGAAAAAGCCGCGAACTTTTTCAAAAAAGCGCATGATATTTTTTGGGCAAGAGAAGAGGATTGGCTTAACAACTTATGTGAAGATGGTCAGATGTGGAAGATTGAAATTGATGACGAGAATAAACAAAAAGCGATAGCGATTTTAAATGCAATAAGACCCGGGTTGGGAAAAAACTGGAAGAAATTATTGATAAATAAAAAAGTGAAAGAAATTCTTAAGAAAAACGGTGTAGTATTCAGGGTTTCAAAGGGCATCGCGCGCAAAGGAAAAATAGATAATTTCTTAGCGCATTTAGGAGTTAACGGGATCATTTTCGGGCATATCCATTTAGATGAATTGTTCAATTTAGACAATCGTATATTTTGTGTAGATGTGGATGAAGGAAATGTCGGACACTTGATATTTGACGACAAAGGTGTTCGTTTTAACGCCTTAGCCAGGAGTGCCGATGACCCAATCGCGTCGAAAAATGGCGTGTTGTCTAATCTTGATGAACAGATAGTAAGGCTTAAGGAAAATATCGGGATAGAACATAATGTCGATATTATGAATTTACAAAAGAGCCGGCAGAGTTTAAAACAGAAAGATGAAATATACAAAGAGAGTGTCACGAAAAAACAGAAACCGGCTAAATTTTCTAAAGATCAAATGCGGCAGTATGAATTAGGCTTGAATATTAGTTGGGCTGATGGTTTGTTCGAATTTTTTCTCAGAGAGGATAATACAAAAACTGGCGCGCTTAGAGCAGGCAGTTTTAAGATAGGAGGACGAGACATCGGAGGTGTAATAACGAAAAAAAATAATGGTGAAATTTTACGCGAAGATAGTGTGCTTATAAAAGAAGGGGATGCTTTAAAGATTGGACGCGATTCCAAGAATGGGATGTATTGTTTTATTGTAAACAGCTGCATATATGATGTTGGCGAATATCAGGGACAGTTTGTTCTTGTGACAAGAGAAAAAGGCATTCAGCAAGCGGATTTTATGGTTAGCCGGACGTTGCACAATAATGCTTCAGATATTGTCATTCAAATTGAACAGGACGCTGTTTCCCAGACAAAAATCAGGCCTGTTCTGGAGGTTCGAGGCAAGGAAAAAGTTGTGAAAATGTTATTGGGAAAAGTGGCAGATTCAGTGTTGGACATAGATTTTAATGATACTGTTGGCTTTGTTCAAGGCATGTCGCTTGAGAACCCTCAGTCGATCTCAAAAAATGGTGTTACGGATATAGATGAAATCAAAAAAGATGTAGTGAGTAAAGCCGTAAAATTAGTTATTGATAAAACGGCTATCTACATTGACAACGATCTTATTAATCAATACAAAGCTTTTGGATTTAAGGAGCGGGACATATTTGCGGGTTTTTTAAATAATTTTCTAAGCGAAGAAATCTCGATGCGTCCTATAAAACAAAAAGAACTGGTAATTACTGTTCTTGACACGTCCAAATGCCTTTTTGAGGATCATTTACCTGGTGGGTTTATTGGTATTCACCGTTCACTTTTTGAGAAACTTGCTCACGCTCCAAAAACCGCTCAAAAATTGTTAAAAATCGGAATCAAACATGAACTTTTACATGAGGCGCTGGTTGTGGAAAGGCGTGTGCTTATGGAGCATTACCAGTCTTTTGAAAAACTGTTGTTAGAGCCGGCTCTCCGAAAAGCCGAGGAATTTATGCGAAACAATCGTAATAATTTGAAACAGGCTATGAGGGATATAGGGCTCTGGCAGGAAGTTGAAAAGAGAATGCTTGAGACGGATTTAAAAATTGCTCAGAAACTGGCTCTTGATGTAAGGCAAATTCTTACAAGCGGGCTTTTGCCGGAATGGGCGTCCTTTGTAAACCGATATATCGCAGAAGATAGGTCAGCTTATAGTGACTATCTTAAAGATGATTTGGAAGTTCAAAGAACAAAATTCGGTTTAATCTCTGAAAAAGACATTGTGTATCAAAAAATCAGCAATATATTTAAGAAAATCCTTAAAAGCGCGGAATTGGAAAATAAAAAAATTAAGCTGTATTTGATAAATTCTGATGAAGTTACCGCGTATTGGATTACCGACAGCCGGGCGTTTTTTATGAGTGTCGGGCTTATCAAAACATTAAATAGATATCTTGAGGAACAGGGTAAAACTGTGACACAAGATATGGTTGCTTTTATTTTAGCTCATGAAGTCCGGCATTTTATTCAGGACATTGAAACTAAGGAAGACTTTGCTGAAAAAGAAACATCGGATAATCGGACTGTGTCAAAAAACAGGGAATATGATGCCGATACAGGCGGGATACGCATTAGCGCTTTTGCCGGTTTTAACCCAAAAGCAAGTATTGAAGTGTTGAAGTTTCTGGATGCGATTGGTGATATTCCGTTTCTCTCAAGCCATCCGAAGGCGGATATCCGTATAGGCGAAGTTCAGAAAATCATTCAGGATCCCGGTCAATTTCTGCCTAATGTGACAAAAAAAGAGGAGCCATTTGATTTAGATTTTTTAGCAAGCCCGTATATCAAGGAGCCAACGCGAGCTTTTCTTTTTCATGAAAAAATGCTGAATGCGCAACGACTTGATCAAATGGCAGGTGCTATTGATAACATCAATAGTTTGCCGGTGTTAGAAGAATTTTTAACGCATTATTATTTCAGAATGATTTATAGTTTTTGTAGCGAGACAGCAAAGGATGAGGATTTTGTCAAAAGTGTTTCTTTTCTTGTTAGAGCAAGCGCGATTGCCTCTTATGTCACGAAGGTAAAATATGGATCTAATCTTGCCTCCACAGGAGACTTGTACCATATACTTAACAAGAAATGGAAAATGCCGCTTAGGTTTAATAATCTTTTCGTTTTTTTCGCGAATCAGGGCATCGGCCAAATACTTCCGCCGGTTTCTGATATTGTTAATTTTGTGCCTGTTTCAGAAAAAAACATAATAGAATCTTTAGACAGCGAAATTGATGAAGCAATAGAGTCAGAGGGTTCGGAGCCGATTCGAAAAAAGACACTTTTGGCCCTAAAAGTAAATTTTAAGAGTTTACTATATCCCGGTTCTGATGAGATAAAAGATATTTCTTTGACACAGAGTCATAAATATAATTTTGAAACCGTGGAAAGTAAATCCTATTCATCAGAAGATGAAGCGATTAACTACATTGGTGATGATGGATGGATTATTGAAACCCGCATGCGAAGTGATGGTTCAGTTTATGTTCAATATATTGACAAGAATGATCTAATCAAAAATTTTGAAAGTTTTTGGGATTTATTTCAAGAAAGATATGATCAAAGAAAACGTCAATTAAGAGAAAGCCAATTTGCCGGTATTCGGGAAAATGCGGTTTTTGGATTTAAAGAATGGACTCGGAAGCGTTATGGAAAATTGGATCCGCCTGAGATAGTTTTTGATATTGAAACCAATCGGTTTGGTGGCCTTACTTCGGAACGTAAAGGAGAAATTCAGAAGGGCAGAGAAGAATTCTTTTCTTTATACTTAAGATTTTTGGCGGCTCATTTCATAAACCAAGAAATAGGACCTTTTGGCAATATCTCACGCGGAGGGGTTCCAGCGGTGCCTCATTTACGGGAAATAACAGATAAAATTTCGTGGTTAGTAGAGCAAAGTTATGGACAAGAACTTGACGCAAATTCATTAGAATTGTTATCAGTTGTCCGATACAGAGCCGTTTTTAGAGGATTTATCCCGGATTTTGATTTAACGCTTGATAAGATGATCGATTCTTTGACGGAAGAACAGTTATTAAAAGTTTTAGGTATGATCCTTGATTCCCCGCCTTGGTATGCCTCAACTATGCCTCCTCAGATGACTGAAATGCTTGATTTTGGCGAAGAACTTAAGTCCTTTCAAAAGAATTTTTCTTCCTTTTATTTTAAGACGATTTTGAAACTTCTTGAAAAAAAGAAGAAAATAAGGGGCATTGATTTTGAAGATTTAAAAAAGGCGGTAGAGTTGAAAAAGAAACTGGAATTTCGATATAAAATAAAAATAGGCGAGATAAAAGAGGTTAAAAGTTTATTTGAATATATCTTTTTGGAGTTTCGCAAAAATATAATAAGTGGAGATGATCTTGATTTCTGGATTCCCGAAATAAGGGCGTTGGAAGACGGAGAAATAAAAGAGCTTTTTTTGCGGTATGTTTGCGTAGATTATTTTTCAAAACAGGATTATGAAGATAAGATTATGGTTTTAACAAGGTTGTATCCTGCCTGTAGTATATTCGGGAATAAACTTCTCGAGTTTCTTTTAACCACAGTTGATTATGACGCGATGGAGCCAGCGGTTAAACAGGATTTTCTTGAAAAATTCCTTATTCTTTTCAAAACAGATGAAACTAAATTAATGGATACAAATCCACAAAAAAAACCGGTTCATCAACAGCTCTCCAGGGATTATATGTGTTTATTGAAAAAAAGCGGCTGGCAATTTCTGGATATGGTCGAAAAGATGGAACAGACAGGCGCTGTAGTGACGCAGTTTGATCTTATTGTTGATAATCAGGATGAGTGGAAACAGCTTTCTTTTGAAGACGAAAGAAAAATTACACAAATGGTCGCTGAATCCAAAAAAGGGTATAAAGAATATCAATTTGTAGTTGGGACTATCGCGTTGTCTAAAATCAGAGAAGATGTTCCTACTTTTCTTATGACAGATTCTACGAAGTATTATTATTCTGAAACTTTATCCGATGGCAGTCGGGATTCGGTATATCCTTACAAGGAGGCAATGGCGGACAAGACCGGTTTTGAAATTTATTTAGCTGACATTACTCAAAAGGATAACAAACATAAAGTATGGCTTTTTGAGGGACGTTCCTTAGCAGAGAGTATTGGTTTGATCCTTGAACTTCTTCCTCTTTCGCGTGAACGCGACAAAATTCTGAAAAATCTTTTGGATGATTTTATGCCAAATGAAAAGGAAATTATTTCTGTGCTTGAAAAGTTTTGTGCCATTAAGGGAGAACGTGAATTTCCTAGACTTAGCATTTCTAACAGCTATGCAAGTACAGGGCGTCCTGTTGTAGATGATTATACAATTCAGTATGTTTTGGGGTGGGATAAGATCTTTGGCGCTAATTCAAACAGCAGTGATATTAATCAAATGATGAATATCGTAAAACGAGCTATTCCGGAGGAGCTTAAAGGGATGCCGGAGATTGAAAAAGGGCTATCTGAATTAGAAAAAGAAATGGCAGATGCCAAAAACCAGATTCAGAAAATTGAAAATTCGTTTGAGGATAAATACAATTTAACCAATCCCAAGTGGGGATGGATTAATACTATAAATGCGGCACCCATAAAATTTGTAAAAAAATTTCTAATAGCGCGTAATCCGCATTTTGATTATTTTAATTTAATGAAATTCGGCAAAAGTCCAAGCGAAAAATTTAATTATGCGTGGAAAATTTATCAAAAGAATAAACATTTTTTTGAAAAGGACAATATTTTAATTGAACAAAAATTGTCGGAATTATTAAAACTTTTTCCGGACGCTACATCATTAAGAGATCATGAATTAGAAAAACTTATAACCAGAGAAGAAAGCAGGATAACGGGGGTTGAAGTTTCTTCACTTATTCAACCGGTTCAAATGTTTGGAGGTATTAAAAAATATGAAATCTTAAGGATAAAGCGGCTTGATATTGATAAGTTATCAAAAGAACAGCTTATGAAAATGATCAAACTTTATAAGTTATTTTTTCCGTTTATGACGGAAGGTGATCATCAGATTGTTCTTGGAAGAAAGATCTTTGAAATTCAAAAACAGTATTTTTCGGAGATCTATGCTGATTTTCAAAAAGGCTTAAAAGAAATATTATTGATATTTCCCGAATTTAGTCTGACAAGAGATAGTATTTTGGACGAATTTACTAATTCAGGTGTAGTTAAAAATATGAAAGAATTACACCAGATCAGTCGATATATTCTTGAGGAGCAAAGGTTAACTAAAGAAGATGAAATTATCAGTGACGCGCGAAAAAATGAATTGTGGAATATTTGTAACAAACTGCCTTCAAGAGAAGAAAAAGCAGATTTTATTTTGTGGGTGCTATCGCCTGAGAGACCAATGCCCGTAACCCTGGAACGTATTGCGCGGGACAATAATGTTAATTTTGACTCTTTGCCTTCTATTATTTTAAGCCGGACAAAAGGAGAAAAAGAAAAGTTTTTTTATGATGCCTTAAGGGGATATAACGGGCTTTTTGAAGTGGATTTGATTCCCGAGGACAGGCTGGAAGAGATTATTCATAAAGTTATGTCAATAAAAAATGAATTAATAGAGGAGCTTTTGGTTCAAAAACCAAAGTCGGATAAAGCTCTGATAAATGAAAAGTTTTCCCGGTTAGAAATACAGCGCGATTTAGCTGCTTTGTACGATCTTTTTGTTGTAATTGAGCAAGAAGGGGGATTACGAATTAAAAAAGATGTATTAGCAGGACTTGGGATTTTAGGCATAAATGTGCCGGAAGAACTTTTGAAGAAGATAGTAACACTGGATTACAATGGTGTTATTCAGAAGTGGGATCATGTAGAAACATTAATAGCTGAACTGAGAACCATTCAAGAACAGGCAGGTAAATTACGGAAACTACTGCTTATTAGTTCGAAATTCGGGATAGGAAAAACATTGAATCGGAATTTCGCGCGGTTAGAAGATATCGCGAAAAAGTTTCAAGAAATCAGACCGATTATTTCGGGTCTTATACCGCTGATGGAAGATCTGTGCGGTTTAGATGTTTCTCAGATAGACAAAATAATCAAAAATCTTTCAGATATTCAAACGCGTTTTGAAGTATTAAGCCGCTTAAAATCAGATATAGAAAAACATCGTGAAAAGATCGAAAAAATATTAAAAGAAATAAACACAGTTTTCAACGATTTTAATACGATGTCCGATGAGATTCGTGTTATTACAAAGATACTTAATTTTGCAGAAAAAACAGGATTATCACAGAAAAACCTTTCCGCTTTAAAAACGCTGGAAAAAATGCTGAATTTTTCTCGGGATGAAGACTTGAAACAGTTTGTCGCTGGGGCGCGAGAAATGGTTAATTCTGTGTCTGTGCAGCCGGAGGTTTCCCCGCTTGGTTTTGTTCAAAAATTACACGCGGAAATTCACAATAACCGCCAAATGGAACGATTCATTAGTCAATTATTTCCCGTTATTTTCTCTTCCGGTGAACTCGGCGGGAATGAAGGTTTTTTTCGCGATATATTTGAAAAAATATTTGAAGAGTATACCACTGAACGAAGAATCATTCTTTTTAATTCTATACTTCGTACTTTTTCGGATAACAAAACAGTAAATGCCTCGCGCGCAAAAAAAGTACGTGTGCTATTGGAACAAATGGGAGTTGTCGGCGTGAAAATAGGCCAGTACTTGAGTGAACAACCAAAGCTGTTAAGGGGGATGCCGGATCTTTTAGAAGAATTAAAAGACCTTAAAAAGAGCGCTGATACATTCCACATACGCGCGGTTTTCCAGTTGCTTCAGGAAGCGGATCTTCTGGATAAAGTCGTGGAATTACGTGAACGGATAGGAGCCGCTTCTATCAAACAGGTATATGAGGTTTTACTTGATGATGGGACGATTGCCGCGGCAAAATTTATGAGGCCGTCTGCTGAGAAATTTTTAGATGAAGATCTTGCAGTATTGAAGAAAACGGTTAATATGCTCCGGGAAAAATATCCACGTATTCAATTTCCAGTAACTATGATTGAGGACATAGAGAAGCTTATTTTGGACGAATTAAGTTTTGAACAGGAAGCGGCTAATGCGGATGAATTTAATAAAAACATTAGTAAACGTGAATCCTTTGAGATAGAGGGCTTTAAAATCAGAGTTCCAAAGATATTGTATAGTTCCAAATATGTCATTCTGGAAGAACTGGCAAGAGGAATTACGTTGGAAGATCTTATTCTTTTGAACAGGACAGAGCAGGCAATAACAATAAAAGATGCTGAAAAAAGAAAAAATATTGAAGAATATGTTAGTCAAAAATTTTCTAAAAAAGAGATAAAGCTGTTGGCAGGGTATGATGTGGAAAAGATTCAACATTTACTTGCGAAAGAATTTTTCAAACAAGCTTTTGAAGATGGATTTTTTCACGCGGATCTTCATGCCGGGAATGTGATAATTACACCCGATCGTGAAATTTATTTAATTGACTGCGGCGCCGCGGGTAAAATTAAAGATATAGAATCGCAGTCATTTTTAATGCTTATGGTGGCGGTTAACAAAAGGGCCGCCAATTTTGCTGTAGCACTTCTGGATAAGTTTTTAGAAAATAAAATAAGTTCAAACGAGGCAGCGCGCGAGGAGATAAAAAAAGCAGTAAATTCGGAGGAGACTTTTTCCGACAAAATCAAAACAATTATCAGAATCATTGGTGAGGATAATTTGAAGCCTAAACAGAGTTTAACAATGTATTTAAGGGCATTGGCGACGTCCGCACCTTTTTTCAGCGCTTTGCCGAAAGATAAAACAAAAGAATTGGTGAATAATTACTTAACAAAAAAATCAAAATGGATACTTACTCTGCATATACCGTCTTTATTTTTTTCGAGAGAAGATTCAACTAACATTACCGGCAACATCATCGAAGGTTTTAGGGATACAGAGGAAAAAGAACTGCGTAAGGAAATAGAGGAAAACAGCAGTAAAGTAATGGCTGAGAATGCGGACGTTGTAAGGCTTGTAGAAGGAAGGTGTTCGGTATTGTTAGAGAACAAGGGAAACATTGGGTATCTATTGAGAAATAGACAGGTTGAGGAAAGCCTGATTACGAAAGTTACTTACGCTTTAGAAAATCCGAGAAAGGCCTTTAAATGGTTTAACGCGATAGTTGAAGGAGAGGACAGGTATTTATTGGGGCATGAAAGCGCTTTGGCTGTGAACATTGTAAAATTTTTAGTGGAAAAAGAGAAGAAATTGAGAATCAATAATCTTGTTGATGAGTATATTTTTCATGAAGCTTTAGAGAATACTAATTTGAAACATCGTGAAATCATTGATTTTACCAGCGTTTTTTTTAGAAAAAAAGTTTTTAAAAGACCGAATGAAACACCATTAGGCAGTTCCCTGAGAAAGTTTATACAAGAGTCTCTTGAACCTGTACAAATTGAATTAGCGCCGATAGAAGAAGAACCGGTAAAGGAAGAACCGGCAAAAGAAGTGCCGATAAAGAAAGAGATAATGCCGAAAGGAGAAGCGCGGAGTGTTGGGAGAATGGCTGATGTTACTGATGTTACAGTGGGGCCGAAGATCTCAACAATCCTTGATCAAATTCCTCGTTCGAAATTCGAACTATTATTTCCAATCCCAAAACCTGAATTTACCCCGCTTTTGCTTGAAACTGTTCCTGTAAAGCAAAAGTCAGACATTGCTTCCCGCCAGGCGGTAACGGTTGAGGCGCTGAATGGCGAGCCGCGGGAGAGGGCGTTGGATCCGGTGGCTTTAGTGGGACTGCCGGAGAGTGTAAAGTCTAGCGAGGTTGCTCTGGAGGATTTAAAGAGGGAGATAGGCAGAGGCCTAGCGAAATCGGGGCATGGAGATCCGACTGAGACACATAAGGTTGATTTCTTTTTTATCAGTCAGAATACGGTGGAAGATACGAAAACCAGTATAAATGAGATTTTGGACAAATATGAAGGCCGCCAGCTTGTTTTATTCGCGCCTGAAACGGGCAGTGTTAATATAAAGTCTGACGGCGAGTACATGAAAAAGTTGAAAGATAAGTTTGGAGAGGCGCTCACGATAGTGGCTGACGCGTACACTGACCTTGATTTTTCTTTGAAAGAAGATTTTGTCGACATTGACGCGCGTATTGCCATAGCGCGTTTAATCGGCTGGTACAAACATTCAGAAAATTGGGACGGTAAACTAGAAGCAATGACGGCATTAAGGAATTATTTAGCAGAGATTACAGGTGAAGATATAGTCATACCCGAAAAGGATATGAATAATCTGAATTTATTGCTAGAGAGGCTTCTTTTAAGAATCCGGCCTGTTGATTATAACGGCGATATTACCAAATGGGAAGAATCCCAAAAAGCCCTTGCCACATCGCTGTAAACTTGGATTAGGGTTGAAAGCGCGTGGACATTACAGGCCGGGGCGGTTACCGCCCCGGCCTGTAATATAGGTCCCCGTTTTCGCGGGAATGACACCAGGTGTAATTCTAATTGATTAAACATTTTCTTTCGTAGATTTGTAGAGACGAGGCACTGCCTCGTCTCTGGTATTTTTGAATTAAGTTTGTGCCGGTACAAAAAATTGTGGTATACTAACTAAAATTCATTAGAATTGGGAGAGAGGAGTAATATGCAGGACTTATACGTGGGCCTTATAGGGCTTGGCGCGGGGGTGTGTACAACGATATCGTTTGTGCCGCAGGTGCTTAAAATACTGAAGACGAAGCATACGAAGGATATATCTTTGTCTATGTACGTTGTTCTCACAATCGGTATTTTTTTGTGGCTGATTTATGGTATTTTCTTGAAAAAGGCACCTATAATAATGGCTAATAGCGTGTCGTTTGTTTTGTGTTTGATGGTAATATTCGCGAAGCTTAAATACGAAAAGGGTAAAAACAGAAGTGTTTAAGTAAACATTTTTGACAAAACTATGTAATGTTGCCAGAATATGGTTGGAAAGATAGAACAATGTAAAAAATGAAGATACGTGATATTGTAAAGTTAATCGAAAAAGATGGATAGTATTTGGTTATGACGAAGGGCAGTCGTAGGCAGTATAAGCATTTGACAAAATCAGGATGTGTTACGATTGCCGGCCATTCCGGTCATGATATTGCGCGAGGTACGCTGAATAGTGTTTTAAAACAAGCGCAGTTTAAGGAGTAGGGATAAGAAAATACGTCGTTTTTTGATAGTTATTGAACAAGGGGGGATAAGTATTCCGCGTATTTACCGGATTTGCCCGGATGTATGGCAACAGGCGCTACCATAGACGAAGTAGAAGAGAATATGCATGAAGCGATTGAAATGCATGTACAGGGCCTTTTGGCGGATAAAATATCTGTTCCTGAATCTCATTCATTGGCGGAATATGTCGTCGTAAAATAGAAAAATTTTCAGAATAAGCGGATATTGTCCCGAGTCTTACTGTACCGGCCTCGGGACAGTTTTTTTGAGGAACAAATGAAGATATTAATCACGGGCGCGACGGGGTTCATCGGCGGGCGTCTTGTAAAACGCCTTTTAACGGAAAACCATGATTTATTTTGTCTTGTTCGAGAGACGAGTAAGGTTGATTTTTTAAAACAGCCGGGTGTGTCTTTAGTTATGGGTGACATAACGGATGGAGGGGCTGTAGACAGGATTTTTCAAGAAGTTAAGCCTGAGGCGGTGTTCCACTTGGCGGCGAAAGTTTTAACAGATAATGAAAAAGAACTTTACGCGGCCAACGTGGATGGAACACGAAATATATGCCAGGCTTGTTACAATCATGAAGTAAGCAGGCTGGTCTATACAAGTTCGGTTTCTGTCATCAGTGGGAATTTAGATGTGCCGCTGACGGAAGGCCTGCCTTATAAGGCGAGTGACAGTTATGGCCGGTCTAAGATTGCGGCGGAGCGTATAGCTGTGGATTTTAGGGGAAAAGGCCTGCCGGTAGCCATTGTTAGGCCCTGCATGGTCTATGGCGAAGGGGAGCCGCATCTATTAGGCAAGATACTTAAAAAAGCGAACGCCTGGTGCCTGCCGGTTTTGAATGTGCAGGGGATGGATTCAAAACTTCACCTTGTGTACATTGAAAACGTTATTGATGTACTGGCTGTCGTGCTTGAAAAGAACGAAGCGCTTGAAGGCACGTTTATGGTCGCGGATAAAGAGGTTTTAACTCTTAGAAAATTTATTGAAATATTGTATGACAAACTGAACGGGACGAAACCTCCCGTTGTGCCGCGGTGGCTCGCGAAGACCCTGTTGCTCATACCGTCTTTTAAAGTCAAGGCAGACAGGGTTTTCAAAGACAGAGTTTATGATATTACCCGCGCGGTAGCGGTTCTTGGATATGTTCCTAAAGTGTCGACAGAAGAGGGGTTAACAAAAACCGTAAAATGGTGGAAAGAAAAACTAACCTGTAACCAGGTTAGTTTTTGAGGAAATGTGTCACAAATAAAAATAACCATTCTTGGCACGACCGCGGCTATTCCTACGAGAAGCAGGGCTCACGCCGCTATGCATCTTAATTACACGGATGCCGAAGAGTTTTGCTGTTTGTTCGACTGTGGAGAAGGCGCTCAGCGCCAGTTGTTGTACGCGGGGCTCAATCTGATGAAGATAGACAATGTGTTTATAACGCATTGGCATGGGGACCATTCATTAGGGCTTCCCGGGCTTATAGACACAATGGGTTTTTGTGAAAGAAAAGCTCCATTCAATCTCTACGCGCCTGAAGTAAAAAGAGCTGAAAAGAGCCTTGGTTTAAATTATCCCGCGGGCAGTTTTAAAATTTTGCCGTGTAATGTGCCGGAAAAAGGTAGTGATATTAAAGTTTTACTGGAGACTGAAAGATTTCAGATAGTGTCTATTCCTGCCAAACACGGTGTGCCGTCAGTTAGTTATGCCTTTATGGAGAAGGATAACGTCTGTATTGATTTAAGCAAAGCTAAAGATTTGGGCCTTCCGGAAAAGGGTGACATATACAAAAAACTCAAAGAGGGTAAGGCCATTTTGAAGGGTGGAAAACACATAGTTCTTAAGGATGTTTCAATGACCGTAAAGGGTAAAAAAGTAGTCTATTCAGGTGATACTGAAGTCTGTGATAATTTGGAAAAATTGATTAACGGGGCGGACCTTTTAATACAGGACTGCACCTATTTTGAGGATAAACCCGCGGATAAGCCTTATAAACACGCCGCGTTTCCGGAGATTGTTGAAATGGTTTCCGGAGGTAATGTGAAAAAAATAGTTCTGACGCACATAAGCAGAAAATATCAGGACATGAAGCAACTGAAAAAAATAATAGAAAAATATCCAAATTTTGAAATCGCGGAAGATTTTATGAAAGTTGAAGTGTAGATGAGATTGCTTCGAGTGGGGTCTCCTCGCAACGACAAGATTTGGGAGTCGTGTCATTGCGAGTCCTGAGCCAAGCGAAGGACGCGGCAATCTTCTGGCAAAAGGCATGAACATTCTCTTACACATATGCTGTGGGGTTTGCGCGGGAGCCTCAGCTGAACGTTTAATGTGCGAAGGCCATAAGGTAACGGGGTTTTTCTATAATCCGAATATACATCCTGCCGATGAATATCAAAAGCGTTTGGAAGGCGCCCGAAAAGTAGCGGAGCGGCTTAATTTTGAACTGGTTGAAGGCGTGTATAACAGGGAGAAATGGTTTGGCGAGGCCAAGGGTAATGAATATGAGCCCGAAGGCGGGAAGCGTTGCGCGATATGTTTTCGGATGAGGCTTTTAAAAACGTATGAATATCTTAAGAAAAAAATGTTTAGCGCTTTTACTACCACGTTAACGATGAGCCCTTTGAAAGATGTTACTCTCGTAAATTCTATCGGACGCGAAATCGGCGGAGAAAAATTTATCCTCATAGATTTTAAAAAGAAGGGTGGGTTTGCGAGGGCCGCGGAATTGGCTAAGGAAGGGAATCTGTACCGGCAGAATTACTGCGGATGTATTTACAGTTTAGAGGAGAAGTATAAAAAATGAGGGCATTGGAATTATCATACTCCGCCTTTTTAAAACGGATTAAGGATACAATAAAACACTATGAGATGCTGGAGAGCGGGGATAAAATAATTGCCGCGGTTTCAGGCGGAGCGGATTCCGTATGCCTTTTAAAGGCGCTGGTTGACATGAAAAGAACTTTCGATTTGCAGGTAATCGTCGCGAATATGGATCATGGATTACGGGGAAAAGAGTCGGAAAGAGATTCTGAGTTTGTTAGAAAATTGGCCGTGGATTTTGGATTAAAATATGAGCATAAAAAGGTAAAGGTAAAAATTTCCAAAAAAGCCGGAATTTCATGGGAAGAAGCAGCCCGGTTAAAACGGTATGAATTTTTGAAACAAGCGGCGCGAAGGAATCGATGTAATGTTATTGCCACGGGCCATACAATAGATGATCAGGCGGAAACAGTTTTGATGCGCCTTATCTTCGGAACATCTTTAGCGGGGCTCGCGGGTGTGTTTCCCGTTAGAGAGGAAGATGGATTTAGAATAATCAGGCCTTTGATAAGAGTTGACAAAAAGGACATATTTGGATTTGTTAAAAAAGCTGGTTTAGAATATGTGGAAGATAAAACTAACTTAGATGTTAAATTCCTGCGTAACAGAGTAAGGCATGAAATTCTTCCTTTTTTGGAAAAATATAACCCGAAGGTTAGGAGGTCTTTAACCAATCTTTGCGATTCCCTCAGGGAAGATTTCCTTTTTCTTGACGCTGAGAAAAAGAAGGTGGTTAGGAAATATTCTGATTTTGACAAAGAAACAGTTGCCATAAAGATTAAAGATGTTATACTTCAACCAAAGGCCGTACGCAGAGAGATCATTAAAGCGCTTTTTGAAAAAGCGGGCGGGAGTGTAAAAAAGCTTACATACCGCCATTGGATGGATGTGGATTATTTTTTAAGAACAGCTGAAAAAAACAAATCATTAAGCCTGCCGGGTTGTGTCACATTGACGAAGACAGGCAGAGATGTTCTGTTTTTAAAGAGTGATTACCGATAGTCCGGCCGTGTAGGAAGTTGGGGTAAATTTAGCAAGCAATATTTCCCCCAAACGGCTCTGACATTAATTCGACTAATGGTTTCAGAACGATTCTCGTTCTGAAACCAAAGTCTCATTAAGGAGGAAGAAAATGGCTGGCAAGAAAAAAAAGATTGTGGTTGTCGATGACGAGAAAGATTTTACAGAGGTAGTTAAGGAAGCTCTTGAAAAAACAGGAAGATACGAAGTTATACAGGCGAATAGCGGGGGCGAGGGAATAGAGTTGACAAAAAAACATCATCCAAGTTTAGTCTTGCTTGACCTCATGTTGCCGGATGTTGATGGCAATGACGTGGCTATGGAACTTAAACAGAATAAATCGACCGAAAATATCCCGATTGTTTTTTTAACCGCGGCTGTAACGGAGGAAGAAACCAGTGCCCGGGAGGGTTTTATCGGGGGGAACATTTTTTTGGCCAAACCTGTGGGGATCAGAGAGCTTGTGGAGTGTGTGGATAAAAACGTTGAATAGCCGTTTAGATTTGTGTTAGAATACGACTGGATCAAAATGAATAACAAACCTGTGAACAAAAATAGAAGACCTTCAAGTAGTAAGAATTCCAAGAATAAAAAAGGAACTCCGGATCGCTTTGTCTGGATACTGATTATTGTCGGAATCTTTCTGATTTTTCAATGGGTTTTTTCCTCTTTAGGGCCGGGCAATAGCGAGATAACGTATAAGAATTTTTACAACATGGCTGAAGCTAACTCGGATACCGGCGCGATTCTTTCAGCTGTCATGGTAGAAGGTAGGGTTATCGGCAGGCTCAGTGACGGCAGGCATTTCGCGGTAAATATCCCAAGAGAGAATCAAGAACTAATCAAACTTCTTAGAGAAAATGTTTCTGAATTTGATATCAGCCCGCCTCAAACTTTTTTATCTAACCTGTTTTTTTCTTTAGGCCCGATGCTGCTCTTTATTCTGTTTTTGTGGTTTTTTATTTATCGCGGCGCGGCGGCCAGCGGCGGAAAGATAATGTCATTTGGTAAATCGGGAGCGCGGCTCGCGACGAAAGATAAAATGAAAGTAACGTTCAATGATGTTGCTGGGATTGAAGAAGCGAAAGAAGAACTGAAAGAGGTTATAGAATTTTTAAAAGAACCGCTTAAGTTTCAGAAACTTGGCGGAAAGATGCCGAAAGGTGTTTTACTGATGGGCCCGCCGGGTACCGGCAAAACCTTACTGGCTAAGGCTGTCGCGGGTGAAGCGGATGTTCCATTTTTTAGCATTACAGGATCGGATTTTGTTGAAATGTTTGTGGGGGTTGGAGCTTCAAGGGTAAGGGACCTTTTTGATCAAGCAAAAAAATCCGTCAAAGCGAGTAAAAAAGGATGTATTATTTTTATAGATGAAATAGACGCTGTTGGACGCCAAAGGTTTTCCGGCATAGGAGGAGGCCACGACGAAAGAGAGCAGACTCTTAACGCGCTTTTGTCGGAAATGGACGGGTTTGATACAACTACTGGAGTTATATTGGTGGCCGCCACAAATAGGCCCGACGTTCTTGATTCAGCCCTGCTAAGGCCGGGCCGTTTTGACCGTCAGGTAGTTGTAGACCAGCCTGATATCGCCGGAAGAGACGCCATACTGAGAGTGCATGCTAAACATGTTAAAATGAAAGAAGGAGTGGACTTGTCTAAGATCGCGCGTCAAACAGCGGGATTTTCCGGCGCGGATCTGGCGAATCTTATAAACGAGGCCGCGCTACTAGGCGCGAGAAGAAAGAAAGACGCGGTTACTTCTGAGGAACTGCAGGAGGCGATGGAGCGTGTTATGGCAGGCCCTCAGCGTAAATCTCGGAAGATAAGTGAAGAAGAAAAAAAGATTATCGCGTACCATGAAGCGGGCCACGCTCTTATGTCGTACCTCATTGACGGCGCGGATCCCTTGCATAAGGTGACGATTGTCTCGCGCGGAATGGCTTTGGGATACACGATGCAGCTTCCGCGGCAGGATCAATATCTTTACAGAAAGTCACAATTTCTCGGCAGGATTGCCGGTATGTTAGGAGGCAGGGTTAGCGAAGAGATTTCTTTTGACGAAATTTCCACGGGTGCGGGTGACGATATAAAGAAAGCTACCGAATTAGCCCGCGATATGGTGACCCAATACGGTATGAGCGAGCGTTTAGGGCATTTGACTGTCGGAAAAAGGCATACTCAAATTTTTCTCGGCCGCGATATAACGGAAGAAAGAAACTACAGTGAAGATACGGCGAAGATAATAGATGAAGAAGTAAAAAGCATAGTTGATAGCTGTTACGATACCGCGAAGGTCAAACTCACTGAAAATAAGGATAAGCTTGATCTTCTCGCGAACAAGCTGATAGAAAAAGAAACTATGGATGAATTCGAGGTAAGAGAACTTCTCGGTTTCACGCAGAAGGTAGAGAGTGACTAGAGATTTAAGTCTGAAAGAGTGCATAACGCGAGTCGGCGCGCGCACGCGTATAATGGGAATTTTGAATGTCACGCCTGATTCTTTTAGTGACGGCGGTGAGTGTGTTGATGTGGCAACGGCGGTAAAAAGAGCCGTTGAGATGCAGGCGATTGGCGCGGATATAATTGACATCGGTGGAGAGTCATCGCGGCCAGGTTCGAAGAGCGTCTCGGATCAGGAAGAGATAAAACGGGTTATGCCCGTTATCATGGCGTTAAAAGAAATCGTCAAAATACCGATTTCAATAGATACCTGCAAAAGCGGTGTGGCTCGCGAGGCGCTAAAAGAAGGCGTAAGCATTGTTAATGATATCACGGCGTTAAAGGGTGACTCTCGTATGGCACGAGTAATATCGGAATATGGCGCGGCGGTTGTCCTTATGCACATGAGCGGCACGCCCGAGGTGATGCAGGAAGAACCGTTTTACGCGGACGTGATAGAGGAGATTTACTCTTGTCTTTCGGTGTCTATTGAAGTAGCGTTAACAGCGGGGATAAGAGCCGAAAAGATAATTGTTGATCCGGGCATAGGATTCGGGAAAACGCTCAAACACAATCTTACTATCTTAAGAGAGCTACGTAGATTTAAGCGCCTGGGAAAACCCATTTTAGTAGGCGTATCTAGGAAATCCTTTATAGGAGAGCTAACTGGCAAAGGCGTCAACGATAGGGTTTTCGGCACGGTTGCCGGATGCGCGGCGGCGATAATGAACGGCGCGGACATTATAAGAGTGCATGATGTCGCGCGAATGCGTGATGTCGCGTGTGTGATAGACGCGATAACAAAGGGCGATTAGTATGGATTTTGTTTTAGGGTATTGGGAAATAACACTTGAAATTTTGATTCTATGGGGCCTGTACTATATGGGGTACCTCTTATTGAAAGAGACCGCGGCTGAACAGGTTCTAAAAGGAATTATTATAATCTCGGTTGTTATTATGATCACGCGGAGCGTGAATCTTGTTATAATCAACTGGCTGCTCACTCGTCTCTTAGCTATTTCGGTTATAGCGGTTCTTATAATATTCCAGCCGGAAATTAGGAGAGGCCTGGCCAGTATCGGGCGATTTGGCATATTTTCCGGAGAGAAAGAAATACTTGAAGAAATAGCCAAGGCGGCGATCGTGCTCTCAAAGAAGAAAACAGGGGCTTTGATCGCGATAGAAAGAGAGAGCGGGCTTAGGAGGTACGTGGAAAGCGGCGTCAGCATAGACGGCAAAGTAACGAGTGAACTTATTAACACGATATTTAGCCGCGGTACGTCACTGCATGACGGCGGAATTATTGTTTCAGAACAGCGTATTGAAGCCGCCGCCTGTCTTTTTCCTCTTGCGCAAAACCCGAATATCCCAAAGGCAATGGGAACCAGGCACAGAGCGGCTTTAGGGCTTAGTGAAGAAACAGACGCGGTAATTATTGTGGTTAGCGAGGAAACGGGGAGCATATCGTTGGCCATGGGAGGCAAAATAAACAGAGATATTGATTATAAGAATATCGCGAAGACGTTGGAGCGGTCGTATAAGCCGAGAATTAGTAAAAGGTCTTTTGCTATGGCTACCAGAAGGCTTTTGATAAAATTTAACATTTTACGAGGATAAAAATGAGTTGGGGAAGCATTCTTTTTAAAAACTTTTGGGCAAAAATCATTTCGTTGGCGCTTGCCATAGCGACTTGGTTTTATGTTTTTGATTTGGTTAATGACGATTCTTTTTCTCAGAAAAAAGAATCCACGGAAGAGATTTTGGATCGGTATAAGTTCGTTATGAAAGAAATTCCGGTTAAGTTAGAATTTTTGAATTCTTCACCGGAAGGGTATAGTGTGAAGTTTGATGCGATAAAGGTAGAGCCTGAAAAAATATCTGTTTTCGGGCCTGAAAAAATAATAGACGGAGTTACGGAACTTAAAACAGACGCGATAAATCTAAAAGAGTATACTCGCAGCGCGAATTTGCGTGTTGGCGTGCATTCTGATGAAAAAGGTTTGAAAATTAAAGGAAACGTTGTGAAAGTGTACCTGCCTATCGTAACGGCGGCAGAAAAAAAACCTCAAGACGTTATTCCCGCGCGAACCCCGTAAACTATTATGGTAAAATTAGGCGTAAACATTGATCATGTCGCTACCGTAAGAGAGGCAAGAAAAACTTTTGAACCGGATCCGATAAAAGCGGCGCTTGAATGCCAGTCCGCCGGATGTGACGCTATTGTCTGTCATTTGAGGAAGGACCGTCGCCACATCAATGACAGGGATTTAGATCTTTTAAAAAAATCCGTTATTGTTAAATTGAACATGGAGATGTCGATAGACCCTGAGATTGTTGAAATCGCCTGCAGGGTTAAGCCAAATCAAGCCACATTGGTCCCTGAAAATCGGCAGGAAGTTACGACTGAAGGCGGGCTTGACGCGGTGGGTAATCTTGAAAAAGTGAAGAGTGTCGTAAAGCGGCTTTCCGCGCGCGGTATTGAGGTAAGCCTTTTTATCGATCCGGAAACGGAACAGGTAGATGCCGCCGGAGAATGTGGCGTGAAAACAATTGAGTTTCATACTGGCCGCTACGCGGAGAAATTTAATTCCAACGGTGATTATGAAAAAGAACTTAGGGTGCTGAGGGATATGACAAAATATGCTTCCATCGCGGGCCTTACGGTATGCGCGGGACACGGCTTAACCTATGGCAATGTGGCTCATGTGGCGCGTATCTCCAAGATGTACGAGCTCAATATAGGGCATTCGATAATATCAAAGGCAGTGTTTGCGGGCATATCTCTAGCTGTAAACGAAATGAAGGGGCTTATAGCATGAGTATCGCGGGAATAGGTATAGATACGGTTTGTATTGAGAGGTTCAAAAAAACAGTTGATCGGTACGGAGACCTTTTTCTCAAAAAGGTCTTCACAAATAAAGAACAGGAATATGCCGGGACTAAAAAAAGTTTTTTCATGCATATGGCCGGTAAATTCGCGGCGAAAGAAGCGGTAAAAAAAGCGCTTCCCGAAGGCGCGCGTGTAGGGTTAACCTGGCCGGATATTGAGATTTTGAATGATAAGTTGGGAAAACCTTATGCTGTCCTTCACGGTAGCGCGGAACAGTTGATGAAAGAATTTGATTTAAAAGAAGTGCTTGTCAGCATTTCTCACACAGAGGATTTGGCGACGTCTAACGCGGTGGCGGTTAATAATGGCTCATAAATATCTAAGCAAAATTTCAGTCCGGCAAAAAGATTCTCATAAAGGTGATTATGGCAGGGTTTTTGTTCTTGCCGGTTCACGGGGTATGACAGGCGCGGCCTTTCTTTGTTCGCAGGGTGTGCTTTTTTCAGGAAGCGGATTAGTTATAAACGGTATTCCGAAATCGTTGAACCAAATTATGGAAACTAAATTGACAGAGGTTATGACTCTGCCTCTTCCTGAAACCAAAAATGGAGAGCTAAGCGTTGAAGCGAAAAAAGAAATTTTAGATTTTTCAAAAAAATGTGACGCGGCCGTTATCGGCCCGGGGCTGGGGCGTGGAGCTGAAGTTTGTAAACTTGTGAAAGAATTGATAAAACATTTAGAAATACCCCTCATCCTTGACGCTGACGGGATAAACGCCCTTGATGGGAAAATTGACTTTTTAAAGAAACGTAAGGGCAGGATTGTTATAACACCCCATCCCGGTGAGATGGCGCGATTGATGGGCAAGGGTATTAGTGAAGTGCAGGCTGACAGGACAGAGACGGCTAAAGAAGCCGCGAAACTTTCAGGCAGTATTGTTTGTTTAAAAGGCCATGCCACGGTTGTGGCAGATCCTGACGGCAATGTGTATATTAATAAAACCGGGAATTCAGGCATGGCAACAGGCGGGTCAGGAGATGTTCTTACAGGGATGATAGCTTCCTTTATAGGCCAAGGTATTGACGATTTCAGCTCAGCTGTGACAGGAGTTTATTTGCACGGATTAGCCGGTGACATTGCGGCCGATAAAAAAGGCCAATTCAGTATGACCGCCTCAGACATCCTAACCTGCCTCCCCGAAGCCTTCAAAAAAGCGGGAATATAATAAATAGGGACGTCACCCAATTATAGAATATAAACAGTATTAAATAGGTGACGTCCCTATTTATGGACTATTAACAAGGAAACGGTTCAGTCATGCCCGTTCCGTTAACGAAAACGCGAAAAAGTTTGGCTTTACAGTTCTTTAAAAATTTGATATAGTTGGGACGTGATTGCCGACGTAGCTCAGTGGTAGAGCAGGGGTTTTGTAAACCTCTGGTCGGGGGTTCAAATCCCTCCGTCGGCTCTCTTTTAAAAAGGTTCTTTACAAAAATAGTGTAGTTTTTTGGGAATACGTTTCCCATCTAATTCTGTATCTATGGGGAGATAGCGAAGTGGTTAAACGCAACAGACTGTAAATCTGTCGGCTATGCCTTCGAAGGTTCGAATCCTTCTCTCCCCACTCCATATCGTGATTTTCTAACCTGGGTAGAAACATAAGAGACATATTACCATGGCCTAAAAATGGGAGGGGAAATGAAGAAGGTTGCAATTGGGATAGTCGCGATTTTGCTTGCTGTTTCTGTTTTTGGAATAATGAAAAACAAAGATAGTCTCATCGGTACTTGGCTCAAAATAAAAGATGATATTGTAAAAACTTTTAGCAAGGCGACTTTTAAGAAGGTATCAGAAGAACAGCTTGGGGGAGGCATGAACAAATCTACCTTTCAGACAACTAGCAAGGTAGGGATAGATATGGAAGTGTCTATCATAGCGAGTGAGTCAATGATTTTTGGTGACATGAAGAAAAAAGGCAATAAAACTATTGTAGTATTTAAACCCAAAAGATAGAGATAGCGTGGGAGGAGAGTGTGAGCAAAATATCATTATTGATTTCAGTTCTTATCGCGGTCGCGATTGTTGTCGCGGCTTTTTTTGTGCCGTGGGTACGGATAGATACTTCTCTAGGCAGAGTTTCCGGGGGATTGGTTGATTCCGCGGGAAGTGTGGTTGAAAAAATACTTCCCGGGAGTGAAAAGATTACAGGCGCTTTAGGTAAGCTCACTGATACTGTGTTCGGTTTTACTGGCATGGAGTTTAATTTGGTGGTTAGAGGAAAAGACATACCGAGGATGGTTAATAGCAAAAGTTCAAAAGTCGCGCTTGCGTTTACCAGTATTTTGTCTAAAGATACCGGTTCTTTGAATAGGAAAAGTTGTTTGGTTTATCTTCCCATGTTGTTGGCGATAATGTGTGGTTTACTCGCGGTGCTTGGGGTTGAAAATAAAATTTACATTATTGCGATGACGATTATAAGCGGATTAATATCAGGAGCGGGGCTATACAGGCTTAATACAATAGATTTTTCTAATCTTGTGGTAAACATAGAGATTTTGTGTGGGGTGTGGCTTACCTTGTATTCGTTCCTTTTCATATCTATGGTTGGATTATTCTGGATTTTTGTTTACAAAGAAAGAAGATGGCGGATACGCTGGTAACGGGATAGCGCGCGCGTAATAGCATATAGTAGTTGACAGCAAAGGTCTAATTTTATATATTGCTTAGCACATCCGGATTAGGCGAGCGTAGCACAATGGTAGTGCAGAAGCCTTCCAAGCTTCCTACGTGGGTTCGATCCCCATCGCTCGCTCCATTCAAAAAAAACGATTTTTCTTCTTGACATAAACTTTTTTTTTGGTAAAATCTATGTTCCGATATCTCACATTTTGCCGGTGAGATATTGTTTATTAAGTTTCTCTGTTACGCTTGACGTGAATAATAACAAGCTAATGGGGAAGTTTGTGACTATTTTAAAGGTTTGATGAGTGATTTTTTTGAAAATAAAAACGCCCATGTAGCTCAGCCGGTAGAGCACATCCATGGTAAGGATGGGGTCGCCGGTTCGATTCCGGCCGTGGGCTCCATGTAGTAGGTAGTGTGTAGCGATATAATGTGTGGCGGATAGTATAGATAGCACAACAGATTATCCGCTAGATGCTATGCGCTGGCAAAAGAGGAGGGAAAGATGGCCAAGCAGAAGTTTGAAAGAACGAAGCCGCATTTAAACATAGGAACAATAGGGCACGTGGATCATGGAAAAACGACGTTGACATCCGCGATAACAATGTATCTGGCGAATAAAGGCCAGGC
>JBDRBY010000009.1:0-24758 GCA_043822245.1 Candidatus Omnitrophota bacterium
ATAATGGACAATGCAACATATAAAAAGTGTCCACAATTGTCAGCGGTAGAGACGCGATAAATCGCGTCTCTACATAAGATAATGGACAATGCAACATATAAAAAGTGTCCATAATTGTCAGCGGTAGAGACGCGATTTATCGCGTCTCTATGTAAGACAATGTAGCCTATTTACTTATTTTCGGCATATGGTATAATAATAAATGTTTTTCCAGCCGTCGCGGGGGAGCGAATCGGCGGGGGTGAAGGCGAAAAAAAAGTATTTAAAGGAGGTGTGTTGTGACAAACGCGAAAAAGAAAACAGGAAGTGCAAAAAAACAGGGAGAAATGAAAATAGTAAAGTTTAAATTTGAGGCGAACGGCGTTAAAAAAATCATGCTCGCCGGAGATTTTAATAAGTGGAATTATAGTGCTACTCCTCTTATAAAGACGGGATCATTGTGGCAGAAAGATCTTAGCCTCAAGCCGGGCAGATACGAATACAAATTCATTGTGGATGGCAATTGGGTAACGGATCCGAAGAATAACAACAAGAGTTGGAACAGCTTTGGCACAGAAAATTCTGTGTTGGTAATTTAAGCTGGCTTAATTTTATATAAAAAGAGTAGAAAAGGGGATATGCGTATCGCGCTCTTCGCGTGGGAGTCCATGCATTCAATAAGCGTGGGAGGGGTTGCTTTCCATGTAACGGAGCTGGCGTGCGCCCTTGAGCGTAAAGGCCATGAAGTTCATGTCTTTACCCGTATGGGCGCCGCGGGCCAGCCTTGGTATGATAGGATTCATGGTGTTCATTACCACCGGTGCCCTTTTGACTCCAACCGCGATTTTACGGAAGAAATCGGCGAGATGTGCCGTTCTTTTGTTCATAGTTTTTTTCAGACTGAGGACCATATTGGGCCTTTTGATGTGATTCACGCCCATGATTGGCTTACGGTAGACGCGCTTTCATGGATCAAAGAATCTCGAAACCGCAAATCTATCCTGACCATTCACTCTACCGAATACGGAAGATGCGGAAATATTTTTTTTGGAGGATCTTCCGAAAAAATCAGGGATTGTGAAAGGCACGGCACTCATCGCGCTGACAGGGTTATAGCTGTTTCAACCGCGTTAAAAAATGAGATTATGTGGATGTATAATCTTTCCGACCGGAAGGTATCTGTTGTTTATAACGGCGTTAATTACAGAAATTACGATGGATGGATAGATGCCGGGGCGGTGCGTGGGATGTACGGCATCGGCCCTACGGATCCTATGGTTTTATTTGTGGGAAGGATGGTGTACCAGAAGGGCCCGGAACTTCTTATTGAAGCTATGCCGCATGTTTTGAAATATCATGACAATGCTAAAGCTGTGTTTGTCGGAGATGGAGAGATGCGGCGCGGCATGGAGGACAAAGCGCGCCATATGGGCTTAAGCTACGCTGTTAAATGTTTGGGCTATGTCAAAGGCTGGCGCCTGGTTGACCTCTACAAGGCCTCGGATGTGGTGTGCATACCAAGTAGAAATGAACCGTTTGGCATAACGATGCTTGAGGCCTGGAGTGCTGGAAAGCCGGTTGTTGCCAGCCAGAATGGCGGGCCCGGCGAGATTCTTTGGCATGAAATTAACGGCCTGAAGATATATCCGAATCCTGACTCCATCGCGTGGGGCATAGGGACAATATTTGAGGATTTTGAGCACGCCAGATGGATGGGGAGGAACGGCAGAGTAGCTGTTGAATCTTGTTTTTCATGGGATACAATAGCGAATCAAACACTGGATGCCTATTGTAGTTAACGTGTTTTGGGGTACAATGAAGCGCACGAATGAAAAAGTCAAAAAGAGAACTGTTCATGTTAAAACACGAAGGGTAAAACCGTCGTTCGTGATTTCTGAGACAAAAAACCCTGGACTGGGCAGGAAACCGTTACAGTCGGACAACAATGAACTCTCGGGGCGTTATGATACAACCCGCCTTGTTCTTATAGCGAAAGATCCTTTCTGGATGTACGCTTATTGGGAGGTCACGCCGAATTCATTGGAATCTTTAAAGAGCGTTCTTACGGAAGAGCAGAAACAGAGGGCGAAAACTATTTTGCGTGTGTACGACGTGACATTGATTGATTTCAATGGAATGAATGCCAACAGCTATTTTGATGTCGAGGTAGGAAATAACTCGGATAATTGGTACATAAATCTGTGGCATAATGATGTCTCGTACATGGCGGAGATAGGGCTAAAGATTGATGATGGAAGATTCTATTCTTTAACAAGATCCAACTGTGTCCATGTGCCGCGGTCCACGCACTCGAAACGCGTGGAAGAGATATGGATGAGGGTAGAGGACAACGAGGTTGTGTCCCCCGTTTATGTGACGGCGCGGCCGAATGGGCCGGCCCGCGCGGGGAGAAAGAGAAAAGTTTTTTATGTCACGGAAGAAGAAATAAGGCGGTATTACGCCAATTTGGGCATATCCATCAAAGACATTATCTCCACGCGGCTAGGAGGTTCAAAAGCCGTGCGGTACAGGTTTCTCTTGGAAGGAGAGAACGAAGAAGCGAAAAGAAGAATCCTTTCCAGATTTCCAAAAGAATATTTTTTAAAAAAGTTACAATCTGGGGCGTCGTTTGAGTTTGTGGAGTTAGGACTAAATTATTCGGGAGGCCAGGAATGACCAGGGGTTATTTATGCCTAGTCCTTCACGCTCATTTGCCTTTTGTCAGGCATCCGGAAGAAGAGTTTTTTCTTGAAGAAAATTGGCTGTACGAGGCCGTCACGGAAACTTATATCCCGCTTATAGAAATGTTCGAACGCCTCATAAACGATGGCGTGGATTTTCGTTTTACCATGTCACTTACGCCAACCCTTGTCTCCATGCTTCAGGATGAATTGCTTCAAGAGAGGTATCTCCGGCATCTCGATAAACTTATAGAGCTCGCGGAAAAAGAGGTAGAGAGAACCGGTTATCAGCCGGATTTTCACGGCGTGGCTCTTATGTATCAAAGAAGGTTACGTGAGGCAAGAGAATTATTCGCGGACAAATATAACAGAGATATCGTCTCCGCTTTCAGGAATTTTCAAAACAAGGGTTGTTTAGAAATTATCGCTTCTTGCGCCACACACGGATTTTTGCCTATCCTCAGCGTTAATCCATCGGACGCGAGAGCGCAGATTCGCGTTGGCGTGGAGCACTACACGAAAACCTTTGGCCGGCCGCCCAAAGGGTTTTGGCTTCCGGAATGCGGTTATTATTCCGGCGTTGATAACCTCTTAAAAGAAGCCGGAATAAGGTATTTTTTTGTGGATTCCCATGGAATTTTGAACGCTGACCCGATGCCACGTCACGGTGTTTACGCGCCCATTTACTGCCCGTCAGGAGTGGCCGCGTTCGGTAGAGATTATGAATCCTCTAAACAAGTATGGAGTTCAAAAGAAGGTTACCCCGGAGACGTGGATTATAGGGAATATTACAAAGACATTGGGCATGAACTCGACTTTGATTACATAAAGCCCTATATCCATCCGATGGGGATAAGAATAAACACAGGATTAAAATATTGGAGAATTACCGGCAATACCGGACATAAGGAGCCGTATGTGCCTGAATGGGCAAGAGAAAAAGCCGCGCGACACGCGGGCAATTTTATGTTTAACCGTCAGAAACAGATAGAACACCTTAGTTCCTTTATGGATAGAAGGCCCATAATCGTTGCCCCATATGACGCGGAATTATTCGGCCATTGGTGGTTTGAAGGGCCTATGTGGCTTGAATTCCTCGCGAGAAAAATATTCTATGATCAAGACGTGGTACGTATGGTTACGCCGTCGGAATATCTTCGTGAGTATTCTACCAATCAGATGTCTCTGCCATCGGCATCCAGTTGGGGATATAAGGGCTACAACGAAGTATGGGTTGGTGGCAGTAATGATTGGCTTTACAGGCACACGCATCATTTAGGAGAACGGATGTCGTACCTGGCAGGCACGTTCTCAAAATGTTTAACAAAAAAAAACACGAAAATATACACGCGAGCCCTGAACCAGGCGGCACGGGAGCTTTTGCTGGCGCAGTCAAGCGATTGGGCTTTTATCATGAAGACGGGGACTATGGTACCTTACGCGCGTAAAAGGATTAAGCTTCATGTGGGAAGGTTTATGAAGATATACGAAGATTTGTTAAATCAAGACATAGATGATGAATGGCTCTCTGAGGTTGAATTTAGGGATAACACGTTTCATGACATGGATTGCGCGAAATACTATAACGCCGGTACAAAATAGCGGATTGGAATAAATATGCCTAGCACTGTAAACATTATGCCGGATATCCGCGGCGATGAGAAGCGCCTCGCGGAAGCTGTGGCGGCAAAAAACGAGCCCCGCGTTAAAGTTTCCTATATTAAGATAGACAAGGTTTCGTCTTGTTTTGGTATCGCCCTGCATATGCACCAACCCACGATTCCAGCCTCAAGGGATGAGCTCTCGAGGGCGGAGTTGATAAACAATCTTCAATACATGTCGGAACATCAGTCTGAAGGTGACAACCATAACGCGCCTGTATTTTTGAAATGTTATACGAGGATGTCGGATTTTATCAGAGAATTGGCAAGCGAAGGCAAAAATCCGCGTGTTATGTTGGACTACTCCGGTAATCTCTTGTGGGGACTGCAGCAGATTGATGGTGGGAAGGCATTAGATAAGCTGAAACACGTAACTACCGATAGAAAGTACTACCGTTATGTGGAATGGCTCGGCACAATGTGGTCTCATTCGGTAGTTTCTTCCACGCCTGTGCCTGATATAAAATTGCATATAAGAGCTTGGCAGGCTCATTTCGCTTCGATATTCGGTTATGAGGCGCTTGGGCGGGTTAAAGGGTTTTCAGCGCCTGAGATGCACCTGCCGATACATCCTGACGTTTGCTATGAGTACGTTAAGGCGCTTAAAGAATATGGATACAGATGGCTTATGGTTCAAGAACATACGATAGAAAACATGGACGGTAGCGGGGTGCGCGCTCCGCATCTTCCGCACAGGCTTGTCGCTAAAAATTCACTCGGAGAATCGGAAGAAATTACGGTTCTGATAAAAACCCAGGGCTCCGACACAAAACTTGTGGGACAGATGCAGCCGTACTATGAGGCTAAAACCAGGAAGAGAGAACAATACGCCGGGGAGAAATTGCCGCTTTTTGTTTTGCAGATAAGCGACGGGGAAAACGGAGGAGTGATAATGAACGAATTTCCTCCAAAATATAAAGAAGTTTTCAGGGAAGTCGGTACAGAGGGGACTATTGCCCTGAATGGGACTGAATACCTGGATTTCTTAAAAACAATAGGCGTGGAAGAAAAGGATTTTATTCCGGTTCAGCCGGTTTCTCAGCACAAGATATGGGCGGTTATTGGTGAGAGCGCGCCTGGAGCGGCTGATAGAGCGATAGAGAAGGCAAAGGAAAAATACGGCAGTTTTAATCTTGATAGGGGCTCTTGGACGAGCGATAGAAGCTGGGTGAAACATTATGAAAATGTTCTTAGTCCGATAAACAGGCTTAGCGTTGAGTTTCACAAGCGTTTTGACAGCGAAAATGTGGATGAGAGTGAGCCGTTGTACAAAGAAGCTCTGCTTTATCTGCTTTTGTCTCAGACAAGTTGTTTTCGATACTGGGGTGAAGGCGCATGGACAGAATACGCGAAAGAAATTTGCCGCAGAGGCATGAACGTTCTTGAAAAAAGCTAACTTTATTCCCGCTTTGAAAAAGGCTAACTTTATTTCCCCCTTTGAAAAAGGCTAACTTTATTTCCCCCTTTGAAAAAGGGGGCTAGGGGGATTTACAAACTAAAAAAAGGAGAGGAGAGTAATTATGGGAGAACTTAGAAAAGATCCGATTTTAGGCAGGTGGGTTATAATATCATCGGAACGCGGGAATCGTCCGAATTCTTTTGTGAAGCAGGATGAGCCGCGTGTTGATGACGTAAGTAAATGCCCTTTCTGTTCAGGCAAAGAGGCTATGACTCCGCCTGAAATATACAGCTTACGGGACCCTAATACCAAGCCGAATAGCCCGGGCTGGAAGGTGAGAGTTGTTCCAAATAAATTCCCGGCATGTTGTATCGAAACCGGTCTTAAGAAAAAAGGCTTTGGCCTTCACGACATGATGACCAATTTTGGCGCGCATGAGGTTATAATCGAGACACCTGACCACAACAAAGAGGTAAAGGATCAGACAACAGATGAAATCTTGAACGTAATAAGCGTCCTTCAGTACAGGGCTGAAGATTTGTATAAGGATCAGCGATTTCGCTACATCCTTGTTTTTAAAAACAAAGGCAAAAGCGCGGGCGCTTCGTTAGCTCATCCGCATCATCAGATTATAGGACTACCTATTACTCCAAAAAGGGTCAGGGAGGAATTGCAGGGCGCGCAGGCCTATTTTAAACTGAAAGAAAGGTGTATCTACTGCGACCTTATCGAACAGGAAGCCTCATGGGGAGAAAGGATAGTCTATGAGAACGATGGTTTTATTTGTTTTTGTCCGTATGCTTCACGGTTTCCGTTTGAGGTATGGATTCTTCCCAAGGAACACTCGATAGATTTTTACGGAGAGAAAGCCAAGGGCGCGGCTAAAGAGCTTGCCGATATGTTCAAGACACTGTTTAACAAATACGACAAGATTTTAAAAAATCCGGAGTATAATTACGTAATCCATTCCGCGCCGAATCGTTTTTCAAGAAGCGGGTATTGGCAGACAATAGAACAGGATTTTCACTGGCATATTGAACTGTTCCCGAAACTTGTCACGGTTGCAGGGTTTGAATGGGGAAGCGGTTTTTATATCAATCCTATGTCGCCAGAGGTGGCCGCTAAATACTTAAGAGAGGAGAAATATTAAATGAAAAAATTAAAAGTTGTGTTAGTTTCGCCGGAAGCGGCGCCATTCGCGAAAACAGGGGGGCTAGCGGATGTGGCTGGCAGTTTGCCTTTGGCGCTTGAATCATCAGGCTGTCATGTATCCGTGTTCCTGCCGCGTTACCGCCAGGTGAGGGACAAGGATTTTGGTATAAAAGCGTTAAAGAGAAATATGTCGGTAAAGCTGGGAGGCGCTGATCTAGCCTTTTCTCTTAGCATTTGCAAAACAAAAGGGGTAGATTTTTATTTCATAGAAAAAGATGAATATTTTGACCGCGAATTTCTTTACGGCACCGCGAAGGAAGATTATCCTGATAACGCGGTAAGGTTTTCATTTTTTTCGAAGGCAGTCCTTCATAGTGTCACGGTTATGGGTATTAATCCTGACATTATTCACTGTAATGATTGGCAGACCGGTTTAGTGCCGTTTTATTTGAGGCATAGCGCGGAAGATTTTAAGCCCATAAGCAATTCAAGGGTTCTCTTTACCGTGCACAACCTGGCCTATCAAGGGCTTTTTCCAAAAGAGGTAATGCCGCGCCTTGATATCGGGGATGAATTTTTTACTCCTGAAACTTTAGAATTTTACGGAAAACTGAGTTTTATGAAAGCGGGGATGATATACGCAGACGCGGTTAGTACCGTCAGTAAAGGGTACGCGCGCGAGATCCTCACTCCGGAATTTGGATGCGGACTTGACGGGTTACTAAAGACGCGGAAGGATAATCTCTACGGCATATTAAACGGAGCGGATTATTCGGTGTGGAATCCGAAAACAGACGGCTATATCAAGGCGCCGTATGACGAGAAAAACATTGAAAACAAAACTAAATGTAAAAAAAATCTTATTGAGCAGATGAAATTGAAAATACCGGTAAGCGCGCCCCTATTGGGAGTAATAAGCAGGCTGGCAGAGCAGAAAGGCATAGACATTATCGCTGAAAGCGCGGATGAAATTGTGAAACTTGGATGCGGTCTGGTAATCCTGGGCGCGGGAGACGAGAAATATCATAAACTGTTAGGGGCGTTGGCAAAAAAATATCCTAAGAACATCGCGGTAAAAATAGCTTTTGACAATGACCTTGCCCACAAGATAGAAGCCGGTTCTGATATTTTTTTAATGCCGTCCCGTTATGAACCGTGCGGTTTGAATCAGATGTACAGCCTGAAATATGGTACTGTGCCTGTTGTAACGGCTGTCGGTGGGCTGGATGACACGATAGTTGATTACACGCAAGACCGTAAAAAAGGAAACGGTTTTAAATTTGACAATGCTGATAAGGTTGATTTTATGAACGCGTTAAAAAGAGCTCTTCATGTGTACAACAATGAGAAGAGAGAATGGAGAAAATTTGTGGTAAACGCGATGGGGTGTGATTTTTCCTGGGTGCGGGCCACTAAAGAATACATCAAGATTTACCAATCAATGAAACGGTCGTAGAGATATCGTTGTGCAATTCACTTTTGGAAAAGGGGAACAAAGGTAGAAATTGATGTTTGTTCCAATCCGTTAAATGTAAACGGTTACCGACATTATGAAAGAAACCATAATCAATTTTTTTCTTAAACGGCACCTGCTCGCGAACCTGATATTTGTCACGGTTTTAGTCGGCGGTGTTATCGCCTGGAACCAAATACCGAAAGAAGAGCTTCCTGATGTTACCTTTGACAATGTTAGCATTTCAGTATCTTACCCCGGCGCTTCGGCGGAAGATGTCGAGTATTATGTGACAAGGCCAATCGAAGAAGTTATAAGAAGCCTTGACGGCATTCATAAGATAACAAGTTCCAGCGGCGCGGGAAGCAGTTCCATTTCAGTGGAAATTGAAAAGGGTTATCCGGACAAAGACGAAGTGATAACTGAAATACGCAATGCCGCGGGTGATATTGATTTGCCTGATGATATAAAAGATGACCCATATGTGAGAGTTTTTAAGACATCCCGCAAAGCGATAATCGATATCGGCCTTATCCTGGAGGGTAAGAATATCCTTGATGTCGAATCGCGCCAAATCCTTCAGACTTATTCTTTGGCGCTTGAGAACAAATTGCTCAGTTTGCCTGAGGTAAGTTCTGTGTCCCGTTCAGGTTATCTGGATGATGAGATCCACATAAAAATACACCCCGAAAAACTTATTGAATACCGTATTCCATTCAATGCCGTGACGAAAGAAATACAAAATAACAATGTTCGCCAGCCCGCGGGCAGTATCGAGAATATAAAAGAACCCAAAGTGACCCTTTTTGGAGAACTTGACAGCATAGACGTTCTTAAAAATCTTGCCATACAAGGCGGTTTTGAGGGCCAGGTTATTAGACTTGAAGATGTTGCTGATGTTGTTAAAGGGTATGAAAAGACTAAAACAGTGGTCAAAATAAACGGCCGTGAAGGTGTTTTTTTAAGAGTTGTTAAAAGCTCGCAAGTGGGAATCATAGACGCGATACAGGTAGTCAGTCGTACTGTTGAGAATTTTCGAACAAGGCACGTAGAAAATGATAACATCAAAATAGCGCTTTTAGACGATGAGTCGTTTGATGTCAGGAATCGGCTTTCACTGATAATACTAAATGGAGCGATAGGATTTATCCTTATTATTTTAACGCTTTTTCTGTTTCTTGATTTCCGTTCCGGACTATGGGTAGCAATGGGAATACCGTTTACTTTTTGTTTTACGCTGATTGCCGCTCACTTGGCGGGATATTCGATAAACAACATTACCTTAGCGGCTGTTATTATCGTTATGGGGATGGTGGTAGACGACGCGATTGTTGTTTCTGAAAATATCACGCGATTAAAGGCTAAAGGGCTTACGGCAAAGGAGGCCGCCGGTAAAGGGACGGCCTTTGTGTTTTTGCCGATAATCGCGAGTATTTTAACTACCTGTGTCGCTTTTATTCCTTTGTTTTTTTTCGAAGGAAGATTCGGCGCGATGGTTGGTTTTATCCCTCTTATTGTGTTTTTTATGCTGGGCGGAAGTTTACTTGAAGCGCTTTTTATTCTTCCGGGCCATATGATTCTACCCTTAGGTGAGCGGTCTCGTGAAATTGTTACCAAATACGGGTTAAAACATCACCTTGATAAATTTTTTAAAAGGCACATTTCGCTCGAGGGTGTCCCAAAAAAACATTGGTTTGACCGTTGTGAGGACGCGTACGCCAAATTAATTGAGGAAATACTCTCCCGTAAGTTTGCCATATTTTCAATCTTCGCGCTTTTTTTTGTTTTTTCCGCTTTTATCGCTTCTTCAAAAATGAAATTTGTCATGTTTCCCGGAGAGGAGACAAGGCAAATCAGCCTTACTGCCAACGCGCCCGCGGGTACTCAGCGCTACGAAACGGCCCGCCTCGCTCAGCCGGTAGAAGATGTTATTTCTCAATATGTGGGCAAAGAAGTTGTTGGTTTTAGAAATGAAATTGCCAAGACGCGCCGCGGTTCTGTAACCCTGGAAAACCAGATGCGTATGAATATAGAGATTTTACCAAAAGAAAAACGCAAAAAAAGTGTTGACCAGCTTATTGAGGAATGGAATGGGAAATTCAAGGCTGTTAGCACTGTTGAAAACATAAAATTCAGAAAGGCGTGGCATGGGCAAGCAGGTGAAAGCCCGATTGAAATATTGGTTAAAGAGAATAACGATAACCGGCGCCGTGAAATCTCTGATGAGTTGGCTTTACTAATGGAGAAGTACCCGCCATTGATTAATGTGGAGATAGACCGACCTATTTTAAATCCCGAATACAGGATAAAACTTGACCGTGACAAGATTAGAAGGCTGGCGATAAACCCCTCCGACATAGCTTCCACGCTTCGCTCGTCGCTTGAGGGCAAAATACTATATGATTTCATGGGTGATGATGATGAAGTGTATGTACGGCTCACTACCGTGGAAAGCGCCAAAGACAGTATTGATAAAGTTCTTGAAATACCCGTTGAAAACGCGGGCAATTATCTTGTTCCCATCAAAGATGTTGTCACGGTTGACGAGGTAAAAAAGCCTGATTCCATAGAACGTGACGATTTAAAACGCGTAACAACGATTTATGCCGATATTAAACCCGGGATGAAACAAACTCCGTTAGATGTCGCGGAATATTTTGAAAAAAATGTTTTTGACAAAATTACCGCCAAAAATCCTTCAACTGTTATCGAATTTGCCGGAGAGGTTAAAGATACGAGGGAGTCACAGAAAAATTTTGCCGCGGCGATTATCATGGCACTGGCGCTGATATACGTCATACTCGCGCTTTTGTTCAATTCATTGAGTAAGCCCCTGATTATTATGATTACGATACCTTTCGGTTTGGTGGGCATTATACTCGCTTTTTGGATTCATGGTATTTCCTTCTATGGATTCTTTGCCGTCATAGGGGCATTAGGCCTTGCCGGAGTGGTTGTTAATGACGCCATTATCATGCTTGTGAAACTCGACTCCGATTTTGATTCATCAAAAGGAACCGGGAGCCGTAATTTCCAGATTGCCGCTATCTCGAAAACACGCCTGCGCGCGGTAATGCTTACAACGCTTACGACTGTTGTGGGAATTATTCCAACCGCCTACGGGTGGGCCGGATATGACGCTATGCTCGCTCAGATGATGCTCGCTCTTTGCTGGGGCCTTGTTTTCGGCACGACCATAACGCTGGTCCTAATTCCGTGTGTTTATAGCCTTCTTCACAACATGAGGTGCCGTCAGCCATGATGAAAGCAATTAAAACTCTTTTAATTTTTGTTTTTACAGTAGGATTTGTCGGCGTTGTGCTTCCCCGCGTTTACGCCCAAGAGGATGCCTGCGAGGTATTGTCATTGGAAGATTTTATCCATAGCGCTTCCATTAACGATAAGCGTTTTGAGGAGATACTCATAGATAAACTAAAGCTTAAGTACAAAAAAGCGCTGGGCCTTCCGGCGGATGACCTTGTGATATCTCTAAAGAGGCAGTATAATTTTGTTTTTGACCCCAAAGATACGGAAGAGGAAGATACAATTTCCTTAAGTAAACTTTTTCCTTACACCGGCACAGAGATAGCCGCGGAATACAATTCCTCGTTTAGCCGGACTACCCACGAAATGACTTCAGACTTTGAAGTTACGGTTTCTCAGCCTATCGCGGAAAATGCCTTTGGCAGGAATAGCCGGCTGTTGGGAAAGATTATCGGCGTAGAAACGGATGTCGCGAATTTTCAAATTATAGAAGCGTACGAAGACTATTTGGCGTCGCTTGTTCAGCTTTATTATAACTGGTATTCAGCGTGTGAAAACGTGAGAACCGCCCGGAATTCCTACAACGAGAATGTAAAACTGCTCGAGAACATAAAAGAAAGAGAAAAATACAAAATAGCTTTGCCTGTGGATGTGAATAAAGTAAGCCTGCAGGTTGCCATAAAAAAAGAAGCTCTGATAACGCTTCAGAATAAATACGATGAGTATTTGAACATGATAAAGGAATCGATACGATATGAAGGTGAAGAAGATTTACAGCCGCGAACCCCGAGTGCTTATGAAGATGTGGAGATTGATTTTGAAGCGGACTACGCGAAATTCAGCGCTGAAAGCCGGACAATAGAAATATTGAAGATGCTCGAGACAAAAAGCGCCATTGAAGTAAACAAGTACGCTGATGAGCTTTTGCCGTCAATAGATATAATCGCGGGCTATTCTCTTGAAGGCACAGGCCGTGAAATAGAAGATGTCAACCGGCTGGTGTACGCGGGGGCATCTCTTGATTGGCCGTTTCCCGGCGCGGTAGAACGCGCGGGTTATGAAACTTCGAAAATAGAGCTTAACAAAACTAAATTATTCGCGGAAAATATACATTGCAGGCTTCATACAAACCTGAAGAATTTGAATGACCAAATCATTAGGGAAAAAGAACTTATTGTAACCGCTCGAAATAAAATAGATTACGCTCAAGCCATTGTGGACGACGATAAGAAAAACTATTCACTCGGCCGGACAACCCTTAATGACCTCATTGATGAAGTGAATAAGCTGGAAGATAATAAATTCAACAAAATTTTTCATGAAGTACAGTTAAAAAGATTAATAGTCGAATGGCTCCGGCTAACCGACACCCTGTTGCAAAAAGAGTAGGGCGACTTCCACCCACGCCCTGATAATGATGACAATGATCACGTAGGGGCAGGGCCCTGTGCCTGCCCTGATAATAAACTAATGGTTTCATTAGGGGAAACCAGTCCGGCTGTGTAGGATTTGATATAAATTTTGCTACGCAATATTTATCTCAAACAGCACGGACATTAATTCGACTAATGGTTTAAGAGCGCTTTCGCGCTCTGAAACCAAAGTCTCATTAAGGAGCAAAAATATGGAGAAGGCTATGAGGGTGGTAGTTTTATATAGTTTGTCGCTTCTGTTACTCCCGAATGTTCTTGGGTGCGCGGCTACAAGAGGGGGGAGTAAGGGGACACAAGTTCAGGGTTTGCAGGCACGGGTCTGTGAATTAGAGAAACAGGTCCAAGATAAGGATGAAGAGATTTCTGATTTGGAAGATGAGTTAATGATGGCAAAAGTGGTAAAGACGGCAAAGACAGAAAAGCGGATAACGGCCAAAAGGTCGAAAACTCTAAAACGAACGCCAAGAAATATTCAAAGTGCCCTTAAAAACGCGGATGTTTACAAAGGGCCTGTAGATGGGAAAATTGGTAAGGGCACAAAAAAATCGATTAGAGAATTTCAAAAAAATAACGGTCTGACTGAAGACGGCATTGTAGGAAAAAAGACATGGATGGCATTGAAAAAGTATCTTTAAGAGATGCAAGGCTAAGCATAGTGTCAAGAGTTATGGACACTTTGACCTAGTGTCATCCCCGCGAAAGCGGGGATCAGTAATCTGAAAATGATTAAATCTCATATATCCCGGATATTTCGCTTTGCAAAATTCCGGGATGACAATCGGAAAGTGTTCAAAGTATGTCAGGCTATCAGGTTAAGCGCGTAGTAAACGGGGGTAGAAGATGAAGAATAAATTTTCTTGGGTGTTGGCTTTGACGGTGATTTTACAAAGCGCGCCGCTTTGGGCGTCAGATTCTCGTATTCTTTCCAAGGAAGCGAGAGAAACCAAGCGGCAAGAGGAAGTGAAAGGCCTCCAGGAGAATTTCAAGTGGTGGCCGACAGACGCTTCCCCCGGGCCTGTAAAGGATGAAAAGCGCGGCGGATATTGGTGGTGGCCGACAGAGCCGGGCAAGATGAAACCCTGGGGGAATAGAGGGTATGTGTATGTGCGCAAGATTATTTTTGACTGTAAGGAAGAAGAACTGCCCGCGCCCCAATCCAAAGAATTGCGGCCCTCATTGCTTATAAAAAAGGTAATAAAAAACGTGAAGATATATTTTGACTACGACAATGCGGATTTGAGAGATGACCATATTACTATTTTGGAAGAAGCCGTGAGAACCCTAAGGAGAAATCCGGACGCTGATATCCTAATCACGGGAAACTGCGACAGACGGGGCTCGGAGGCTTATAATCAAAAATTAGGAAACTATAGAGGAGAAGCGGTAAAGAATTTTATGATAGAGAGGGGTATTCAGGAAGAGCGGGTTCTCATAGTAAGCAAGGGCAAATTGGATGCCGTTGCGCCCATTACTGACCTTGTGGGTATGCAAAAAGATAGGAACGCTCAATTTATGGTCGCTGAGGTTAAGGAAATAATGGTACCTTACTCGGGAGAAGTCAAAGAGCTGGGCGTGGTGCCTCTTGGCGAAAGAAAATATCTCGTTGAGAAAAACGTGGGGATTGAATCACAAATTAAGGTTTCAACCAGAGAGTATGCTGTGAAAGAGCAGGATACTCTCAAAAGCATCGCGCGGAAACAACTAGGAGGTACTCACAGATGGAAGTACCTGTATGAGTTTAATAAAGAGCGTATTGAAAATCCGGATTCTCTTGAGCCTGGAACGGTTATTATCATACCCGTTGAGCAGGAAGCGAAACAGGAAATGAAACAGGAAATGCAAAACGAAACCCCGCAAGAGGTTGTTGCACCTTTCTCCGCCGCGCGCGAGTATGTTATCAGCAAAAACGATTCCCTATGGAAGATTGCTAAAAAGCATTTAGGTGACGGCAAACGTTGGGGAGAAATATATGAACTTAACAAAGATAAAATTAAAAATCCGGACAAACTTATCCCAGGCACAAAAATCTTAATACCCGCGTAGCAGCAAGAAGCCCAGTCCTATGGTAAATTCTAATACCGATCTTCTAATATTTTTTGTGATAATAATCAAAATATCAGGTATAATAGAACAACTCATATTACGGGTTCGCGCCCACGCGCGCGCCCTGACAAGGAGGAATCATGAAGAAGTGTCCTTTCTGTGCCGAGGAGATACAAGATGACGCAATAAAATGCAGGCATTGCGGAGAGTTTTTTGTTAAGAAAACGCGGAAAAAGTGGTATTTTGGAACTTCCTGGCTGGTAATCTCTTTTCTTTGCGTCGGCCCGTTAGCTTTGCCGCTGCTGTGGCTTAATCCTCGTTTCAGTCGAAAAGGAAAGGTAGTTGTAACCATTATCGTTATCGCCTTGAGTTATTACTTAACAAGCGTTACAGTTAAGTCTCTGAAAATGATTGGCAGTTATTATCAGCAGATGTCCCAAATGTAGACGTAAAACAATGAAGAAACAAAACGCTCCGAGAAGTAAGCCCGCTCGTCTTAATTATGCCGATACTATCGGCATTGTCGCTCCCGCTAGCTCTTTCGACGCTGAGAATTTTAGAAAAGGTGTTAAAATGCTACGGAAGACTGGGAATAAGGTTAAATACGAGAGGTCCATATTTAATAAATGCTGGTCTCAGCCCGGACATGATAAGCAAAGAGCCGCGCAAATTAACCGCATGTTTGCCGATAAAGAGGTTAAGGCGATTTTTTGCGCGAAAGCGGGTTATGGGGCGGCGGATATAATACCGTATTTGGACAAAAAGATAATCAGGCAAAATCCTAAAATTTTTGTCGGATACAGTGATATAACAACTTTGCTTCTTTACCTGCAAAAGGAAGCGGAGATAGTTGTCTTTCACGGCCCGGTGGTATCAGGTGAGATGTATGAGGGTATGAATCCGTTAACTTTAGAATATCTGAAGAAATTAATCACTTCTCCCGCGCCTTTTGGCGAGATTAGCTTCCCCCAATTGAAAGTAATACGGCCCGGAAAGGCGAAAGGGGTGTTGGCCGGAGGAAATTTATCTTTGATAGTTGATTCCTTGGGAAAATCTTATGAGATTGACACGGCGGATAAAGTTCTTTTTTTAGAAGACGTGGGCGAAAATACCGAAGATATTCGCGGCTATTTTATAAAATTAAAACAGGCGGATAAATTTAAAACAATAAAAGCGTTAATGTTCGGGCGCATGCTTGATTGTTTTGATGAACAAAGCGGCCTTTTGGATATACTTGATGAATTTTTCCCCGGCAGTGATATCCCGATTATTTCCCGGTTTCCCGCGGGTCATATAAAGACGGCGGAAGAATTGAATTTTACTTTGCCGTTGGGGGTGGAGATTTCAATAGATACGAATATCCCGCTCCTGGAAATCACCGAATCAGCAGTAAAATAAAGGGAGTTAAAAGACAAGTAGGGGGTGGCAGGCCACCGTGCCTGCCCTGATAATGATGCCCTAATTTAACGAAAGGAATAGGGAACATGACAGATTGTAAATGCGGAGATATTGTTCTTGTTGATGTGGTGTTTTCAGACGGATTAGGAATAAAAAAAAGCCCCGCGCTTATAATAAGCAGTGATGAATATCATGAAAGCCGGCAGGAGGTTATAGTTGCCGTGATTACAAGCAACATACATCGAATACTCTGCGGGGACACCAAAATTAAAGAATGGGAAGAAGCTGGGCTTGTTGTCCCATCTGTGGTCACTGGAGTCATACAGACGGTGAAAGCCGCGATGATTGACCGTAAACTGGGAGTGTTAAGAAAAGGTGATTTCCAGAGAGTACAGAAAAACCTGAATAAAGCGCTGGAGTTATAATGTAAGGGCGCTTCGCGAAGCGCCCTTACAGACACATTTATCATGAAAAAAATAAAATATATTTTTACGGTGTTGGTTATCGTTTTGGTATCAATTGTTTTCTGTAATTTTTTTAAAGCGCGGTTTTATGAGAACAAGGTTTTGAAACAAATTATTCAACGGCTGGAGGCGGAATCCAGGATCGCGGAAGTGTTGGTCACGAATGTGCAGTATGATGAGGTAGAGAAAAAACAAAATACTACGATAAAATTTCTGGAATATAACACGGCGGGTAAGCCCCTTGCGCCGAAATATTTTACTTTCTCGGGCAATGTAATACAATTTCAGTCATTGGTTGTCAGATTTGATGATATCCATATCAAAAAAGCGGATAACCTACGCGGCAAAAGCGCCTATCTTTTCTGGAAGGTATTTATGCTTTGCGGAAAAAATACGCAAGAATACGACATAACTCGGGTAAATCAAGTACCAGAAGGGTATAAAATCGAAGGCGATAAAACTGAGTTTGAGAAAAAATTATGGAAACAATTCTGGCATTACGCTCTGGACAACAAAGAAGCAAGAAAAGAGGGAATAAAGAACGCCCAAATAGAAGCCCCGGGCGCGATGTTTGTCCCCGGCATGCTTTACACCGTTAAAATAGAGCATGACGGCGGCATGCGGATCGATTCTTCACTTCTTCCTTCCATATTGAAAGGTGAAAAAATACCAGTTTAACCAGGTTAGATTAACAATATCCGGAAATTTCAGATCAATTCGAGTAAAAAATTATGATTACGCGCATCACGGCGCGTATTATACCAATTACAGAAAATAATTACCCATTTGCAATTACGAAATGCGTAATGTATTTTTGGTGCATGAAGAAATCGAAAAAACTAATTGAAGACATTTAAGATTACGATTTTTTAGCCACATACAGAGCAGAAAGAAATGCAAAAATCAAGGTAAAATTGCAGGCAATACATCACCTTCAAAAAGGAAAAACAATTCAAGAGGTTTCCGAGATTACTCTGTACACCAGAAAAAGCATTCGTCAAAGGCTTCACATGTTTATTGTTTTTGATTATGAGGGGCTAATAGAAAAAGAAGGCAGAGGGCGTAAGCCTCGCCTTGAGAAAGCTTATGAAGAGGGGTTCAAAGAAAACTTTCCAGATGAAGTTGAAAGAATAAAAGACAAAATTGATTCAAACAAAATTGAAGTTTGGTGGCAAGACGAGAGCCGGATTGGACAACAAGGCAGTCTTTCGCGAGTCTGGGCAGAAAAAGGGACTCGACCACGAATTGTCAGGCAAAGACAATTTTTATCAACATATATTTTTGGCGCTGTATGTCCGGATAGGGATATAGGTTGCGCGCTAGTATTGCCACAATGTAACACAGGAATGACACAGCTCCATTTGGAGCAAATATCAGGACACGTACAAGAAGACTATCATGCTGTTGTACTCATGGAGCGAGCAAGTTGGCATACAACGGAATCTCTAAATATTCCAGATAACATTACATTGATGCCGTTGCCTCCGTATTCGCCAGAGCTTAATCCTATGGAACAAGTATGGCAACAACTACGAAAAATAAAGTTATCGAATACGAATTTTAAAGATTATGATGATATTTTGGATTCTTGTTGCGAAGCATGGAATTGTTTTTGTGATGATGACGGAAATATTCAGGATTTATGCACACGTGATTGGGCTAAATTTTAGGTAATTATTTAACGTAATTGGTATTAGAATAAATTCTAGATTTTTAGAGGCGGTATTTTATTCGGTAGTTAAAATAGGGGTATCGTTTCCTTGGCGATGTTTAAGATAGGCTTTTGCAAAAAATGTTTTTACATCTTCATTTCGCAAGCGGAGAGTTTGCAGCAATGACATTAATATTTCGTGTGCTTCAGCCCCTTTTTCTGACATGTTTTGAAATGATATCTTCCTGAATATAACATTTGGTTTTATCATTCTTTCTGCATGATTATTATCTTTGGCCAAGCCAGGAACTTCTAAAAATGTTACTATTTCATCGTAATATTTGAGTAATCGTTTCGATATCCTATTCCAATTATTATCTCTAAAGGATCTGCACGCGAAATCCCATAATCGTTTCTTTACCCGCTCTACTCTACGATAAAATACCCAGCTTTCTAATTCTTTCCTTCTCATGTCCAGTCTATACGCGTCTTTTATTATTCGTTTGAGTTTCTTATACGCTTTTTGCGATTCCTCTGTATTGTTTACTTGCCGGTATTTTTCCATATCCCTTGCCAGATGCGTTAAACATCTCTGTCTGCTTTTTCCGCTTTTACCGTATGCCGATAAAAAATCTGATATCACGATTCCTCCATAATCATTCGTTAATATTTCTTCCGGTACTTTCCTCCCACGGCTACGCCGTATCCTGTATAGTGCCAATCGATTGTTTACAAAACACCATAACCAGTGATTTGTTCCCGCTATTTTCCAACCAGTCTCATCTATATGCAAATACGGGCTTTTTCTTATTGCTTCCAATACAATTCCCTGTTCTACATTCAGCCACTTGCTTATCCTCTGTAACGCCTGTGCCAAAGCTGAGGCTGTTACTTTTAATGAACTGAATGTTCCAAACATTCCCACCATTTTATCGTATGATAAACCCTAATGATATTTCATTAACACTGCCTGTATCAATATATTTGGCCCCAGATATCCATAAGGTATCTCTTCCGCGGCATACGGCGCTTCTTTCTTCTGTTTACAACATGGACACCAATATCCATGTTGTATATACTTTGTCGCTTCCACTTTTGCTGGAACGAGATCTTCCGGGATATGTTCCTGCACTTCAGAAGGAAGTTCTGTTAATTCTTTACACCCGCAATCAGGACATACTTTTAAGGTCTGATGTTCAATATTGTCTATTACTTCCGGTTTCTTTCGCGTTGTGCCGGGATGTCCTTCAGGTCTGCCTAATTTCTTCCAGCGTTTCCTTTTTTTCTTTATGGGATATCTTAATATTTTGGCTGGCTTCTATTTTTTTTTGAGTTTTTCGTTTTCTTCTTTTAAACGAAATATTTCGTCTATCAGTTCATCGATTATCTTGTCCTTATTCTTAAAGTGCAACAAAACGGGTTCTTTATAATCGCTTCTTGTTATTTTCATCTTGTTGTGGATATATCATGTTTTTGCTGAAAATGCAAATTGCGATCAATTTTTTTATTCTTTTCCGCTAAAGGATCACGGGAAAAAAAGGTAAAGATATGGGAAAAGAAGGAGAAGGTAAAGATATGGCGCGGGAAGAGTTTCACCAAATTATGAGCGGTGGAAAAATCTCTCACGATGAAGCTGTTCGACATTTTTCTCACCAGAATTCGGCGTGACAACCAAAGGTTTTTGTCAAAACCTTTGGTTGGCCGATGGACGATTTATAGTAAGTCGATGATGTCCCTCGCCGCAGCGCTGGTGGAATAGGTTAACGTCGTTATCCTGAGCGAAGCGAAGGATCTCAAGAAAGGAGGTGTTCATTATGATGCCAGTCGGACCTTTAATGATAGAACACAGGCTTATAGAGCGAATGCTAAGGATAATGCAAGGTAATCTAGAAAGTTTCGGGAAAGAAGGAAGGGTTGATCCAGCTTTTATTGATACGGCAGTTGATTTCATACGGACATACGCAGACAGATGTCATCATGGTAAAGAGGAGGACATATTATTCAGGGATCTTGCGAAAAAGAAAATCTCTGATGAACATCAGAGAATCATGCAAGAGCTTATCGAGGAGCATAAGATGGGCAGAAACAATGTTAAAAATCTTGTTGAAGCAAAAGAGAAATATGTCAATGGCAATAAAGAGGCCTTAAAGGACATCGTCTCAAACATAGAAACCTTGGTTAAGTTTTATCCCAAGCATATCGAAAAAGAAGATAAGCATTTTTTCCTGCCCTGCATGGATTATTTTACCGGTGCCGAGAAGGATGCTATGCTTAACGAGATGTGGGAATTTGACCGGAAAATGATACACGAGAAGTATACAAAAGTCGTTGAAGGCTATGAAAAAACAGATTAAATTAAAACCCATAGGCATTATCAATACGCCGTATAAAGAACCTAAAGGTATGCCCATTCAGGGTAAGTTTAAAAGAGGAGTTACCGGTACTGCCAGATTATTCCTTGAATATAAAGCGGGGTTGAAAGATCTTGAAGGATTCTCACACATTATATTGATCTATCATTTTAATCGCTCAAAAGAAGAGAGGCTTACCGGTAAACCGTTTCTGGAAGATACAGAACATGGCATTTTCGCGATACGCAGTCCGCATCGCCCGAATCATATAGGGTTCTCGATTGTAAAGGTGAAAAGCGTCAAGGGCAGTACTATCACCTTTTCGGAAGTCGATATTTTGGACGGCACGCCGCTCTTGGATATCAAGCCTTACGTGAAGCACTTCGATAGTCGGGATAAGGTGAAAAACGGCTGGATCGATAAGCATTTCAAAACCGACAAAATCCCCAAGCGTACCAGATTATAGTACACTTGTTCTAAATCATAGAACATCCATGCCGCAAATTTTGCATACTTTTTGCGACAATACATCGATGTCATCCCAGCAGAAGCGGGGATCCATTTGTCACAAATAATAGATACTTTTTGTGACAAAAATAGACCCCAGTTCTGATATAACTGCCACAAAATAAATGGGTTATACTGAAATTCGAATAAAGAGGGGGTGCCGGATGGCTCTAAATGTCCACTACCTCAAAATGTACACTGGCGAGAGGACATTTACCGATAGCAGACCCGCAATGTTCACTTTTTGCTAATGTTCACCAATTAGTGAACATTAGGGTTTTATGACCCAGAAAAAGAAAAATCTTGACAAAATGCTAATTTTGACGTATATTTACATTTGTAATAGGCAAAATTAAAGAATTATGCCGAATAGGAGGAATATTAATGGAGAAAAAAGAGGTATTTGACATATTAGATAGCTGGAATGAGTGGGCGGGTCAAAAAGATGTAGGGTTTATACGGAATTCCTACATTGATAGACTGGAAGGACTTATTAGCGGCTCTAATCAAGTAATAACGATAACCGGTCCTAGACGAGCAGGCAAGTCTTATATCATGCGCCAGATGGGAAGGCTTTTGGCGGATAAGGGCGTAAAAAAGGAAAACATACTTTTTGTCAATTTTGATGATCCTCGCTTCTTATCACTTGATAATAAATTGCTGATTCAAATATACGACGTTTATCGAGAATTTATGTCTCCTGGTGATACGCCGTATATTTTTCTTGATGAAATTCAGGAAATCGATGAGTGGGAAAAATGGGTGCGTATGATGCATGAGCTGAAAAAAACTAAAATCATTGTATCTGGATCAAACGCTCATTTACTCAGCCGTGAACTTGGAACGCTGTTAACAGGAAGACACATTGATCTTAGTGTTTTACCTCTTTCGTTTACAGAATACTTAATGTTTAACAATATAAAAGTTAATACAGCGCTTGATGTAGACAGAAAAAAAACTGAAATAATGGGGCATTTCCGAAAATATATGGAGAACGGATCTTTCCCCGAGGTAAGTTTATCAGATAAAAAAACAGAGGTTTTACTGAATTATTTTGACGATCTTTTATCAAAAGATTTAATAAAAAGATTCCGCGTGAGGAAGAGCAAGGCTATGAAGGCATTAATCAAATATTATCTGAGCAATGCCGGAAATCTTATGACTTTTTCTTCGATCGCGAAACACCTCGAGATAACGTCCGATACAATTGATAAATTCTCAAGCTACCTTGAGGATGTTTATCTAATATTTCAGCTTAAGAGGTTTTCTTTTAAGGTAAAGGAGCAAGAAAAAAGCCCCCGCAAGATTTACGCGATTGATACTGGTTTATGTAATTCAGTGGGATTTAGGTTTTCTGAGAATATTGGCCGATTGGCGGAGAATATTGTTTTTCTGGCTCTTAAACGAAAACAAATAGCCAATCCGCGCGTTGAACTATTTTACTGGAAGGACGTCCAGCATAAGGAAGTTGATTTTGTTGTTAAAGATGGGCTGGACGTAACAAGTTTAATTCAAGTCTGTTGGAGCATGCGTGATGAGAAAACAAAAAATAGAGAGTTTCGCAGTCTTCAAAAAGCAATGAAAGAATTGAAATGTGAAAACGCGTTAATCATAACAGAAGACGCTGAAGGAGTTGAAAAGTTAAATGGTTTTGAGGTAAAGACCGTTCCTTTGTGGAAATGGCTTTTGACGGAGGAAGGCATATTAACAGGATAAAACAATGAACTACTGGTGGATATCGGATTATCACTTTTCGCATGCCAATATCATACGATATAGCAACCGGCCGTTTGAGACGGTTGAGGAAATGAACGAAGTGATCATCCGTAAACATAACGAGAGGGTGAAACCCGAAGATACCGTATTCTTTCTCGGCGACTTTATCTTTAAAGCAGGGAAAGAAGGAGGAGAAGAACGTTACCGTGAGTTTGAGAAGAAACTCATGTATGTTGTTACCCCTGTTAAGCTTCCCGCCATTGCTTAGCCTGTCTGAATATGTTAAAATACCGCTTATTATGAATGGGACTGTTAAACCCCGCAGGGGTCCATTTTATACGTATATTGTCCGGTGCCGGGACGGGACTTACTATACGGGGTATACTAATGATTTGGAGCGGCGGGTAGGGGAACATAATGGGAAGGGTCGAGGTGCCCGGTATACGCGGGGAAAAGGACCGGTTCGGGTGGTTTGGTATAAAGAATATAAATTTTTGAAAAAAGCTATGCGGAAAGAAATAGAAATAAAAAGATTGCGGCGGAATCAAAAGGAAGAGTTGATATATGGGAAAAAAAGGTAAAGATATGGGAAAAGAAGGTAAAGATATGGGAAAAGAAGTAGAAATAAAACTTAATACGCTGCGATAGTATAACTTAATTAAGAGGTTAACTGGATGCCTAATGGGGAGCACGAAAATAAAGAAAAACGATGTCCGAAATGCGGCGCGGATGTAATCATGAACACAGCCTGGCACGGCCAATTGGAGCCTGCAACAGACAAATGTCTTGGTTGCGGCTACCAGATAGTCAAAAGATCAAAATGGGATAAAATCAGGAATTTCTTCAAATGGGGTGTCTGAGCTGATAAAAATCCTTGCTGACCGCAAGGTATTTAAATACGCCCCCACATACATAGTTAAGTTGGTTTTGAGTTTCTACTGATGTTATTCCAGTATGATTATACAAATATGATAACTAGGTAGAAAGTAAGCAGCAAAAAGTTTATAGGGACCAACGTTAACAATAATTAAGAACGAATCGAAACGTGTTTTGATATGGACGAAGTACAAAAATTAAAAACAGGAACCACAACAGTTGGAATAGTCTGCAAGGACGGCGTAATTCTGGCTGCAGAGAAAAAATCAACTATGGGTTATCTGATAGCATCCAAAGAATCAGAAAAAATATTTGAGCTGGAGGATAACATAGGGTTGACTATAGCAGGAGCAGCTGGCGATGCCCAGGCTCTTGTAAGATACATGCGGGCAGAGTTGAAGCTTTTCAAGATACAAAATCAGAGAGTCCTGACAGTAAGGGGCGCAGCAACGCTTCTGTCAAACATTTTGCAGAACGGTCGCTGGTCTTTTGTGCCTTACATGGTTCAATTAATATTGGGCGGCGTAGACAGAAAGGGTCCTGTCATTTATTCAATGGACGCACTGGGTGCGTATGACGAGGAAAGAAGATTTTTCTCAACAGGATCCGGATCACCTTATGCACTTGGCGTGCTTGAGGATTCCTACAAGTCTGGTATCCTAACAGAAGACGGCGCTAAGCTTGCGGTGAGAGCTATCAAGGCCGCGATCGAGAGGGACATAGGTTCTGG
>JBDRBY010000010.1:0-11209 GCA_043822245.1 Candidatus Omnitrophota bacterium
CTACGGATACCAGATTGATTCATCGTCGAAGTATCCATTGCCTTTTATTCAAACAACACAAAGAATAGATATGAATGTAGCCGGTAAAGATTATTGTTGAAAAGGAAGGTTGACACGACTTTCCATACCAGAGACGAGGCAGTGCCTCGTCTCTACATTAAACGGGTACGGTAGGGGCCGGGCCTGCCCGGCCCTATTCACTATCTCAGAGAGACGCGATAAATCGCGTCTCTACATTTCGGAGGGGAAGAGGTTTCGGCAAAGGCTTGCCTTTGCCCTACGGGGGTACAACTAAACGGAGATTTTTTGATTGACGAAAAGCTGATAAGCGCATAAAATGAGAAGTTGTTACTTCCTTATGGTGGGCGTAGCTCAGCTGGTAGAGCGCCTGACTGTGGCTCAGGTTGTCGTGGGTTCAAGCCCCACCGCTCACCCCATTTTTGTCCCACAGGTGAAATAGGTGGTGCCAATTAACCCCGCTTTCGCTGATAGACGGAGCGGGTGTTTTCTATGAAATTTGAAATTGACTTTTTCAAATTTCATGATATGCTTAAAGTATGATAGAACGTTCTTATTACAAGAAATATATTGAGAAAGCTCTTGGTCGAAGCCGGGCTGTGGCTCTGCTAGGGCCTCGCCAATGCGGCAAAACTACGCTTGCTCGCCAAATTGTTGATATTCATTCCCCGAATTATTTTGACCTTGAAGATCCATCTACGCTTATTGGTTTTGAGTATCCAAAAACTGCTCTTGAGCAGTTAAAGGGCGTTGTGGTTATAGATGAAGTTCAGCGCCGTCCCGATGTCTTTCCTGTTTTTCGTGTACTTTTGGATCGTGTGCCGTTACCTGCTAAATTTCTGATTTTAGGAAGTGCCTCACCGAATTTATTAAAACAATCGTCTGAATCATTAGCAGGTCGTCTTGAGCTCATTGAAATGGAAGGCTTTGGGTTATCTGAAGTCGGAGAAAAGAAGCAAATGTGTCTTTGGAATAGAGGAGGCTTTCCTTTATCGTTTTTAGCCAAGAATGATGAGAATAGTCTTGTGTGGCGTATTGACTTTATCCGAACGTTTCTTGAAAGGGATCTTCGCGAAGCGCAAGGGCTTGATGTTCCAGTGGTAACACTGCATAAGTTTTGGATCATGCTGGCTCATAGTCATGGAAAAATTTGGAATGCATCTCCTTTTGCTTCATCGCTTGGACTTACGCATCCTACCGTACGCAAGTATTTGGATATTTTGACGGGATTGTTCATGGTTCGTCAGCTTCAGCCATGGTATGCTAATACTAAAAAGCGTCAGGTGAAATCTCCAAAAATTTACATTCGTGATACAGGGCTTTTGCATGCGTTGATCGGAATTAATACGGAACAAGAACTTCCCCGTCATCCCATCTGTGGCGCGTCGTGGGAAGGGTTTGTCATTGAGGAGATCATTCGCTCAGTTGAGCCTCATGATGTGTATTATTGGGCAACGCATCAGGGGGCTGAAATTGATCTGATTTTTTTTAAAGGTGGTAGGATGTATGGTGTTGAGGTCAAGCGAGCTGACGCGCCAACTATGACAAAATCTATTGAAACAGCACTTGAATGTTTAGACATAGAACGCATTGCGGTTATCTATCCCGGCAAACGTCGCTATTCGATTCATAAACAAGTCGCTGTCGTGCCGTTTGATGAAATTTTGGGTGGGATGAAGAGACTGTTCGAGTAAGGGCCCCAACTTTACAAGTATTTATGGATTGATTCTTTGACTTTTTTTAGCGCCTGGGCGCGGTGGCTTATCTGGTTTTTATCAGAAGGGGCCATCTCCGCGAAGGTTTCCTCACGGGAGGCAGGCCTAAAAAGAGAATCGTAACCGAATCCGTTTTTGCCTCTTTGTTTTGAAACTATCTCGCCTTTTATCTCGCCTTCAAAAGTATCAAGAAGCATTCCTGCTTGAGCGAGAGCTATGAGGCATACAAACCGCGCCCGTCTATTTTTTTCAGGCACTTTATTTAGAAGCCTGAGAAGTTTTTTGCTATTTTCAGTATCCGTGGCGTTTTTCCTGGCAAATCTCGCGGATCTTACCCCGGGCTTACCCTGCAGAGCCTCTACTTCCAATCCTGAATCATCAGCCAATACCAGACCTTTGAAGAACCTGGAAACAGTGACAGCCTTTTTAACAGCGTTTTGGCGAAAAGTTTTACCGTCTTCCACGATAATCGGCGGGTCTGTTTCAAGATCCGCCAAAGTCTTTACTTCTACGCCCTCAAACTCTTTTAAAAACTGCTCTAATTCTTTGCGTTTCTTAACATTGTAAGTTGCTATCAGTATTTCCGCCATTAAATTACCCCCTTTAACACTGTTTTTTGTTTAGCTATAAGCTTTTTTATTCCTTTTTGAGCAAGTTTTAACATTTTATTCATTTGATCGCGGCTGAACGGTTCCCTTTCCGCGGTTCCTTGCACTTCAACAAACTTTCCGGATTCTGTCATTACCACGTTCATATCAACTTCCGCTTTTGAATCTTCTTCATAATTGAGATCAAGACAGCTTACTCCATCTACCATTCCCACACTCACAGCCGCCACAAAATTTTTTATAGGAATTTCTTTTAATATACCCGCTTTCTTCATATGATTCAAAGCGAAACACAACGCGATAAAGCTTCCGGTTATACTCGCGCAACGGGTACCTCCATCCGCCTGAATAACATCACAATCCACCCAAATAGTCCGCTCTCCCAAACAAGACATCTCAACAACTCCGCGCAGAACACGCCCGATTAAACGCTGGATTTCATGTGTCCTTCCGGCTTTTTTTCCTTTTGAAGCCTCTCTTGCAACTCTTTTCTCACAAGAACGGGGCAGCATGGCATAATCAGATGTCACCCAGCCTTTTTTTTTGCCTTTTAAAAAAATAGGCACTCCGTCTTCAACGCTCGCTGTGCATATAACTTTGGTATTCCCGATTTCAAAAAGGCATGACCCTTCGGCATATTTTATATAGTCCGTAGTTATCTTAACTTTTCGCATCGCGTCCCTTTCTCTCGCGTCTTTTCTCATCTCGCTCCTTTTTTAGTAAATACTCCCGCCCTCAGAATCCACAGCTACCACCAGCGGAAAATCCTCCACTTCCAATCTATAAATTGCTTCGGGCCCTAAATCTTCAAAAGCTACCATCTCGCATGAAGTGACTCTATAACTTAGATACGCCCCCGCTCCGGCCGGAGCGATAAAATACACCGCGGAAAAACGTTTTATCTCCGCCTCAACCTGTTTTGACCTGGAGCCCTTCCCAACCATTCCCTTCAGGCCTTTTTCTAAAATAGCCGGCGTGAAAGCGTCCATTCTGCTCGAAGTAGTCGGGCCGCACGAGCCTATTACACCTTTCCCTCTTGGCGCGGGTCCGCAATAATATATAACTTGTTTATCAAGGACAATCGGAAGTTGTTGATGTTTTTTTATCATCTCCGCCAGCCGTAGATGAGCCTGATCCCTCGCGGTATAAATAACTCCGGACAAAAGCACTTCATCACCGGCTTTTAGTTTAGCCACATCTTCTCTTTCCAAAGGCGTTCTTATTTTTTTCGGTTCCGACATAAAATCTCGCTAGTATGGATCCCTGATGGGATGACAATGTTGTTATAACATGGCACTGGCACTTCTAAGAGCGTGGCATGAAAGATTTACAGCTATAGGAAAACCGGCAATATGTGTCGGCGCTTCCTCTATATTTACCCCTATCACTGTGACTTTCCCTCCCAGCCCCATAACGCCTATTTTTAAATCATTCACGCGTTTTTCTATTTCATGTTCCGCTTCAGCAATACTTGAATTTTGACTTTTCCGGTCAATCGGCCTTAATAACGCTTTTTTAGCAAGTAAAGCGCATTCTTCCATCGTTCCGCCTATTCCTACTCCCAAAATATACGGGGGGCACGCGTCAGAACCGGCAATCTTCACAGTTTCAACACAAAAATCCGACACATTTTCAAGAGTACCGGTAGGATTCAACATAGCACTCCGGCTTTTATTTTCACTGCCAAATCCTTTCGGCATAACAGATATGGCAAGTTCCGCTCCCTTCACTATCTCTATGTGTATAATTGCCGGAGTATTTGTTCCAGTATTTTTCCGTGTTATCGGGCTTTCAACTACTGATTTACGAAAAGGACTTTCCGAGTAGGCTTTCTCAACACCTTTGTTAATAGCATCCGGTAAAGTTCCGCCGCTTACCACAATTTCCGATCCCAGTTTAACAAACACGGTTACCATCCCCGTATCCTGACAAAGGGGAAGGGCTTTCTCTTCAGCAATCCGGGCATTTTCAAGAAGTATTCCTATCATCTTTTTAGAAATAGAAAGGTCTTCTTCCTTTTCGTAAGCAGTCTCTAAAGCCATCCGGACATCAGGCCGAATCACAGTATTCGCGCGAAGGCATAAATCCTTCACAGTTTCTTCTATATCTTGAGACATAATTTTACGCGATTTCATGGAATTGCCTTCCTGGTTTTTAATCTTTTTTTGAAAAATATCCCGGCAGATTTATTGAACCCTTCCACGTCATCACTAACATAAGTTGATATCCTGCCTGTCCTTCTAGAAGCACTCCTGGCTAATCCTTTCTCAAGCAAAATCTCCTTAACATCTTTAGCCACCATGGAAGATGAATCAACAAGATTAACCCCTCGCATAACGGATTTAATAACGGCTTTAAGCGCGGGATAATGGGTACAGCCTAAAATTAACGTGTCTATATTTTTTGACTTAAGGCCGTTTAAATACCGCCGCGCTATCTGGTACGTGATCTCATCTTTTATTAATCCATTTTCTACAAGCGGCACAAAAAGCGGACACTTCTGTGAATAAAAATGGCACGAAGGATCTTTCTTTGCCGTTTCTATATCGTACACGCGGCTGGATATAGTAGAATTTGTTCCGATAACAGCTATTCTTTTGTTTTTAGAAACACGCAAAGCCTCTGTTACTCCGGAATTTATAACTCCGATTATAGGAACAGGAAAAGTTCTCCTTAAAGATGATAAGCTTAAACTTGAGGCGGTATTACAGGCAACTACCACCATTTTCACTCCACGCGTCACTAAAAAAGCGGTTATCTCCCGCGAAAAACGGATAACACTTGAACGAGACTTATTACCATAGGGGACACGGGCAGTATCACCAAAATAGATAATATCCTCATTCGGAAGCAGACGATGGACACTCTTCACCACGGTAAGCCCTCCAAGCCCGGAATCAAAAACCCCGATAGGACGGTTTCTCTGTAATTTCATAGCGTTTATTATATAAGATTACACAATGCAGGTAAAGCAGTAATCATAGAGACGCGATAAATCGCGTCTCTACCGTTGACATCCATCCCGGCAAAGAAAGGTTGTTAGGAGCATCTCGATTGCCAGGAAGGGTTGAATCCGGCCGGTTTTAATTTCTTTGTCTTTTTCAAAAATGAGAGCCACCCACTGGTTTAATTTTTTTAGGGAATATTTTTTAGACTGGTCCACTAATTTTCGAGTGTACCCGAGAGAATACCCCAATTCCGCGGCAATCTGTTCCAACCTATCGCCTTTTTTAGACAAATAGGCTGTTTTTTGCATTATTCTTATGTGCCAGCTGATATACCCCAGAATTTCATGCGGCTGTTTTTTCTGGTCATAAAGGTCATTAAGTACTCGAAACGCCCAAGGCGCGTCATCCGCATTGACGGCATCCACCAACTTGAATACTGACTCTGATATACTGCGGCCCACAACATTTTCCACGTCCTCTACGGTTATCTTCTTTTGGTTCGAATAGCATATAAGTTTATCAAGTTCTTTTTTTATAAACGCGGCATCTTGACCTTTTAATTCAACTATAAGTTCAACCGCGGCAGAAGAAATCTCTACGCCTTCTTTTTTTAAAAAAGCATGTATCCAATTTCTTAGAGTCTGCGGCGAAGGTTTCTCCGCCATTATTACGTTCACAAAAGGAACAAACTGGCTGTAATGTTTAGTTTTTTTAAAAGCCGCGTCAGCCGATAAAATCAAAACGCTGCTTGTTATATTTCTTTTGAAATACGCCAAAAAAGTGGTTATCAATTCATCCGATATCCCCTTTTCTCCTTTAACAAAAATTACTCTTTTTTCAGATAAGAAAGGAACCGTCTCTAAGGAATCAATTATATCTTTAACATTACCGGCCTCATGAACGGAATAATTCAGATCAATTTGCCCTGAGGAAAGGAACTTATTTTTTATTTTTACAGATTCAACTTTTTTTATGTACTCATCATCGCCGACTATTAAATAATTCATCCGTACTTACCAGGCCTCAATAATCCGTTCCTCAATTCTCTGCGCAAGATCTTCGACCGCTTCCTGGATCGCCGTGCTTTCTGTTTTTGTGTTAGGGCCGGTCAATGTGTAAGTATCTTCTCCCATAAAACTTTTTTCAGTCCACATAATCTTGCCTGTGAGGTTATTGTACATTTCTAAGTTAACTATTATTTCAACCCTATACTCTTCAACATTGTCATCACTGTCGTAGCTTAAGGTATATTTTCGAAAATCAATCAATTCGCCTTTAAGGACAAGAGCGCTTTTGTCCTCGCTTTTGATTTCTAAATTTTTATCAAACACAAATTTATCTATCACTGCCTTAGTTATGTCAATTTCCAATCCTGACCGGTAAGAATAACTCGCTCTTTTATCAGAAATTTCTTTTCCCGGATCTATTTTGTTGGCAAAATTTTTAACGTGTATAGAACTCAATTCCGGAGGCAGAAGCGAATTCGTGGTATATCCGCACCCGCTTGTTGCCGCGCAACACAATAAAGCTAAAAGACTTATAATTTTCATCCGGCCTCACCTTTTTGAATTAAAACTTTTATTTTTCCCTGAGCATATTCCGCGGCGTCCGTATTCGGAAACTGGCGGAGGATTTCTTCGTAGTACATAACAGCACTCTTATACTTCTTTTGACGTTCATAAAATTCCGCGACCTTTAGTTCACTGCCGGCTTTTCGATTTTTAAGTTCTTTGAAAACCTTTTTTGCTTCCATGGCTATAGCCGGAATAGCAGTTGTATCCGATATCTCCTTAAATTCATTAATCGCTTCATCTGTACTTTCCTGATCATATTCCGGCTCAAGAGAAGCTTCATATTTCGTGTAAGCGAGCTGGTACTTTGCTTCCGGTACCAGTTTGCTGTCAGGATAATCGTTTACTATCCGCTCATAAGCTTCCATAGCGTCTTTATGCTGCATCATCCTCCTATAACACTCCGCGCTTTTATATAACGATTTATCAGCATACTCTCCAAACGGGCTGTTTTCTATTATTTGCTTGTAAATAGTTACCGCCCTATCAATTGACAAGGTCAATTCCAAATCCATCAATTTGGAAGTTTCTTTTGTTTGAAAAATGTTAGCGATGTTATATTGGCGTTTAATAATTTCATTCACGCGGCGGGAATATGGATAATCATCTATGGTCTTTTGATAATTTTGAAAGGCGAAATAGTACTTCCCCATTTCTTCATAAGATCGGCCCGCGTAATACTGCGCTTCCGCGGCCCATTCTGAATCCGGGTAATTCTTGGTTAATCTGCTAAACTCTTCCGCGGCACGCCCAAATTCATATTGCTTAAAAAACTGCATAGCCCACTCAAATTGAGCATAAGGATCGTCTTTTACCGCGAATTTGGGATTGACCGCGGTTTTGCTCTTAGGGGTCCAGACCCAAAACGCGTAGCAAGGGCCCTCACTAAGAAAAATAAAAATAATCAGTAAGCTGATAAGTGTCTTTATCATAACAGCCTGTATTCTATCTCACAAAAGCTCTTGGTGTCAATTAGAATAAGGTCAAGGCGAGTAAGCAGAAGACGCGTCCTGAGGTTTTGCCCGCAAGACGCCGTGTATCGCGAAGGCGCGAGACACAACGAAGACTACGATATCTGAGAATTTTCGTCCGTTTTGATACTCTCTGTCTGAACATCACTGACAGATTTCGCTTCCGGCTCATCATATTTTACTATGCTGTTGATATACTCCAAAACCAGCCGTTTGTCATTTTTGGACATTTCCAAAAACTGACTACCAATTTCAAAATCATCTCCAGAAGACGTTTTCCGGATCCATGCTACCTTGGAGATAGCTCTAACCGGATTCGCCAGCATCGGCATATCTAATTCCACGATAAGCCTGCATGCTCTTGAGATAAACTCCGTCACCTTAAAGCGAACTCCACCCTGCGCCAAATTTTTGGTAACCGTGGCACCTCTCAACACCGACTCACTGTCCCCTAATTTGCGATACCGTAAGGGGATATACGTATTCACCCTTGGAGCGTGTCTCTTTTCGGCACATTCATTCATAATTTCCTCTCTCTCTTAGGTTAGATTTACTTTTCCTTTTAACTACCCCACGCAAAAATAAAACACACCCTCATTTTACTATTTCTTTCGCTTTGCCTGAGTTGTTTTTCTATCCTTCCCATCAAGAAGAGCCTTTTTCCTAAGACGCTTTAGTATACCACATAAAACCAAAAGGTGGAAATTTTTTAATCAAACTTTTAAAAAAAAATTCCTAACACCAATAATTTTAATCATGTCCATCAATATATTCCGCGATAAGGTCTTTATCTTCTCTTGACATCTCAATAAACTGGTTTCCTACTTCATATTCATTGGGAGAATTTGTTTTACGAATCCATACTACTTTAGAAATAGCCTTGAGGGGCTTTTCCAAATTCGGAACCTCCACTTCTACTATCAATTTACACGCCATGGAAATAAATTCCGTAATCCTGAATCTAATCCCGCCAATTCCCAAATCTTTGCTTATGGAAAACCCTTCCTTCACGCTATCGCTATCTTTTAACTTTCGATACCTTATAGGGATATGAACCTTTATACGCCCGCTTTTTCTTTTATCATTATTCACTTTAATTCCCTCCGTTTTTATTAAACCATATTTTTATATTCGTTATAAGATTTTTCATAGGCACAAATGTCAACCACCATAGAATGGCCGTTAAACTGTTCTTTCTTCTTATTTTGCATTTCACATTTAGAAACCATTTCATCCCCGTTTACACTATTTTCATTACTCGCCACAGGTACTATTTCTCCCAAAAGCAAGAGAGAACAATAATCCTGATATAACATATCCTCCGCGTTAAATGGGGTCAGTATATTTTTCAGTCCTAACAAAACATCTTCTCGTGTCATTCCTGGATTTTCCGAAAGAATAAGGGCTGTAAGGCCGGTTACAAAAGCCGCGGAAAAAGAAGTTCCCGCTTTATTTTCAGAATTATCTAAAGTTATCACATCCCATGGGGCAAAAAGATCCAGCTCACTGCCATAGTTACTCCACGCTGATATTTTACCGTCATTATCGGCTGAACCGATAGTTATAATTCCATTTTGCGCCGCGAGGCTGTTTTTCAATATTTCAGAGCCGTCATTACCCGCGGCGGCAATAAGTATAACTCCTTTATCCAAAGCGTAATTTATCGCGTCTTCTACCGGATCATTAACCGGTAGAAGGCTGAAAGGCAGGCACAGCACATCCGCGCTGTTATCAACCGCGTATCTTATCGCTTCCGCGATAATTTTTGATGAAGTGCTCCCCTCATCAAAAACTTTGAGAGACATAATATCCACTTCAGAAGCTTCGCTCCTGATAACACTCGCTGTTTCAAGTCCGTGCCCTTCCTCGCCGGTATCCAACAAAGCTACAATTACACCCGCGCCTTCTGTTTTGCTTTTTAATTTTTCTACATTCTCCAGAAAACTACTCATATTGATAACCGGAGCTTTATTTTCTGCCTCTATGAACTCCACCCCCTGGTCAAGGACAAGAGAAAGCGGGCCGCCTGCTGTAGGATAATCAACATTTGAAGGCGGCCAAGCGCCTAATTCCGGCTTGTCATCAGGATTTTCAACAGGAAAAGATCCATACCAACCTACTTCAGGATTCGTGGGATCGGGAGAATTACGGTTAAAAGGATACCCTACCCAGATTTCATAGCTCCAAGATGTCGGCGGTTCAACCATTACACCAAGCCCAAGCTTATTCAATTCTTCAAGCCCATCCCAAAAATACCAAAACGTCCTATTCCCCGCGGCCCATACCTTTTTATAAAGGTGATACACTCCGTTTCTTAATTTGAATTCATAGATGTCACCGTTTGAGTCTTCTTTCCTAAACCCGATCTCGTTGTTGAGATCATCCGCATAATTTATTGTATAGTCATTGTAGAAAAAATATAAATCTCCGGAATAATTGCTTATTTCAGACATCTTCGCCGTCAGATCTGTCCCTTCATAATAGGCTTCATAGGTCAAAGTTTTACCATCAGTTGTAACAACCTGATACATCCTGCCATAATCGTCCTCCGATTTTAACGGTGTGTTATTATCAAAGAAGGACTCGTTATAATGCTTATAAACTGTGCCGTCCGGCAAAATCTTGATTGCCATTCTCCCATTGCTATCGTTATAGTATGTGTAAACAGTGACGTTACCCGTCGTGATTTCTGTTACTGTTTTTGTTTTTACATTCGATATACTGCCATAGTACATATACGACTCCGTATCACCATTTGGTTTTGTCTCTTTTAAAAGCCGCCCATAATCATTCATCATGTCACCATCGTCGAAATTATAAAAACGTTCATTTCTATATTCGTATACCGTTCCATCAACCATTTGCTTTTTCCACAAGAGATTTGAAGCGTCATCACGATACGTGTATATTATCGTGTCTGAACCCGTTGTTACTGTCTTTGTTTCCATTATTGAATTTGTTCCGTAGTATGTGTAAACTTCGGTGTCTCCGTTTGCCAGGGTTATCTTAAGAAGTCTTCCATAATCGGTTTCTACTGTATCTATTGCCCCTCGCTTTAAAGCTATTTGTGCATTTCCCTGGCTTCGAGTGAACCCGGAAATAAAATAACTTCTCCTCGCTGTACTCTTTAAAGCAAGGCCGATAGATCCGCCAATAAGCCCCAGTCCAACTATGGAAATCTTTATCATCGGGGACTCTCCCCTGAAAACTTGAAACACATGCTATCAATCACTCATGGAGAAATAATTTATATTCAAAGAACAATTAGTCAATAGACTGTATGTTCTCATTGTAGTATAAAATTTTGTTATGCTAATAAGCAACCGGCCGCTTGACATTTATGGTTACTTTATTTATGATTTAACAATCAATCCTTTG
>JBDRBY010000011.1:0-5828 GCA_043822245.1 Candidatus Omnitrophota bacterium
CAAAAGCTTTCCTTTTTTTTGAAAAAGCAGACAAAAGCTTTCCTTTTTTTTGAAAAAGCAGACAAAAGCTTTCCTTTTTTTTGAAAAAGCAGACAAAAGCTTTCCTTTTTTTTGAAAAAGCAGACAAAAGCTTTCCCCCCTTTGAAAAAGGGGGCTAGGGGGATTTAACACGCGTCGGCCACAGTCCGTCGCGGAGGCGGAAATAACATGCGTTTATTGGTAACCGGAGGCGCTGGTTTTATTGGGTCGAATTTTATACGTTTCATGCTACGCCGGTATTCTGACATAGAAATAATTAATTTGGATAAACTGACATATTGCGGCAATCTCGAAAATCTGATGGATATTGCCGGTGAAGAAAGGTATTCATTTGTCAAAGGTGATATTTGTGACAAAGAAATAGTCGAAAAGTTGATACATAAAACAGACGCGGTTATAAATTTCGCGGCGGAAACGCACGTAGATAGATCAATTAAGTATCCGGACGATTTTTTGCGGACAAATGTTTTCGGAGTAAAAAATCTGTTAGACGCGGCGAGAAAATCAAATATTAACCGTTTTGTTCAAATCAGTACAGATGAGGTATATGGCAGTGTCTCAAAAGGATTTTCAAAAGAAGAAGACGCTTTAAAACCGAATAGCCCGTATTCCGCGGCTAAGGCGGCGGGAGATTTATTGGCGTTGTCTTATTACACAACGTACGGCCTGCCGGTAAGTGTAGTAAGAAGTTCTAACAATTTTGGGCCTTTTCAGTACCCAGAAAAAGTTATGCCGCTTTTTATTACCAATCTTCTGCGGGAGCAAAAAGTCCCTCTTTATGGTGACGGCGGGAATATTAGGGAATGGCTGTTTGTCGAAGACAATTTGGCGGCTATTGATTTAATTTTGAATAAAGGCCGGGTTGGTGAAGTATATAATGTTGGAGGAGAAAATCGCGTAACCAATTTTGAATTGACTAAAAAACTTCTTTCAGCTATGAATAAGAATGAAACTTTTATAGAATATGTCAATGATCGGCCGGGCCATGACAGGCGTTACGCGTTAGACTCCTCCAAGATCAAGGCGCTGGGATGGAATGGCCCCAAAAATTTTGAAATAAGGCTTATGGAAACCGTTAAGTGGTATGAGGATAACAAGACTTGGTGGAACGCTCTCAAAGAAACCGCGCACATAGTTAAGTGGTAGATAGTGGATAGTGAATAGGGAATAGGGGATAGTGAATGGGAGGGTGGTGGAATGAAGGTACTGGTTACAGGGTCCAGCGGGATGTTGGGGACGGAAGTGTGCAGGGTTATCGGAGAGGGTAATCAGGTGGCAGGAGTTGATAAAAAAAGCCCGATGGTTCGCTTCCCTGAAGTGGCATTTTATAGAGAAGATATTTTAGATACCAAGGCTGTTAAAAAGATATTTGACAGAGAGAATCCGGATATAGTTATCCATACCGCGGCTTTTACTGATGTGGATGGATGTGAGAAAGATCACGAAACAGCTTACCTGCTTAATACTGAAACTGTTCGGAGAATAGCTGAAATTTCAAAGAAAAACGGCGCGTTTTTTATGTTTATAAGTACAGATTTTGTGTTTGAAGGATCGAAAAGTAAGCCGTATGTGGAAAATGATAGCCCTCAGCCTGTTAATTTTTACGGAAAAACTAAATGGGAAGCTGAGAAAGAAATCGCGCGAATTCTTGAGCAATATGTAATTGCGCGAACGAGCTGGCTTTACGGCGAAAATGGTAGAAATTTTGTTGATACTATTATTTTAAAAGCTGAAACAGAAACCTTCTTGCGTGTTGTTAATGACCAGACAGGGTGTCCCACGTACGCTAAAGATTTAGCTTACGCGCTTCGTAGTGTTATTTTATCACGGGGAAAGGGCGGGAGGGATATTTTTCACATTTCGAATTCCGGATGGTGCACCTGGTATGATTTCGCCCGCGAAATATTGAAGGAGATAGACAGGGACGGCCAAATTAAAGTTAATCCAATAAGTTCCGATGAATTGGCGAGGCCCGCGAAAAGGCCGGGTTTTTCAGCGCTTGAGATAACTAAATTTCAAAACGCCACGGGCCATAAAATGCGTCCTTGGCAGGAAGCATTATTAGATTACATCAGGGCCAGAAAGAAAAAAGAGTAAAACATGACTATTTATTCCGAACTAAAAAGAAAGATAAAAAATAAAGACGTGGTTATTTCAGTTGTAGGATTAGGATATGTGGGGCTTCCGATCGCGCTTGAATTTGTTAAAAAAGGCTTTACGGTAAACGGGCTTGATTCTAACAAACAGCGCGTAAAAGACTTGAGGAGAGGGGTTTCTTATGTAACTGATATTTCAGGGGGAGACATTAAACGCCTACTAGAAGGCGGTAAATTTCGGGTTACTTCAAAGGAAAAAGTTTTGGCTGAGTCGGATGTTATTATCATCTGTGTGCCTACCCCTTTGAATAAGATTCATGAGCCGGACATTTCTTATGTGGTAAGCGTTAGTAATACCATGCGCCGTTTCCTGCGCAGAGGGCAGGTTGTTATTCTTGAGAGTACTACTTATCCGGGCACGACAAGAGAAGTAATTTTACCTATTCTACAGACAAGCGGTTTAAAAGTAGGAGAAGATTTTCATCTGGCGTTTTCACCTGAAAGAATAGACCCGGGAAACAAAAAATATGATCTAAAGAATATCCCCAAAATTATCGGTGGATTCACTCCGGAGGGTACGGAGATGGGAAAAATAATATATTCACTTATTATTAAAAAAGTAATTTCCGCTTCAACTCCGGAAACCGCCGAAGTTACAAAACTATTGGAAAACACATTTCGCATAGTTAATATCGGGCTTATTAATGAATTTGCCGATCTTTGCCATAGGTTAAAGATAGACGTCTGGGAAGTGATAAAAGCCGCTAAGACAAAACCGTTTGGTTTTATGCCGTTTTATCCGGGCCCTGGAATCGGGGGGCACTGTATTCCGGCAGACCCCATGTATTTGTCATGGAAAGCGCGTAAAGTAGGATTTAAGACAAAAATGATAGATCTGGCGGCTGTAGTCAACCGTAGTATTCCTTCATATATCGTTAAAAGAGCAAAATCTATACTTTCAAGCCGCGGTAAACAGATTAGCAATGCCAATATACTTATCATCGGCGTATCCTACAAAAAAGACATAAATGATTTGCGGGAATCTCCTTCTTTAGATATAATCTCTTTGCTTAAAAAGAACAAAGCCGTTGTGTCATACCATGATCCCTATGTACCAAAGATAAATATGGACAGCATCAAAGAGAAATCGTGTATTCTCTCAAAGACAAAAATACAAAAGCAAGATCTTGTGATAATTGTGACAGACCATAGTTGTATTGATTACAAAAAGATAGTATGTAATTCTAGCGTAATATTTGACACCAGAAACGCGTGTGAGGAAAACAAAATAAAATCGGATAAAATAATAAAACTGTAAACATATGAATATACCACTTTTGGATCTTAAGGCGCAGTACCATTCAATAAAAAAAGAAATTGATGAAGTTTTAATGGCGGTTGTGGAAACGCAGAATTTTATACTTTCAAATGAAGTATCTGAACTTGAAAGTGAAATTGCCGATTATTGCCAAGTTGCTTACGCCGCGGGAGTGGCTTCCGGTACAGACGCTCTTATTCTTGCTTTAAAGGCGTTGGGTGTCGCGAGCGGTGATTTTGTTATTACCACGCCGTTTACATTTTTTGCCACAGCCGAAGCGATATCTGTCCTGGGCGCAAAACCTTTATTTGTAGATATAGACCCTGACACATATAACATTGATCCTGATAAGGTTAAAGCTCTAATTGAAGATACGTCTCGCGAAACGCGTTCTTTGATTAAAGCGGTCATTCCGGTACATCTTTACGGCCAGTGTGCCGATACGCGGCGTGTTATGGAGATAGCTGAAAAATATAATCTAAAGGTGATAGAAGACTGCGCCCAGGCGATAGGCGCGTCTTACAAAGGGGAAAAAGCGGGAAGTTTCGGCCACGCGGGGTGCCTGAGTTTTTTTCCAAGCAAAAATTTAGGCGCTTTTGGCGACGGCGGAATGGTGGTGTCCAATGATAAACACACAATAGAGAAAATAAAAGAGTTGCGTGTGCATGGCAGCCGCCAGACGTATATCCATGAAGAGATCGGGTACAATTCACGTCTCGACAGCCTTCACGCGGCCGTATTGCGCGTTAAACTCAAAAAGCTTGATGAATGGCTCCAAGCCAGAAGAAATATAGCCGGCCGGTTTGATAAAGAATTCTCGCCTCTTGGGATTAAAGTACCAAAGGTCTCTGAATCCAACATGCATACTTATCACCAGTACACTATCGCGGTAGAAGAGCGTGATGATTTTCGGGAGTACCTTAATAATAAAGGCATAGCCGCGCGTGTTTATTACCCGGTTCCTCTTCACCTTCAGCCGTGTTACAAAAATTTAAAATATTCTATCGGAAGTTTCCCCATTTCTGAAAAAATGGCCGAAAAGGTCCTTTCCTTACCGATTTATCCGGAACTTACCGAGGAAAAGATAGACTACATAATAAACACAGTAAAAGGTTTTTTTTAGGCTAGTCAATTCTGTCATCCCGGAATTTTTCGGTGCGTAGCGAACCAAGTCAAACCAAGCAAAATATCAGGGATCTGTAGTCATGCAAATAATTAGAACCAAAATAGTAATTTTTCGCACGGACCGCGTAGGAGAGGTGCTTTTGGCTAGTTCCGTTATTGACTGCGTCAAGACAGCCTATCCCCAGGCGGATATTACATTTGTTACTTCAGAATACGCGCGAGATATTATTGACGGTAGAGATGATGTTTCGGAAGTTCTTACTGTGGATACTTTTGAAAAAAAGGCATGGTTCTTAAAAGCGATAAGACTCGCGCGGATATTACACGAAAAACATTTTGATCTTGCCATCGTGCTGAATCCCCACAAAATTTTACATCTAGCCTCGTTTTTGGCAGGGATACCACTTCGCGCGGGATATAACAGAAAATGGGGGTTTTTGTTGAATGCCGCTATCCCTGACGAAAGAGACTCAGGGGAAAAACACGAAATTGAATATAATATGGATTTACTGAGAAAGTTGAATATAGAGACGTTCGCGCGGCCGCCGCGTTTGGTTTTGAATAAAACGGCAGAGAAATATGTTGAAGAACTATTCGCCCGAAAAGGGGTTGATACAAAAAAGGTTTTAATAACTATTCATCCAGGGTCCAGCAATACCGCTAAAATGTGGCCGAAAGAAAATTACGCGGAAGTAACCAAAAGATTAAAAAAAGAGGTAGAATGTTCTATCGCTATTATCGGCACGGCGCGGGAAAAAGCCTTGGCGGATAAAATTGTTATGGATTCAGGCGGTGCCGCGTTAAATTTTTCGGGATTATTTGATTTAAAACAACTTGCCGCGTGTTTAGAAAAGGCTTCGGTTTTTATAGGCAATGACACCGGTCCTATGCATATGGCCGCGGCGCTAAAGGTTCCGGTTATCGCGTTGTTTGGAAGGAAGATTCAAGGCGTGTCCCCGACAAGATGGAGGCCATGGGGGCACGGGCACACAGTATTTCATAAGGACGCGGGTTGCTCCGTGTGCAAAGACACTAAATGCGAACTTAATTATAAGTGCATGCTCGCGATAACAGTAGAAGAAGTAGTTAGAGCGGCCAAAGAAACATTGAAAAGGAAAAAGGAAACAGCTCTTTTCCCCCCTTTGAAAAAGGAAACAGCTCTTTTCCCCCCTTTGAAAAAGGAAACAGCTCTTTTCCCCCCTTTGAAAAAGGAAACAGCTCTTTTCCCCCCTTTGAAAAAGGAAACAGCT
>JBDRBY010000012.1:0-22932 GCA_043822245.1 Candidatus Omnitrophota bacterium
GGAGAAGAGGGGAAAAGGGATTAAATCAATAGTACGGGGATAACATCTGAGACATTAGTGAAGGGGAGAAGAGGGGAAAAGGGATTAAATCAATAGTACGGGGATAACATCTGAGACATTAGTGAAGGGGAGAAGATGAAAAAAGAGATTAAATCAATAGTGTTGGATGCCGAAGGGATAAAGAGAACTTTGCGGAGGATAGCGCACGAAGTTTTGGAGAAAAACCAGGGCGCGGAGAATCTGGTTATTATTGGAGTTAGAACCAGAGGCGCGGTTTTGGCCGAAAGGATAGCGGAAAATATACAACTAATTGAGAAGAAAGAAGTTCCGGTAGGAGCGATAGACATCACAATGTATAGAGATGACCTTACAGAGGTAGCAGAGCAGCCGGTAGTGCGTTCAACGGAAATAGATTTTGATATAACCGGGAAAAGAATAGTCCTTGTGGATGATGTTTTGTTCACCGGCCGGACAATCAGGTGCGCATTGGATGAACTGATTGATTTTGGCAGGCCTGCCAACATACAGTTAGCGGTTTTGATAGACCGGGGGCATAGAGAATTGCCCATAAGGCCGGATTTTGTCGGGAAAAACATACCAACATCTAAAGGTCAAAGTATAGAGGTGAAAATAAAGGAAATTGACGGGACAGAGGAAGTGATAATTTCAGAATAGAGGGGGAAGCTGTGAATATAGAAACTGTATCAAATTGGACGAAAAAACATTTGTTGAGCGTGGAGGAGCTTTCCCCTGAAGAAATCAATCTCATCCTAGACCAGACCGTTGGTTTTAAAGAAATATTGGCAAGGGCGATACCAAAAGTTCCCACCTTGAGAGGCAAAACGATTGTAACTTTGTTTTGCGAGCCTTCAACCAGGACGCGGGCATCTTTTGAGCTCGCGGCAAAAAGATTAAGCGCTGATACTCTAAGCGTCGCGACAAACTCTTCAAGTTTTCTCAAAGGAGAAACGCTGAAGGATACCGCGAAAAACCTTGAAGCTATGAAGATTGATATGATAATTATCAGGCATTCATGCGCGGGGGCCGCTCATTTTCTTTCTAAATGTGTTAACGCGTCTGTGATTAATGCCGGAGACGGGGCGCACGAACATCCCACGCAGGCTTTGCTGGATACTTTTACAATTCGGGACCGTTTAGGAAAGATAAAAGGGCTTAACGTAAGTATAATAGGAGATATTGCCCACTCAAGGGTAGCGCGTAGCAACATTTGGGCTTTAACAAAACTTGGGGCGAATGTTTGTGTGTGCGGGCCTAAGACATTGATACCCAAAGAGATAGAAAAGATGGGAGTTGTTGTTACCTACGATATTAAAAAAGCGCTTAAAAACGCGGATGTGCTCAATATCCTAAGAATTCAGCTTGAAAGACAGAAAAACGCGTTTTTCCCCAGTATTAGAGAATATGTGTCAGAATATGGGATTACAAAAGAAGCTTTATGTAAGTATGCCAAAAAGGATGTTCTTATAATGCATCCCGGGCCGATAAATAGAGGAATTGAACTTAGCCAGGATGTCGCGGATGGAGATTTTTCAGTCATCCTTGAGCAGGTAACAAATGGAGTGGCGGTACGGATGGCGGTGTTATTCCTATTAGGGCGGATAAAAGGGGACAAAGTGGATGGAGTTGGCAAAGAGTGAGAGGGAAAAAACAGTAAAGTGGAGAGAAAATGAGCATTCTAATTAAAAATGGCAGAATAATAGACCCGGCGCAAGGAATAGATCAAATCTCGGACATTCTGATAGAAGAGGGGAAGGTTTCTTGTATCGGACCCGCTATCAAGACAAAGGCAAAGGAGACAATTGACGCGAAGGGCAAGATTGTCGCGCCCGGTTTTATTGACATGCATACACATCTGAGGGAACCGGGAGGAGAAACGGCCGAGACGATATATTCAGGGACGAGAGCCGCGGTAAGGGGAGGGTTCACGACAGTATGCGCGATGCCGAATACTGCGCCCGCGTGTGACAGTTATGCCGGTGTAAAATTTTTACTAAACAAAGCGGAGGAGATAAACCTTGCCAATGTTTTACCGATAGCGGCAATAACGAAAAATAGGCACGGCAAAGAAATTTCTGAAATGGCGGAAATTAAGAAGGCGTGGTGCCTGGCGGTTTCAGATGACGGCAGTTCAGTGGAAGACGCCTTGCTTTTACGAAGAGCTATGGAATACGCTTCAATGTTGGGGCTTCTTGTTATCTCTCATTGCGAGGACTCTTCTCTCTCGAATGAAGGAGTGATGCATGAAGGATATTTTTCAACAGTGCTGGGGCTAAAGCCGATACCCGCTTTGGCGGAAAGTTCGATAGTCGCCAGGGATATACGGCTCGCGGAGTTAACGGGAGCGCGCCTGCATATCGCGCATGTAAGCACTGCCGAAAGTGTGGAGATTATAAGGCTCGCGAAAAAAAGAGGAGTAAAAGTAACCGCGGAGGCGACGCCGCATCATTTTTCTCTTACGGATGAAGCGTTAAAGGGGTATGATACCAATGTGAAGGTCAATCCGCCCCTGCGCGGGGAGGAAGATGTAAAAGCTATTAAACTGGGGCTTAGCGACGGCACTATTGACGCTATCGCGACAGATCACGCGCCTCATCTTGAAAATGAAAAACAAAAAGAATTCGATTACGCGCCGTTTGGCATGATTGGATTAGAAACAGCGCTTTCTCTGTGTATCACAAAATTGATAGATGAGAAGATATTAGACTGGACTGAGCTTATAAAGAAATTAAGCTCAGCGCCGGCTGAGATTTTAGAGTATAATAGGGGGACCTTAAAACAGGGCGCGGTTGCTGATGTTGTCGTAATCGATCCGGATAAAGAATGGAACTATGACAAGGAAAGCAGAGAATCAAAATCATCGAATTCTCCTTTTATCGGGAAGAGGCTCAAAGGCGCGGTTACAGATGTGATTATTGAGGGACGAATCGTGATGAGAGAAGGAAGTATTAACGGCTAAGGAGTTAAAGACGTTCGAATGAAAAGAAATACACAAACAATAACGGCGAAAATCATTTCTAACAAACAAATCGCGCCGGATCATTTTTTGATGAAACTTAGCGCTCCTCTGATAGCAAAGGTCTCACAGCCGGGGCAGTTTGTAACAGTAAAAACACAAGAATCAGGAACAAATCCACTTTTGCGGATTCCTTTGGGGATTCACATCAGAGGGGCGGACACTATTAGCGTACTCTATAAGACTGTGGGAGAAGGAACTAAGTTAATTTCAACAAAAAAAAAGGGTGAGAAAGTAAGCGTTTTGGGGCCGCTTGGCAATGGATTTGAGTTAGAACTTTTTTTGAAACAGAAAAACAATACAGCGATAATCGTTGCGGGAGGCCACGGCATAGCGCCGTTATTTTTTTTGGCAGAAGAGATATTGAAGAAGAAAAAGAAAATTGAATTTTTTATAGGGGCCTCAACGGGAAATCACATCTTACGCGCGAAAGAATTAGAAAAAATGGGCGCGAAAGTATACCTCGCCACAGAAGACGGCACCCAAGGCCATAAAGGGTACGTTACAGACATTCTTGAATCTTACATACGAAGACTAGCGGCTATTCACCATTCACTATTCACTATCTACGCCTGCGGCCCCAGGCCGATGCTCTCTGCTCTTGCCAAGATAGCGAAAAAAGCGAACATCCCTGCGCGGGTATCTCTCGACGCGTATATGGCATGCGGAGTTGGGGCTTGCCTGGGCTGCGCGGTACGCGCGAAAGAGGGGTATAGGCTTGTTTGTAAAGACGGCCCGGTGTTTAACGCGGAGGAGATTGAGTGGGATGGATCTAACTGTAAGAATCGGTGATATAGTATTCTCAAATCCTTTATGGGCCGCGTCAGGAACCTTTGGATACGCGGAGGAATTCGCGGATTTTGTGGATCTGAAAAACGTAGGGGCTATTATAACTAAAACCGTTACCTTGAACGCGAGGGAGGGAAACGCGCCGCCCAGGATTGTGGAAACAGCTTCAGGCCTTCTTAATTCCATAGGGCTTGAAAATAAAGGAATAGACAATTTTAAAAAAGAAAAATATCCATTCTTAAGGAAAATAGGAACTAAAATAATAGTAAGTGTCGCGGGGTTTTGCGCGGAAGAGTTTATTAGATGTGTGGAAAAGTTAGAGGAGGAAACTCCGGACGCGATAGAGTTAAACCTATCTTGCCCGAATGTGAGGCATAAAGAGACAAGATATAAACTAATATCTCAAGATCCTGAAAGTGCAAAAAAGATAGTTTCTTCTGTTAGAAAAAGAACCAAAGCGGCGCTTATCGCGAAGCTTAGCCCAAACGTGACAGATATAAGCCTGATAGCTAAAGCTGTCGAAGACGCGGGAATAGACGCGGTATCTTTGGTTAACACATATTCAGCAATGGCAGTAGAGGCTGAAACGATGAAGCCGGTTCTGGGAAACATAACGGGAGGCCTTAGCGGCCCGGCAATAAAACCAATGGCTTTAAAAGCCGTGTGGGATGTGTATAATAGGGTGGATGTCCCCGTTATAGGGATCGGCGGTATCATGACAGGGTTAGACGCTGTTGAATTTATGTTATGCGGAGCCGCGGCGGTGCAGATAGGAACCGCGAATTTTGCTGATCCTGACGCGTATGGTAGAATTTTAAAAGAGTTTAAGGATTATTTAAAGAAGAAAAAAATAAAAAAAGCGGCTAGCATAACAGGGCGGTTACAAACATGAATCCTAAAGAGAAACTTATAGTGGCCTTAGACGTGGATAGTTTTGAAAGAGCGGAGAGTCTCGTGGATATGTTGTCTGACGATGTTGACATTTTTAAAGTGGGAATAGCTCCTTTTACAGGATTTGGCCAGGCGCTGTTAAACAAACTGGAAACTGCAGGGAAGAAAGTGTTTTTAGATTTAAAAATACATGATATTCCTAATACTGTGAGAAATGTTGTTCGGTGCGCTGTAAAAAAGGGCGTGTTTATGATGAATTTTCACTGCCTTGGAGGCCTCAAGATGCTGGAAACTGCCGCGCGGGAAGCGAAAATTGTTCAAGAGGAGCTTGAAGGCGAAAAAACTATCCTTTTGGGAGTGACGATTCTTACAAGTATGGGAGAAAAAGACATACAGGAGATCGGGCTTTCCGGAAGTGTGATGGATAAAGTGTTTGAGCTTGCCGCTCTTGCTGAAAGAGCGGGGCTTGACGGTGTGGTGGCGTCATCCCAGGAAGCAAAGATGATAAAAGAAACTATGGGCAGAGACTTTGTGGTAGTAACTCCAGGAATCCGGCCGGAATGGGCAGTTTCAGGGGATCAGAAAAGAATCCTCACCCCAAAACAAGCGCTGAGAGAAGGAGCGGATTATCTTGTTGTTGGCAGGCCGATAATTCAGGCAGACGACCCGGTAGAGGCGGTGGGAAAGATTTTGGAAGAAATGAATTCGTTGACCGTTGATCGTTAGTCCGTTAACAGTCAACGGACATAACGGCCAACAAACTAGTCAACGAACCCGATAAAGGAGAATTATGAAGCAAGAAGAAATAATGGAGATATTCCGGAGGTGTGGAGCCTATAAGCAGGGACATTTTAAGCTTTCAAGCGGTTTGCATTCGCCGGCTTATTTGCAATGCGCCCTTGTTTTACAAAATCCAGCGCTTTCAGCCAGGCTTTGTTCTGTATTAGCGGGGAAATTTCAAGACACCATGCCGGATATTATCGTCGGCCCGGCAATGGGCGGTATAATTTTAGCTTATGAAATGGCCAGAGTCTTTAGCGCGAGAGCAGTGTTTACGGAAAGGAATAAAGAGGGAAACATGGAACTTCGCCGGGGTTTCAAAATCTTCCCCGAAAATAAAGTCTTAATCGCGGAGGATGTGCTTACAACCGGAAAATCCGTTAAAGAGGTTTTATCTTTACTGAAGAAAGAAGGGGTAAAGCCCATAGGCATTGCCAGCTTGGTGGATAGAAACTCCGGGCCGATTGATTTTGAAGGAATTAAAACGAAAAGTTTGATTAGAGTAGATATCCCTACTTTCAAAGAGGAAGAATGCCCCTTATGCCGTGAAGGCCTTCCCATTGAAAAGCCGGGATCGAGAGGGAATTTTTAACTTTACATTTATACCAGAGGAGGAGTTATGGAGATAGAGCTTAAAGGCATTATCAGCCGGATAAAAGAAGAAGGCGTTGATGTAGCGCGGAAAGAGGCGGACGAGCTGGTCTTGCAGGCCCAGAAAAAATCCAAAACAATAGTAGAGAAAGCTGTTAAAGAAAAAGAAGAAATTTTAAAAAACGCGAAGAGTGAAGCTGAAAAAATGAAAGCAAACTCGGAAGCGGCGTTAAAACAAGCTTCTCGTGATGTTTTGCTTTCTTTGAAAGAAAATGTAGTGGGTTTATTTAACCAAATTTTAAAACAAGAAGTCCGCCAGCAATTATCGGCGGACGTTATAAAGGAAATGATATTACAACTGGCGGGAAAATTTGAAATAGAAAAACAAAGCCCCATAGAGATTTTGCTGAACGAAAAAGACAAAAAAGTTTTAGAACAGGCGTTATTGTCGAAAGTAAAGAAAAAACTGGAAGAAGAAATAATCCTTAAATCCGCGGATAACATTGATAAGGGTTTCCGGGTAGGAAAGAAGGGTGAACATACTTATTACGATTTTACGGATGAAGCAATAGCGGAAAAAGTCAGCGTGTTTTTAAACCCGAGTATCCGGGAAATCTTGAAATAACCAGGGACAGCATGCCCTGCACGTGAAATTAGTAAAACGTAGAGAGAGGCATGCCTTTGTCGATAAAAACATGAATAAACACTATTACCTAGTAACCTCTCTTCCATATCTAAAGTTTGGAAAAGAGCCGGACATCTCCAGCGAAGAATTTTTAAACGAATGTAAAAAATGGGTTTCGTGGAAAGAAATGGAACTTTTAAACGCGGCCGGAGCCGGTTTTTATGAACACCAAAAGAGCGAAATGCCATGCTTAAAAGAATGGGCGGAGTTTGATGGAGAGTTGAAGTCGTCTCTCTCGAAGTTTAGAAAAGCGGAACAATCGGGGAAACCCGCTTCGGTGCAGGGAAATATAAAGGGTGTTGTTGATCAGGAAACACCTCTATTGATGGAGCTGGCAATTGAGGGGATACGGTGGGATTTTCTTGAACACAAAAGCGCGGGATATCAGTTTGATATAAACTGGCTGGTGCTTTATTTCCTACGGCTTCAAATCGCGGAAAGAATAGAAAAGTTTGATAAAGATGAGGGCGAAAAAGTTTTTTATAAATTATGCGAGGTAGACTATGAAAAAACGAGCAGGTAAAATTTTAGCGGTTAATGGGAATATGATAAAAGTGCGGATTGAAGAAGACATTATCCAAAATGAAGTCGCGTATGTTTTAAACCAGGGGAAAAGGCTAAAGGCGGAAGTTATAAAAATAAAAAACAATAACGCGTATTGTCAGGTCTTTGAATATACTAAGGGGATAAAACTTGGGGACGATGTTGAGTTTTCCGGTAATATGCTTTCAGTGCGGTTGGGGCCGGGGCTTTTGACTCAGATTTATGACGGGCTTCAAAACCCTCTTCCTGAATTTGCCAAAGAGTTTGGATTTTTCCTGCCTGTTGGAGCGGAAAAAGAAGCCCTTTCCATGTCAAGGGAATGGGATTTTAGCCCCCGAGTGGAAAAGAAAAATAAAGTTAGAGCCGGCAGTGTGCTGGGGGTTGTCCCCGAAGGCATTTTTGAACATGACATAATGGTGCCTTTTGGCCTTAACGGTGAATATGAGGTTGAAACTATTGAAAAAAAAGGAAGATACCCTATAAGCAAAAAAATAGCGGAACTAAAAGACGATAAAGGCAAAAAAATAGACATAACCATGTCTTTCGAATGGCCGGTAAAACTGCCGATAGAAGCGTATAAAGAAAAACTTCAGCCGAGAGAGCCTTTGATTACGAAGATAAGGGCTATTGACACTTTTTTCCCTATAGCAAAGGGGGGAACTTATTGTATTCCCGGGCCTTTCGGCGCGGGGAAAACAGTTCTTCAGCAGATAATAAGCCGTTATGCCGAAGTTGATATAGTCATTGTTGCCGCGTGCGGAGAGAGGGCGGGTGAAGTTGTTGAAACTTTGAAGGAATTTCCAAAACTTAAAGATCCGCGCACAGGCCGCTCTTTGATGGAAAGAACGATAATTGTATGCAATACTTCTTCTATGCCGGTGGCGGCGAGGGAAGCCTCTGTGTACACGGCTTCAACAATGGCGGAATATTACCGTCAAATGGGGCTGGATGTTCTTCTTTTAGCGGATTCTACTTCACGCTGGGCGCAGGCCATGAGAGAGATATCCGGAAGATTGGAAGAAATCCCGGGCGAAGAGGCGTACCCGGCATATCTTGAATCCAGGATAGCAAGTTTTTACGAACGCGCGGGACTAATTAAACTTGAGAAGGGGAAAACAGGAAGCCTTACCATCGGGGGCACAGTAAGCCCCGCGGGCGGAAACTTTGAAGAACCCGTAACCCAGGGTACCCTAAAGGTTGTAGGCGCTTTTCATGGACTTTCCAGAGAAAGAGCTGAAGCCAGAAAGTTTCCGGCGATTCATCCTTTAGAAAGCTGGTCGAGGTATAAGAGCGTTATTCCTGAAGGTGAGATTGTAACAGCGAAAGCGATTTTGTCCAAAGGGGACAGCGTAAAACAAATGATGAAGGTTGTCGGAGAAGAAGGAACTTCTCTTGAGGATTTTATAGTGTATCTCGGGAGTGAACTGTTAGACAGTGTTTATCTACAGCAGAACGCGTTTGACGAAGTAGATGCCGCGACACCGGCCGAAAGGCAGAAATATGTTTTCGCGAAAATTCTTGAAGTTTTAAAGAAAGAATTTTCATTTGAAGATAAAAGCGCGGCGCGGAAATTTTTTTATACCTTAAGGCATAATTTTATTGACTGGAATTACAAAAAAACCGGGACGGAAGAATTTAAAAAGCATGAAGAAAAGATAGACGAATTGTTAGCCGGATAAAGATAGAAGGGGAAGGGAAAATAATGAGAAAGATTTGTACCAAAATACTTACCATAGCGGGAAACGTTATAAGCGTGAAAGCTGACGGTGTGGCATATGAAGAGCTCGCGGAAGTACTAACAGCCAGAGGAAATTCTTTGGCGCAGGTTATTCGTTTGGAAGACGGGATAGTTTATTTGCAGGTTTTCTCCGGAGTCAGGGGTATTTCTACCGGTGATGAAGTTAGATTTTTGGGGCATCCCATGAAGGTTGGTTTTTCGCCAAATATGATGGGGCGGATATTTACGGGTAGCGGTTTGCCGCGGGATAAAGGGCCGATGATTACGGAAAACCTCACTGAAATAGCTACACCCGCGGCGAATCCGGTAAAGAGACGAATCCCTTCGAAGATGGTGAGGACAAATATCCCCATGATAGATATTTTTAATTCCTTGGTTGAATCGCAAAAACTGCCTATTTTTTCAGTGTCAGGTGAACCATATAACGAACTTTTGGCGCGGATAGCTTTGCAGGCAGAAGTAGATATCATTGTGCTTGGAGGCATTGGGCTTAAATATGACGAGTATATGTATTTCAAAAACACGCTGGAAGAAGGCGGGGCTCTAAGCCGGACAATATTTTTTGTTCATACCGCGGCGGACCCTATCGTTGAAAGCCTTATGGTTCCGGATCTTTCTCTTACAGTCGCGGAAAAATTCGCGCTTGAAGGCAAGAAAGTCCTGGTCTTACTTTCTGATATGACAAATTTCGCGGACGCGCTTAAAGAAATAGCTATAACAATGGAACAAGTGCCGTCTAATCGTGGGTATCCCGGGGATTTATACAGTCAATTGGCGGCAAGATATGAAAAAGCGGTTGATTTTGACGGCGCGGGCTCCATAACAATACTGGCGGTTACAACTATGCCTGGAGATGATGTTACCCATCCTGTTCCTGACAATACAGGATATATCACGGAAGGGCAGTTTTATCTTAAAAACGGCAGGATAGAACCGTTTGGCTCTTTAAGCAGGCTCAAACAGCAGGTAAACGCCAAAACCCGGAAAGACCATCGGCCTATAATGGACGGGATGATACAGCTTTACGCGCAATACTGCGAGACAGAAGAAAAAAGAGCTATGGGTTTTAAAATGAGCGAGTGGGATAAGCAACTTCTAAAGTACGGCGGACTATTTGAGCATAAAATGATGGATTTGAAGGTAAACATTTCTTTGGAACAAGCGCTTGAGAGCGGATGGAAGATATTGTCGGAATGTTTTACCCCGGAGCAAACTAATTTTCGGACAGAACTCATAAAAGAATTCTGGCCGAAATAATTCATCCCCATCATCCGAGCGACGAGCGTCAAACGACGAACGACGAGAGACGACTGACGACCCATGGCAAGAATACGGCATACAAAAAACGAACTAAAAAAACAGAGAGACGCGCTTAAGCGGTATAACCGTTATTTACCGACACTTCTTCTTAAAAAACAGCAATTGCGGTTAGAGCTTGTAAGAATTCATCAGGTGATGGAAGAAATAAAACAGGAAAAGGCCTACATCAAAGCTTTGGTTTATAAATGGGCGGATGTTTTTACCGAAAAAACAGAAATAGAAAAGATGGTTCAATTACGGCAAGTTGTGACAAGCATAGGGAACATAGCGGGTGTTGATGTCCCTGTTTTCACAGAGATTATGTTTGAAGAAACAATGTATGACTTTATGAAGACGCCTTTGTGGGTGGATTATGCCATAAAGATAGTGAAAAAAGTAATAACCCTTAACGCGAAGATGGAAATCTTAAAACGGCAGGAGAGTAGCATTAGAGAAGAGTTAAGGATAACGACGCAAAGGGTGAATCTTTTCGAAAAAGTCATGATTCCTCAAGGAAGAGAAAATATAAGAAAGATACAAATATCTCTCGGTGATATGCAAACAGCCGCTGTCGTTACCGGGAAAATCGCGAAAGAAAAAATACTTAGAAACAGTTAAGGAACGCAATATTAACAACCCATGATTGAACGCATGAAAAAACTTACTCTTTTGGTTTCAGAAAAGCAAAGGGATGCTTTTGTTCTGAAGCTTCGAGAAGCCGGAGCCCTGCATGTTAAACATGTAAAATCGTGTGACACTCATGAAGTAAGATTCATAGAAGAGCGCGCGGTCAAACTTGAGAAAATGATACAAGCTCTTTCCTCTTACAGCGGGAGCGGCGCGGTATCCCAAGAAGCGCGGCCGGAAGAGGAACGACAGATTTTTTCAATCGCGCTTGAAGTCGAAAACAGCCTGCAAGAAAAAAAAGAAAACAGACTAAAGATTAAAAAGATAAATGAGAAACAAGAATGGTTTAAGATGTGGGGCGAAATCAACCCAAAGGATATATCCGCGTTAAAAGAGCAAGGTGTTAACCTGCGGATTTACAAGATACCCAAAACCCTTTCTTCTGTCATTCCCGCGCGAGCGGTAATCTATAAATTCACAATAAAAAAAGACAAAAACTATACTTATGAGGCAGTTGTAACATTCAAAAATGATGAAACCCTGCCTTTCGACGAGATAAAAATGCCGGATGAAAGCAAAGATGACCTGACGAAACAACTAGCGAAAAGGAAAGAAAGAGAAAACGGAATCGATGTTTTTTTGAAAGAGACTGCCGCAAGAACACTTAATACGGCGCGGAGAGAGAAAGAGAAACTGAAAAAAGAACAAGAATTCTTAAAGGTAAGATGCGGCATGTCGGAAGAAGGGAAATTTTCGTATTTGCAAGGATTTTGTCCGAGAAATAAGATAAACAAAATTGTGTCAATGGCGCGCGAGTTTGGAGTGGGATACCTTATTGAAGAGCCGGATGACCCGGATGATACCCCGACACTCATCACAAATCCGAAATGGCTTAAGATGATAGCTCCGGTGTTTCAGTTTATGAATACTTTGCCGGGATACGGCGAATTTGACATTAGTTTTTATTTCCTTCTTTTCTTCAGCTTGTTTTTCGCGATGTTGATAGGGGACGCGGGATACGGATTATTATTTTTAGGCACAACCTTTTGGGCAAGAAAAAAATTTAAAAATCTTCCGAAAGAACCCTTTCTGTTAATGTATGTTTTGAGCGGCGCCACGATTGTGTGGGGCATTTTAACGGGCACATGGTTTGGCGCGGAAAACATACCTTATAAGCCTTTTTTGAGCACAGGGGACGAGAACCAAAAAATGTTGATTTATATTTGTTTCGCGATTGGCGCGGTGCACTTGACTATCGCGCATCTTCTAAAGGCTGTGAGGATGATAAATTCAGCCAAAGCGCTGGCTGAGGCAGGATGGATTATGATTCTTTGGGTTATGTTTTTTGCCGCGGGGAAGTTTGTAATAGGCAATCCTTTCCCTGATGCAGGAGTGTGGCTCTTGGGCCTGGGGTTTATATTGGTCCTTTTGTTCACGAAACCGGAAAAAGGGATAATGAAGGGTGCCATTGCGATGATGACGGAACTGCCATTAAGCATTATTAGCTCTTTCTCCGATATTGTTTCATATTTGCGGCTATTTGCCGTAGGGTACGCGACGGTTATAGTCGCGAGAAGTTTCAACAGCATGGCGTTTCCGGCAGAAGCCGGCGTATCCGCGGGTTTTAGCCTGAAAAACGGTATACTTGGCGCTTTTGGCTCCGCGGCCATCCTTTTCTTTGGGCACGCGTTAAATATTGTGTTGGGATTTATGGCGGTTATAGTACATGGTATCCGGCTCAATATGCTTGAGTTTTCAAGCCACCTGGGAATGCAGTGGTCAGGCAAAAAATATGAACCGTTTTGTGAAGGTGAAAGAGGGAAATAAAAATTCCCCCCTTTGAAAAAGAGGTAGAGACGCGATAAATTGCGTCTCTACGGGAAACGTAATGCGCTGACACAAAAAGAGGGAGAGACGCGATAAATTGCGTCTCTACGGGAAACGTAATGCGCTGACACAAAAAAAGGTAAAGACGCGATAAATTGCGTCTCTACGGGAAACGTAATGCGCTGACACAAAAAAAGGTAAAGACGCGATAAATCGCGTCTCTACGGGAAACGTAATGCGCTGACACAGAAAGAGGTAGAGACGCGATAAATTGCGTCTCTACGGGAAACGTAATGCGCTGACACAGAAAGAGGTAGAGACGCGATTTATCGCGTCTTTATAGAAAAACTCATTAAGGAGGTCATTATGGTAGGTGGATTAGGGGATATGGGGCTTTCGTTGGCATTTGCCGCGATAGGCTCGGCTTTAGGGACCGGCGCCGCGGGGATGGCGGCAATAGGAGCGTGGAAACGCGCCTTTATGCAGAACAAAATGGCACCTTTCATACTAATCGCGTTTGTGGGTGCGCCGCTTTCTCAGACGATATACGGTATGATACTGCGCAATGCTATACAAAATGCTAATCTTGACCCTCAAATCTATCCGTATCAAATGATTTTGGGCTTAGCCGCCGGCCTGGCGATGGGCGTTTCAGCCTGGATGCAAGGCAAAGCCGGGGCCAGTGCCGCGGATGCGCTCAGTGAAACAGGCAAAGGATTCGGCAACTATATAATGGTGCTAGGCGTTATAGAAACCGTAGCTCTCTTTGTAATGGTATTCATAATGACCGGTCTGTCGAAATAGGGGGCTATTTGAGTCAAATTTTACCCAAAAAGCCTTGTCTTTCGTTCAAGATATGCCATAATTAACCCAGGAAAAGGTTCATAGAAAAAAATCTACTTGAATGGAAGGAAGACCGGGGTCATAAACGGATTCGTTTTCCCTACGAGATGAAATCAAAAACCGTAGGGAACGGTCGTGACCGTTCCCTAGGATGCGAAGCTATTACCGAAATTTTAGGTAATTATTTTTTGTAATTGGTATAAGGTGAGAGGTGTCGAAATTATCATCCAGAATCCTTGCGGGTTCGGCAAAGGCGTGCCTTTGCCGAACGGGGTGCTGCGGTTAGAAAGAAGGACTGATGATTTTCTTGACTATGTAACCGGCCTGGTATACAATTAACCTGCATTTTTAATATTTACGATACTTCGAGGGGCGTATCCGCGAAGAAAGGGTGTGGTCTGCTCGGGGGAGGGATAAGATGAAAAAAAACAAATTACGGTTGGGTATTCCTAAAGGGAGTTTGCAGGAAACCACAATAAGGCTTTTTCAAAAGGCAGGGTACAGGATCAGCATACAGGAAAGGTCTTATTTTCCGGGCATTAATGACGACGCGATTGAGGTGGTTCTTTTTCGCGCTCAGGAAATGTCCAGGTATGTTGAGGACGGCATAATTGACTGCGGGATAACTGGGAAGGACTGGATCGAGGAAAATTCTTCAAATGTTGAAAGGGCGGCAGAGCTTATTTATGCCAAAACAAGCATGAAACCCGTAAGATGGGTACTTGCTGTTCCTGTGAACTCAAGAATAAAGAGTGTTAAAGATTTGGCGGGGAAAAAGATAGCGACAGAACTTGTAAAAGTTACCAATAAATACCTTAAAAAGAACGGGGTAAAAGCGGAGGTTGAATTTAGCTGGGGCGCCACAGAAGTTAAGCCGCGGATGGGGATTGACGCTATCGTTGAAGTTACGGAAACAGGCAGTAGCCTCAAGGCGAATAATCTTAAAATAATCGAAACTGTTTGTGAATCCACGACTCAATTTATTGTTAACAAAGAGGCTTGGAAAGATTCCTGGAAAAAGAATAAGATAGAAGAGATAGTGCTTCTTCTTAAGGGCGCGTTGCTAGCAGAGGGTAAAGTCGGGTTAAAGATGAACGCGAGAAAAGAAGACGTGGAAAAAATAATAGCAATTTTACCGTCAATGAAAGCGCCTACCGTGTCGTGCCTTTTTGATGATGAGTGGGTGGATATTGACACGGTAATAGATGAAGAGGACGTAAAAAGGTTGATTCCGGAGCTACGAAGGGCCGGGGCTCAAGGGTTTATAGAATATCCGCTGAACAAAGTTATATATTAGGGAATTTAAGACGTGATTCAAAATTTCGAATCACATTTTTTCATTTGTTTCGCTACTAATGGTACCAAAGAAAGTGAGGTCAACAGTATGCCCTGTGGAAGAAAAAGAAAGATAAAAAAAGTAAAAAGACATAAACGGAAAAAAAGAATGAGAAGAGACCGTCATAAGAAGAGAAAAGTATAATAACCTGAAAGAATGGACGATAGAGTGATGAAGAGAAAAGCTGTGGCTCTGAGGAGGGATATTCTGACTATGCTGGAGATGGCGGGGAGCGGGCACACCGGCGGGTCGTTATCGATAGTTGAAATTTTAGTAAGCTTGTATTACAAAAGAATGAACATCAGCCCTGAAAAGAGAAGCAGGCGGGATAGAGATAAGTTTATACTGTCTAAAGGGCATGGATGTCCCGCCTTATACGCCGTTTTGGCGGATCTTGGTTTTTTCCCGCGCGAAGAATTATGGACACTGCGTAAGCTGGGGTCTAGGCTTCAAGGACATCCGCAAAGAGGCCTTCCGGGGGTAGAAATATCCAGCGGGTCTCTTGGGCAAGGGCTTTCCGTTGCTGTTGGATTCGCGCTTGGTGATAAAATGGATAAGATCCCCGCGAGAGTATATTGCCTTATGGGAGACGGAGAAACCAATGAAGGACAGATATGGGAAGCCGCGATGACCGCGGCGCATTATAAGTTGGATAACCTATGCGGTATAATCGACTTTAATAGGCTTCAAATAGATGGATTTTGCTGTGATGTTAAGGATTTAGGCGCGTATAAACAAAAATGGGAAAGCTTTGGATGGCAGGCGTTTGAGGCGGACGGCCATGATTTGGATGAATTGGATAAGGTGTTTGAAAACGCTCAAAAAATAAAAGGAAAACCACAGGTGGTGATAGCGCATACGGTAAAGGGAAAAGGAGTTTCTTTTATCGAGAATAAAGCCGAGTGGCACGGAATAGCGCCTAAAAAGGATGAGTTAGAAAGAGCCTTGATAGAATTAGATGCCGAAGAAGCGCGTCTGTGAAGACGCCGCAAGGTGGAGAGTCTTTATAGTTGTAATAGTTTGATGATAAAAAGAGGGGAAAAATGATAATAACTAGAGTAAGCAGAAAGTTAGGGATGTGTTTTAGGCAATACAAAACGATTATAATTGTCACCGCGATACTCATTGTTTTGTTAGTTCTCTCGGTGATTGGGCTGATGTCGTTGGAATCTTTTTACCGTAAAATGACTATCGCGACTATGCCTGTGCAGTTTATCATGGCCGGCATCCATGCGGGTATATTTGTGTTTATGTACCTCACATTTATGCGTGGCGGGTTTGCCAAGCTTGATAAAGCGCCTATTAAAGGCAGAGATATTTCCATCAGGTGGAATGATGTCATAGGAATGCAAGATTCCAAACAGGAAGCGTTGGAGATAGTACAGCTCATAAAGGACCGCGCGAATGTAAAAAAAATGGGAGGAAGTGTTATCAAGGGGCTTTTAATGCTTGGCCCTCCGGGGTGCGGGAAAACGTATTTGGCAAAGGCAATAGCGACAGAGTCTGATATGCCTTTTATCTCGATGTCGGGAAGTGAATTTGTGGAAGTTTTTGTGGGGGTGGGAGCGTCTCGAGTGAGGAAGCTTTTTAAGAGAGCTCGCGACTTGGCTTACGGGTACGGTGGGGCTATAATTTTTATTGATGAAATTGACGCGATTGGCCGGTCCAGAACATTTAGCTTTATGGGCGGTCAGGAAACAAACAGCACATTGAATCAGCTTCTTGCTGAAATGGACGGCCTTAAGGGCAAAGAAGAGAATGTAGTTGTTATTGGCGCGACTAACGCGTTTGAACAGCATCTTGATCAGGCGCTTCTCAGGCCCGGGCGGTTTGACCGGAAGCTCATGATTACTCAACCTTCTCAGGAAGACAGGGAGGATCTTTTTAAATTTTATCTTAACAAAGTCAAAGCGGAAGAAGGGCTGGATGTCGGCCGATTAGCAAGGCGCGCTGTAGGGAAAAGCCCCGCGGATATCGCGAACATTGTTCAAGAAGCAGCGCTAATCGCGACAAGATACAAAAAAAACGCGATCGGGTTAAAAGAAATCAGCGAAGCGTTTGAGCGCGTTGATCTGGGCATTAAATATCGTCTTACAGTTACCCCGAGAGAAAAGGAGATGACAGCGTATCACGAGTCAGGGCATCTTATTACAACGTTTTTTAAAGCGCCTTCAAAAAGTGTTTTTAAAGCTAGTATTATTCCACGTAGAGGCGCTCTTGGTGTTGTCTGGTCGCCGGAAAGAGAAGAGTTGCATTCACACAGCAGAGATCATCTCCTTTCTGAGATAATGATATCGTTGGGCGGATACGCGGCGGAAAAAATCAAATACGGAGTAACAACCAGCGGGGTAAGTTCTGATTTCCAAAAGGCCATGGGCATAGCTCACAGCATGACGTGGCAACTTGGTATGGGAGATTCCGGAATGGTGGGAGATTACACTGTTATTCCTAAAGAACAGATGTCGGAAGATATCAGGCTAAAACTAAACAAGGATACGAATAAACTTATGAGTCAATGTTTGAAAGCGGTTGAAGAAGAGTTGACTGAAAAAAGAGAAATTTTAAACAGGTTTGCCGACGAACTTTTAAAAAGAAATGAGTTGGAATACGACGAGATTATTGCTATTTTTGGGGAGTATGGGTTTAAAGAAACCGCGGATCCGGGAGCGATAGCGGAAGACAAAAGGTGGGATCAGAGCGGTTGACCGGTGGGCCGTTGACCGCTAGGGCTGAAACAAAAAATATGCTGAAATGTCTGATAAACACACTCCTGATAGTTGCTACGGCGATTTTTTTTTCAGGTTGTGAGTCTTCATATCCGAAAGAAAAACTACCTGAATCTGTGAAAGAAGTTTGCAAGACAGAATATAAGATGGACGTGGATGTTACGGTAGCCGGCTCAACCATGGGTATTTATTATCCGATGAAAGGGCTGTTAGACGCGGGTTTAGGAATAAGCGGCGGGGCGTGGGATACTATCAGCAATCTTCTTTTGATTGCTTCAAGAGTAGTTTTGAGCACGGACGCGGATATTAGATTTTATTGTATTATAACGCAGGACGCGCGGTTACCGGAACTGCAGGTGGTAATAGTTAAGTATGTGGAAGATGTAAAGAGAGGATTGTATCAGAGTATTTCGCGAAGCGAGTCTTTTAAGCGCACTTTATTCAGTATCAATCTTACCCCCCAGGCTGAAAAGGAAAGGTCCGTAGAAAAAGTTTTTGACAAATTAGACGTGAAAGAAACGACCAGGCAAGAGGTGATGGATGAATTTTTTAGAAGCCCGCCTACCCGGTTAAGCGATATAGGTTATTGGCGGGGAAATTTTTATCTAAAAGATATAACTCTTGAAGAGTTTTTAGCCGCGCAAATCGCGAATCGTGTAAAAATTGATTTTCGAAATGATGAAAACTTGGCAGAATTATTTAATTACAAATCCACAGAGATTATATTTGACCGAAAAGAAGGGTTAAGATCTTTTTTAATCAAGTTTAAAGTCGCGGATCAGGCTACTGCGGGTGAAAATGGTGCTAATCCGCGGGAAAAAAAGGTGAAGGAGCTGTTGCGTATAATAAACGAAGTCGTGAACGGGTATGAGTTTAAAGATTTTGATTTTGTGATGATGGACGACCAGCTTGAGAATGTGCAGTTAAAGGTAAGCAGCCAGGACGTATATGATTTCAATAGGAAAAAATTATCAGTGCGGGAAATAGTACAGGCACCGGCGGGATATTTCTAGCGCGAGGGAAAGGATACTTTAATGGCAGATGAGGTTATAAAAAAAGCGACGCGTGACGGGTTTGGCAGAGGGCTCCTGGAATTGGGGAAAAGGAATAAAAACGTGGTAGTTTTATCCGCGGATCTCACAGAATCAGTAAGAGCTCATTGGTTTAAAGAAAAGTATCCGGAGAGGTTTGTCAGCCATGGCGTGGCGGAACAGGATATGATCAGTACCGCGGCAGGGCTCGCGTTATCAGGCAAAATACCTTTCGCGTGCACGTTTGGCGCTTTCGCGAGCGGCCGGGCCTGGGATCAGGTAAGGGTGTCAGTCGCGTATATGAATTTAAACGTAAACATAGCGGGAAGCCACGGCGGCATTTCCGTGGGGGAAGATGGAGCTACTCACCAGGCGCTTGAAGAGATAGCCTTGATGAGAATAATCCCCAATATGACCGTGGTTGTGCCTGCCGATGAAGAAGAAGCCTATTTGGCGACACTCGAGGCGTCGGAAATTTTGGCTCCCGTGTATTTAAGGCTGGGCAGGGCAAAGGTGCCGCTATTGGAACATAAGACAAAGTTTAAAATAGGCAAAGCTGATGTTTTGACGAGGGGGGATGATATCACTATCATCGCCTGCGGCCATTTAGTTCATAGCGCCGTAAGTGCCGCGGAGAAGCTTAAAGAAAAAAAAATAAACGCGAGAGTTATAAATCTGCATACCCCGAAACCTATAGACGAAGAAACAATAATCAAAGCCGCGAAAGAAACAAAACGAATCGTTACGGTTGAAGAACATACTATTTATGGAGGCATGGGAAGTGCCGTTGCCGAGGTCTTAGTCCAGAAGTGTCCAGTCCCGATGAGGATGATGGGAATCAAAGGAGTGTTTGGAGAAAGCGGAAGCCCTGCTGAACTATTTGCGCGGTATAAACTAACAGAGGATGATATAGTTCGGGAAGCCTATGAACTTTACCGCGCCTGCTAAGATAAATCTTTATCTCGAAGTGATTTCGAGAAAAGAAGATGGATATCACGAAATCGCGACATTGTTTGAAAGGATTTCTATTCTAGACTTCATTTCCATAGAACCGGACGCGCCGCGCACAAATATAGTGTGTGACAATCCAAAAATACCTGTTCAAGAAACGAGTTTACTATTTCGAACAGTAAAGGCTTTTACTTTCGAGTATGGAAAGGATATCCATTTTGATATCCATCTGCAAAAGAAGATTCCCATTGCCGCGGGATTAGGAGGCGGATCAAGTGATGCTGCTTGCCTCCTAAAGGGTATGAATAAGGTAATGGGACAGCCCTTTGATAAAGAAAAGCTTTTTGATATTGCTCAAAAACTTGGCGCGGATATTCCTTTTTTTTTAGAAGAATACAGTTTCGCTCAGGCCGAAGGCCGAGGGGACATTGTAAGGGAAATAAAAACGTCATTAAAACTGTGGCATGTGCTTCTGTCTCCTCCTTTTGAGTTATCCACAAAGGAAGTCTACGCCAAGGTGTCTCATTTTAGCTTGACAAAAAGTAGGGGCCTTGATAAAATGACTGCCGCTTTTTTAAATAAAAAAAGCGTGGAAAGTATTGCTAAAAATTGTCGTAACGATTTACAAACAATAGCATTACAAGCTTTCCCTGAATTAAAAGCCGCGCGATCGGAGCTGAAAAAAGTTGGTGCGAAAGTGGTTCTTTTGTCTGGAAGCGGGCCGACGGTATTTGGGATCTTTGAACAAAGAGAAGAGGCGCTAAGCGCGGAGAGTAGGCTTGGTCAGGTTTTTTCCGTGGAGAATGGGTGGCGTGTGTATGCCGCTGAAACGTATTGAATGGTGAATAGTGGATGGTGAATGGATGGCCGCTAGTTGCGGGCGGTTTATGGTTCACCCTTCACTCTGCACTATCCATTATCCACTATACGGCATCTAAAGAAAGGAGAAAGACATGAAAATTACAGAAGTCAGAATCTTTCCTACAGAGAGCAGGGACGGAAAACTTAAAGCTTTTGCCACCATGACGTTTGACGATTGGTTTGTTATCAGGAATGTCAAAGTAATACAGGGGAATAACGGGCTCTTTGTGGCGATGCCTTCCAGAAAAGCAATGGACTCTTGCCCGAAGTGCCGTTTTAAAAATGCCGTGGGCAGTAAGTATTGTAATCAGTGCGGTTCTCAAATAGAGAAGCAGGAGGAGAGGCGGCAAGAAAATTCGGATGAACGCCAGGCGAGTCATATGGATATAGCGCATCCGGTAACACAAGAGTGCAGAGTGTACATACAAGAGCGAGTGATAGAGGCGTATATAAAAGAAGCCGAGGCCCGGACAATAACAGAAACCACGCTGGATAATAAAACATCCGTTGATAATGAACAAGTTTCAAATGACCAGACTGTACAGGAACAAGAAGATGATACCGTGGGGATAGAAGACACGAGGGATATCGTTTTATGAAGGGTGGATGGATAACCGCGTTCACTAACTACTATTCACTATAAAATTGGCGGGTAGTGTAATGGCAGCACAGCAGCTTTTGGAGCTGCGCGTCAAGGTTCGAGTCCTTGCCCGCCAGCTAGATTCGGTTAAGCGTTTGTTGGTTGTCGTTTATCGTGATTGCACGGAACCCCGACAAACAACGATAGCCGATAAACGAATTATGAACACAACAGCAGTTATACTTGCGGCGGGGCGTGGGACCAGGATGAATTCACAAGTTCCTAAAGTGCTTCACCAAGTCGGCTCGCGGCCTATTCTGGAAAGAGTTATTTCTAGTTTAAAAAAGGCCGGGGTAAAGAATCTCGTGACGGTTGTGGGGTATAAGGCAGAGCTTGTGGAGAAGGCGTTTAAAGAGAGGACGCGTTTCTCTCGACAGCCGGAGTTATTAGGGTCAGGACATGCCCTGGCGTGCGCGGTAGAGGGAATGGACGATGAAGAAGAAAGTATTCTTGTGACCTGTGGCGACAGTCCTCTCATTACGGCCCGGACTTATAAAAAACTGATAAAGGCCTCCTCTCGCGAAAAGAATGGGTGTGTGTTTTTGACGTGTCTCACGGATCACCCTGGAACATATGGCAGGATTGTAAGGGACAGCAAAGGGAACGTCCTGAAGATTGTTGAAGAAAAAGATGCCGATATTAGAGAAAAACAGATAAAGGAAGTTAACGCGGGGACATATTGTTTCGGCAAGACAGATTTGAAGCGGTTCATAAAAGAAGTAAAAATAAACACGAAAAAAAAAGAATTCTATCTTACGGATATAGTGGGTATCTTCCGGCAAAAAAAGAAAAATATAGAAACGGTTCAATGCTGTGAAGAGGAGATGATTGGCATTAATACAAGAAAGGATTTGGCCGTCGCGAACAAAATTGTTAATAAAAGAACTCTTGAAAAATTAATGAAGTCAGGGGTGACAATAGCCGATCCTGATACTACACAGATAGATGAAACCGCGGTAATAGGTAGAGACACTATAGTTTTTTCCAACACGGTGGTAGAAAAAGATGTTATTATCGGCGAAGCTTGTAAAATCGGGCCCTTCGCGAGGCTCCGAGGCGGTACAAAGCTGTCGGATAACGTGGAAATAGGAAATTTTGTTGAGATATGCCGCACAAAGATTGGCAAAGAGACCAAAGTGAAACACCACACGTACCTTGGCGATACGACTGTCGGCAGTAATGTGAACATAGGAGCGGGGGTGAGTACGGCTAATTATGACGGTAAGGAAAAAAATAGAACGGTTATAGAGGATAGAGCGTTTATAGGAGTAGGCGCGATATTGATAGCGCCGGTTAGGATTGGGCATGACGCGCGGGTTGGCGCGGGTGCGGTTGTTACGAAGAATAAAGATGTTGGCGCGGGAGAGACGGTTGTAGGCGTGCCGGCGAGGCCTGTCGAATGGAAATGAAAAAGGCAAAATCATAATTCAAAATTTAAAAGTGCAGTTTTAAATTTTGAATTATGAACCTTAAATTAGTGATAGTGTCAAAAATAACATGAAAGAATTATGAAAGAAAGAGTGAAGTAGTTTCCCTTCTCTTTTTTGAAAAAAGGGCAGATCTTTCCCCCCTTTGAAAAAGCGTCAGAACTTTTCTTCTTTGAAAAAGCGTCAGAACTTTCCCCCCTTTGAAAAAGGGGGCCAGGGGGATTTGATACAAGATGAACTGTAAAATGAATCTAAAATCAAATGCATATCGATTGTGGAGAGAAATGACAAAATCCCCCTAACCCCCTTTTCC
>JBDRBY010000013.1:0-8642 GCA_043822245.1 Candidatus Omnitrophota bacterium
GGGGTAGACGTGTCGAAACGTTCAGTAACCGAGATAAACCCAACATTATGCTTTTCAAATAACTCGATCAAATGATAAAAATCCTTCGGCGATCTCGTCAACCGATCCATCTTATAAACAATAACAAACCGTATGCCGTCCGCCTCGTCATTGCGAACCGGCGAAGCCGGCGCGGCAATCTCGATATCCCTCAACATCTCCTGCAATCCCGGCCTTTCCAAATTCGCCCCCGTAAACCCCGGATCCGAATACACCTTAAAAACCTCCATATCCTCCTGGCTATTAATGAAAGATCTGATCTTCTCCATCTGCGACTCACACGAATTGTATTCAACTTCTACCTGATTATCTGTACTAACCCTTGTATATATCGCACAACGCATAATGCCACCTCCTTCATTAAGTAAATAACCCCGATAATACCCCATATTACTAAACCGGTGATAATTCTTTCTTTATAAAACTGAAAATATCTATCCATATTCCCCCGTGTGTCATCCTGAGCGAGGGCAAAGCCCGAGTCGAAGGATCTAGCTTGCTTTTAGCGTTCCGTAGCGTTAAAATACTACAATGATAAGAGACAGTATACCATGTATTACAATACTATGTATTGCAATATAAGTCAAGAGGAATGATGTATTTAAAGAATTTAGCTAAATTACGCAAAGAAAAAGGTCTAACCCAGGAAGGGTTAGCCAGAAAAGCGGACATTTCTTATCATACACTTATCAAGCTTGAGAGTGGGGGGATAAAGAACCCAAAAATTGATACGGTCGTTAAATTGGCTGGGGCTTTAGGTGTGGCTGTAGATGTTTTGTTGAAATAGGAGAGCACAGATGGAGAAGAAAAAAACTATTACCAGATTGGTTGTATGGTATCTTGCCTTATTCTTTTCACTTGCGACCCCTGCGTTGTATGGGGATGTGCCTACGAATCCTATTGCACAGATGGAAATAGCGTTCGAAGGCAATTACTCGAAACTGCAAATCAGGAAACGTCTCAATAAGGCCATGGAGCTCTACAATCTACCCAAGACAGAAGAGAACTACTCGAGGGCAGGAAGTGCACTTGTGACTCTTCGAAAGGAATTCGGGCCCAGCGAAATGGAAATTCTAAGTTACATGATTCGTTCTCACGTTCCTGGGATAAAAATGGATTTCCCTTCAGCCGCAGGAATTGCAGCTGCATTTCTTTCTGCAGGAGATCTGTAGCAAGAAACTAACTAAGTGGTGGGTACTAAGAAAGGAAATATACTTTGGATAACTATTGTAAAAAAGCAGTGGATGTTATAAAGCATCTTGCTGAAATTGGCGGTCTGAAATTTGAGGCCGACGATCTCACGCTGCTAGAACAACACTCTAATGCGCTCAAAGATAATTCTGACCGCATAATGGAAATACGTGATGCCACATTTAAAGGATTTTTTAAGTGTGCAACTATAGGGGAAGCGCTCTATCCGGAACAGAGAATCATCGAGAAATTTGGAAACTCCATCACAGATAACTATCCAGAAGCCAGTCAGACATTTCTTAAATTTGCAAAGACTTACTGGACCCTTAAAGTTCTGATCTATGACGTGATGGAGAAAAATATTGACTGGATTGGAGGTCGCCTTTTATGTGAACTGGAGAAAATTATCGGACCCCTTTTCTTTCCATTCTCCGGACCGCACAAAATCTCCCCTGACAGAAGGGAGGAAACTCAGCGAAAGTTTCTTGCAGAGTTTGCTCCGGATATAAATGTTGAAGAATTCATGAGAGGCAACCCGATACTTTTGCGAGACAAGGCTCTCTCCCAAAAAGGAAGAAGTTTGATAAGTGTGATCTTGTTGAAATTCATATCGATGCTATTTAGTGTTTTCAATTTCAGGAGACGTGATACTTAATTATTTGAGTTTTTAAATTATAAAACATCCTTTGAGGAGTTTATTATGAAAAAAAGTAAAAGTTATATTTTAGTATCTGTAGTTACATTATTTTGTCTGTTAATGTTTTTTTCATATGCGCATGCGGAATCCATACAAGCAGCAGAAGCCAAAATGAAAGTAAAATCACTTTTGAGAGATCCAAATAGCGCTGAATTTCAAAATATCCGAACAGTGGTTAATAGCAAAGCAGAAGAGTCAGTATGTGGGGAAGTCAACGCGAGAAACGCTTTTGGGGGATATACAGGATTCAGGAAATTCAACGCATCAAGGGGGGAGGTCAATATTGTTGATATAGAGAATCCGGGAACCGTTAGATTTTATAAACTGTCGGGAGGAGCTGGTCCCGAGGCAGAACTAGAAGTGCGCTTAGAGGAAGAAGCATTGTTCAATTGTAACGTTATTTGGAACTTGTTAACTAATGTAATTGTAGAGAAACAAAGCGAGACTGCGGCGCTTGATGCTGCCATGGTGGCAATTAATAACAGAGCCAAAGACAATGGTGGCGAAATCAGTGATGAGCAAGCCAGGATGATTCGTTTTCAATTTCAGCAGTCCTTAACGCAAACACTTGCGAATAAAAAACTAGTGAAAGCCATAAGAAAAGATCCGGAATATCAGAAAAAAGTAACAATACCCTTAATGTATGCAAGTACGCTGAGTGCCTTAAAAGAACAAACCAAAATTAGCGAGAGAATTTAACGGAAAAATCCATGAATCGAGATTGAATTTTCAGCAGCATGATACTTAATTATTCAAGTTTTTAGTATTACAAAAAATCCCTTGAAAGGAAGTATCATGAAAAAATGTCATAGATAAGAAGGAATAGTAGTATAAGCAAAAAGATTTCAAAGGAACGCATGGTGAATAAGAGAATACTTTTTTGTCCTTGTATAATTATGGTTCTTATTTTGATATTTTGCATTGGCAACGTTGAAGGAAAAGGAGATCACAATTGTTTAGATAGCGCATGTTATTGCAAAAATGTTGGGAAGAATGCTTATAATGGTATCGCGAACGCACGCGGGCTCCGCGGCATCAAGCTTGGTAAAATAGTAGGTGTTTCCTGGAAAACTAAAGGCAGTTTCGTTTCTAGATCCCAAGGAACTGCTTCTCGTGATGCGTATTATTACATTATCGATGATGGTTTAGGGAAACCATTTCCTAGACAATGTAGAGAAATAGACGCGAAATAGAGCATTAAAGCGTAGCATTATGGCAAAAAAGCACATAAAGGAAATAGTCTGTGCAATGGACGAAATCGTTCCAAGTCTTTATCATAAAACACTCTTTAATGGTGGATTTTTTAAAAGTATTGCTTGAAGAGACACAACAATATGAATAGAGTCCTGAACAAAAAATTATATGTATTTTTTACCGTATGTGTTCTTGTTTTTCTTGCCTTTTCACCTACGGTTCGTTCCGCGGAAGTATTTGAGTCGTCATTTTATCCGGCAAAAGTTAGAGATATCTCAGATAGGGCATATGAGCCGGTTGTAGCAGATCTTCTGGATCATGCTGAAATCTCTATTGTTATCTCAATGTACATCATGCGGCCTGGCGAGGAAGGGGCGGTTGATCTTTTAATGAGGGATCTTGAAGAAGCGCTTGAAAGAGGCGTTTTGGTAGAGATATACCTTAATACCAAGTTCAGCACAAAAGGTGAGGTTGAAGTGCTTGAAAGCGAACCCTTCGAAATATTAAAGAGGAAAGGAGCTAAGATATCCCACTACAGTCCAACCCGCCGTGTACATGATAAACAGATAATAGTAGATGATCGTTTCGTTGTAGAAGGGAGTCATAACTGGACCGTATCCGCGCTAAAAAGTAACTATGAGTCCACGGTTCTTATTGATTCGCCGGAACTTGCGAAGGTGATGCTTAAGAGACTGCGAGGTCTACCTCTAAAAAACGAAAAAGATCCCTCCCAAAAACGTACATATAAAGAGGTAGGTGTTCTTCCTGCCGATGAAACAGTTAACCTGAAAAAGATACTGCTAGAGGATAAAAACTACCTGCCCATGATGGTTACGGATAAGTCTAACAGGACAATGGATACGTATCTCTTGCTTTTAGCGGAGTCACGAAAAACCGCCAAAGGCGAAATATTACAATTGTCGCTGGAAGACCTGGCCTATACTTTGAATCTTCCGGATGAATGGTCTAATACGGCAAAGAGACGTCAGGTGATTAAAACATTACGTAAACTTAAAAGTCGATACGGTCTGATAGATTTTGCCTATTCACATGGAAAAGACGCGAAGGTGGTATTGAAAGATCTTCCGGGAGAGACATTCCCGGTTGCGGGAGAGTTTTTCAATCCAAAAGATCTCGTATCAAGATCAGCTTCGGCAGATTTCGTGCTTCTTATAAAGGATCTTCTTGATCAGGAAGGGAAAGATATAAATGATCTCTCCATGCCTGAGCTCACCAAAAGGTTCCACGTTACGAAATGGGGCCTGAGCAGCGGGATAAAGGAAATAGAGGGATAAATAATTAAAAATGAATGATAAAAATCAGATAAAAGAGTATTCGTTTCCAGATTATGATCCCGATCAACAACTGGTTGCTGTGTCAAAAGTTGTCCGTCAACTCGTATCATGCTTAGACGCAGAAGAAAAAACTTTCAAAAACACCGATTATGCAAAAATTAATAATGAATACGCCGGAGATTTATATGCTAACGATCTTTGTGAACTTGGTTTTTTGCATGTAGCGGTTAGCCATTCAGCTATTGCTGTCTTTGCTCCATTTTTAGAAGGTCTTTTTAAGCATGAAATCGATACCTTGCAAAAAAATGGTCGTGCAGGATTCCTTAATCATATACGAACAGGAAAACCTTACTTTTGGAAAATTCAATATTATTGTAACGTAAGAAGCGAAAAGAAAAAAGGTATCGCAGGGGGCATCTTTCAAATCTTGGAAGCATTAAATCTCGCGGCATATTTTCCAGTAAACACCAAAGAAATGTTAGAGATTATTTTTGCATATAGAAATCTTACGTTGCATAATGGGTTTGAAGCAAAAACAGAAGAAAGGAATAAATTTAACAATAAAATCCAAGCAAATAATTGGAGCAATTATTTCTTTTGGTCAACCACCGATGGAAAACCTTACATGATAAGCATGAAAAAAGAATTTATCACAGAATGTTTTACTTTTTGCAGACATATAAAAGAAGGGTTTGATAAAGAAAAGGGTGTATTTGAGTTATGATAAGTCAATTGAAAATTTCGGGAATACGATACTTAATGATTTTTGGAATAAGCATGATGTCCCCAGAACTTTAAAATGACTATTTCAAAAAAACATCCTTTGAGGGGGAAGAATTCCTCAACCTGGCTAGCTTTTTTGGAACTATCGTTATGGCGCGTTATCTTCACCCAATCACTGTGTTTGAACGTTAAGGGGGAATACCATGAAGCAATCACTCTTGGAGATAGAAAAAACATATAATAGTGATCAATTAACCAAAAGTGATTTAGTAAATTCGATGATTAATTTCAGATTGAGTATCGAAGAGAGAAAATATCAAAGCAAGCATAAAATTTTAAATCTTTATTGTAATTGGATATTGCATAATGAAATTTCAGGTAGTGCAACGGCATTTAGAATACTAGAAGAATTAACTGATTCGATGATTGTGCATAATGATGGTCAATCTAGCGGAAAATGGATTAATGACGCAATCATTGAAGGAGTAAAATTGCATAGGCTCCAGGCTGAAATACTCGATTTTGCCAAAGAATTTAACATCAACCTTAAAATTTTTAAAAGCCTCGAATTTTGGAAGAGTTTTGGAGGTATATTGTTAAGTACGTTAGTACAAAGGCCTCTTAAGTTCCCAAAGAACTTGCCAAATCCTAAGATGAAAAAAATTTATAATTCAATTGTCCAAAAAACAACTGATTCTGGGTATTTGGTTAATGGAGTCATTGCTCTTTCATTTGTAAGCAGAGAGAGTAAAATTCACTGGAAAATCGGCACGCTCGACCCTAAAAACGAACATGTAGTTATTATTGGACCAATGGCCGTAATAACGCAGGAGATGGTAGATAGCTCTAACGTATAAAACTTCGAAGTCCAGGGACAAAATATTTAATTATTGAGATAAATATGATGTCCATAGGAACTAGGTGAAGCTGAAGGAGGGAAAAATGTCTGGTGAAATAGTAAAAAAGCATTGCAAGTTAAAAAATGTTGATGTTTTTGTGGAAATTGAAAAAGTTTATGAACAGGGAAGAGAAGGCATAGTGCGTAAGCCCTTTATGAAAAATTGTTTAAATAAAGATGAAGTTTGTGAAGATTTGGATTGTAGATTTGTAAGAAAAGGAATAGGAGGAAGCGGTAAAAACAAACCTTTTGATTAACAAAGTAGCTGGTCCAGGTCTTGCCAGGGGATAAAAGGACGTATAACAAGGTTTATTTCTATTTAAAACTTTATTATAAAACATCCTTTTCGAGGGAAACATCATTTATTGGGATAAATAGGGAGGTGCGAGATGAAAGCCGGCGACATTTTATTATTCAAAGCAGAAAAAAAGTTTTCCGCTTCTTGGTGGATAGCATGGGGAACTGACAGCAAATATTCGCATGTTGCTGTTTGTGTTTCTCCCGAGATGGGCTTAGCTATAGAGGCGATGAATGGGAGTGGTGTTAGAGCTAGAGATATAAGGAAAATATCACAAGGGTATGATGTGTTTCGAGTAAAAGAGGAATATCAATATAATCTTGATGGAGCCGTGTCGTATCTTGTTGAAAGATTGAATAACAAGTATGATACTAAGGGTGTTATTTGGTTAGGAGTTTTAAAATTAATGGCAAAAATCGGAAAACCCTTGAAAAAAGCAGCTAATAAATGGCAAATAGACAGGGACTATTTTTGTTCAGAACTTTGTTATGAAGCCTTTCATTTTGGGGGTAGTCTGGATATTGTTCCTGATGTAGGCGAAGCAGATATGACCTCTCCAGGGGACATTTCAAAAAGCAGGGTCATAGACTTAATAGAAGAGAGATAGTAAAAGAAGTCCAGGGACGTGATGCTTAATTATTTAAGGCTTTATTATAAAACATCCTGCGAGAGGGAAAACAGTATTTTAGTATTGGAAATTTTGAAATGAAAAAGAAAAAAGAAAAAGCACGAGGACTAGTGTATATCCTTTTGGAGATAATGGGTAAAACAGCAGAAACACTCATGGAGGAGGAAGCATATGTTGAGCTTTCTCAAGACAAAAAAGATGAAATATGGATGGAGTGTTTATTTTTCAATTTACACCAATTCAATAGAACGTTTTTTGTTTGGATCGGAAGGCATGAAAGAGATGAATTGATGGACGCAGCTTTAATTGAGTTAAATAAATATATGAAAATAGTGATAGAGGAGGGTGAAAAAAAAGCGTATGACAACCTTTCGACAGATAGCTTTGAACATTATGTAGAGATATCGAGCTTTCAAAATTGGCTAGAAGATTTTAATAATATTTATAACAAGAGGGAAGAAGAATATGCCCAGTATAATGATAATCTCAAAGAAGGCGAAGGGCTGGCAGGGACATTGCTTTGGGAGTTTGGCAACAAAGTAGCAAGAATGATGGATAGAGAAAAAGATATCGAAATTATTATGAAAATGCAATTTATCGGGACGGCATTCACGTATTTTGCGGATGCCCTGAAAGAGCTCATAGAAACGGGGAAAATAGGAGACGCGGATTTTAAACTGGACGGTGAAAAGTAATGAGTATTATGCCTTTGGAAGCACACAATAACAACATTCAATATGTTTCCTTAGTTGTGCCATTATTTACAACCTTTCTTGGAGCATGGTTTGCTTTTTTGTGGCAGAACCATGGGGATAAAAGAAGACAGGAACACGCAAAGCATGGTGCGTTGCTAAAAGCACAAGCATTGTTTTATGAATTTTATGAAGTTATTTTATCCATTAAGCGCGATTTTTTAGATAAACATAAGGAAGACAAAAATAGGATGGCCAAGGTTGAGCATATTAGTTTTTGCCAAAAGTTTTCTGAACTCGATTTTGAGGGGCTATCTTTTATTCTTGCTACAAAAAGCCCTGATTTGTATGGCGATATTGTAAATGTATATAGGAAATGTATCTCAGCGATTGAGGCAATAAATGAAAGGAATGGACAATATCGCAAAATAAGCAATGGAAAAGTCGAAGTTGAGGATCTATCGACCGGGGAGGTAAAGGTTTCCCTTAGTCCGGCAGATCTGATTTTTCTCAAGGATTTCACGGATATTATGTATAGAGAAGCGGATCAGGCACTTCTTCGCATAAAGACAATCGATGATAAGTTGCAGAAATTCATCAAAAAAAGCTTTCAGGGTAAACATGCCTTGAAGGCGGTGGGCTGTGAAAAAGAATGAACAAGTCTTTATTATAAAACATCCTTTGAGGGGGAAGAATTCCAGAGCACGGCCAGCGGCCGTGTGGGGGCGGCCGCTGGCCGAATTCTAGGGGACGGTCAAAAAAAATCCTCCTGGGGTACCCCAGGAGGATTTAGAGTGGTGAAGCGTTTTGATTCAGATTTAACCATAGATATTACTTTACCGAATACCATTCACGGTTGTAGAAAAAAGGATCTTTGACGTATCGGCTTGCCACGCCTTACAAGGCGTTGGCAAATGAGAAAGGCGTGGCTTGTGTTCTTGCCGCCTTTGCAAGGAGAACAAAAAGAGGCGGCAAGTCCACCTCTGG
>JBDRBY010000014.1:0-15051 GCA_043822245.1 Candidatus Omnitrophota bacterium
AAATGGTAATGCCGGGAGATAATGTGACTTTGGAAGTAGAGCTTATAACACCGGTAGCATTGGAGAAGGAATTGAGATTTGCGATAAGAGAAGGCGGACACACGGTGGGAGCGGGAGTAATATCGGAGATAATTGAATAGTTTTTTGTCGCCCGTCACAAGTCTCTAGACGCTTGAAAAAGATCAGCTAAATATTTTCAACGAGCAACAAGAGCCGAGCGACGAACAACGAGGTGAATATGGGAAAGAAAAAGGCGGCTACAGAAATAATAACACTACAGTGTGGAACTTGTAAGCGGCGAAATTATACAACAGTAAAAAATCGAAAGAATAGTCCTGATAGGTTGGAACGGAGCAAGTATTGTAGCTTTGACCGCAAGCATACTCCGCACAAGGAAATAAAAGGTTAGTCTCTCATCATCAGTTTGTTGAACAACGAGCGACGAGCGACGAACGACGAACGACGAACTAGGAGAGTAGCTCAACTGGCAGAGCACCGGTCTCCAAAACCGGGGGTTGCAGGTTCGAGACCTGTCTCTCCTGCCAGAAATAGAAGACAGATGTTGGGAGACAGAGGACAGAAGGTAGAGGACAGTTTGAGATATGACATCTGTTTTCTGATCTCTCTCTCCTGACCTCTGGGCTAAAGGGAGAATGTAATGCTAAAAGTTGGAACATTTATTGGCCAAGTAAAAGTAGAGATGAAAAAAGTCGCGTGGCCGTCCAAGCAGGAGCTCATAAATTCTACAGTGATAGTAATCGTCTCGACTTTGATATTGGCGCTATATATAGGTGTATGTGATCTGTTTCTTTCTCGATGTGTGAATCTTTTAATAAGCGGGGTTTTTAGATGATGAAAAAATGGTATGTTGTTCATACTTTGACGGGAAGAGAACAGGCAACAAAAAAGGCTTTGGAAAACCAGATTGAGTCTGATCCGAAAAAAAAAGAACTGATCAGCAAAGTGCTGATACCTACGGAAAAGGTTTCAGAAGTTCGAGATGGAGAGAAGAGAATAACTGAAAGGAAGTTTTTCCCAGGGTATATTTTGATAGAAATGGAGCTTAATGACATAAGCTGGTATGTTGTAAAAAACACACCCGGAGTTACCGGTTTTGTGGGGACAAAGACTATGCCGGTGCCGTTACGCGAAGACGAAGTGGCAGAAATTTTGGAGCAAACAAGAGAAGCCAAAGCGAAACCTGTTCCTAAAATGATTTTTAGTCAGGGTGAAGCAGTGAGAGTAAAAGAAGGCCCCTTCAAGAACTTTACGGGGGTTGTTGAAGAGACCAACTTGGAAAAAGGTAAAATTAAAGTCATGATATCCATTTTTGGCAGGTCAACGCCGGTTGAGTTAGAAGCATGGCAGATTGAAAAATTGTAAGATAACTGCTTGTCTTAAGATAAGCAGTCAACCGACGAACGACGAGTGACGAAAACCGAGTGACGAGCGACGAAAGACGAGGTACAAATGGCGAAGAAGATTAAAGTGATGATAAAACTTCAATGTCCGGGAGGACAGGCAAACCCGGCGCCTCCAGTAGGCCCAGCGTTAGGTCAGCATGGAGTGCCTATAATGGATTTTTGCAAGCAGTTCAATGAGAGAACAAAAGATAGACAAGGTTTGATACTTCCGGTAGTTATTAGCGTGTATGAAGACAGGACGTTTTCGTTTATTATTAAGAGCCCTCCAGCGAGTGTTCTTTTGAAAAAGGCCGCAGGAATCGCGAAAGCAAGCGGAAAGCCAAATACGGAAAAGATTGGAAAAGTAACACTGGATCAAGTCAAAGAAATCGCGAAACAGAAAATGGTAGATCTCAACGCTGTTGATATGGATGGCGCGGTTAAAATTATAAAAGGTTCCGCGCGGAGTATGGGAATAGATGTTGAATGAGCACAAACTTACGGAGCGAAGCGAGTTAAGTTATAGTGTGAATTCAATCCTGAGGGAGCCCCAAAGGGGCGAGGCGAGGGATTTTTTGAATAGTGAATTGTAGATGGATGTGGCGATACAGAAGCAAGGATGGTAAATTGCAATGGTCAAATTAAGCAAAAGACAAAAGATGATGAAGGAAATAGTAGGCGGGAAAAAAGAATACGAACTTAAAGAAGCGGTTTCTGTTTTAAAGAAAGTGCCTGCGACAAAATTTGACCAGACTGTCGAAGTTGTGATGAAATTAAATATCGAACAGTCTTCGAATCCGATACGAGGGACAGTAAGCCTGCCCCATGGCACGGGGAAAAAAACACGAGTCGCGGTTTTCTGCAAGGGAGATTATGAAAAACAGGCGAAAGAGGCGAATGCTGATTATGTGGGTGGTGATGATCTTTTAAAAAAGGTTTCAGAAGGATGGCTTGACTTTGATGTGGCAGTCGCGACTCCTGATATGATGAAAGACCTTGCGAAATTAGGAAAAGTCCTTGGTCCGCGCGGTCTCATGCCAAATCCAAAATCCGGCACGGTTACTACCGATATCGCGAAAATTGTTAAGGAATTGCATGCTGGCAAAATAGAATACAGGATGGATAAACAGTCCGGGGTTAAGGCTCCGGTTGGGAAATTTTCTTTTAGCGAAGAAGCCATTGTAGAAAACATTTCTTCTTTCGTAAACGCGGTTATAGGAAGTAGCTCAAAATTAAACAAAATACAAAACGTGAAATCAATCTATATAAGTTCAACCATGGGGCCGGGGATTAAGTTGGATAAAAACCAATTTAGGCAGGGATAGGAAGGAAGTATCATGGCAGAGAAATATGGCAAAAAAGTTAGAGAGTTAGTCGTAAATGAGATGAAAGATGTTTTTTCTGAAAAAAAAGGGTTCGTTTTTTCAACTATTAACGATATAAAGGCTTCAGAAATCGACATACTTAGAAAACAAATGCGTCATTCTGGGGCTAGATATTTAGTTCTGAAGAATAGGTTAGCCGGTATAGCGCTCAAAGAGCTAGGAATAGAAGGAGTTTCTGATGTAATCAGCGGAAAAAGCATTTTAGGCGTTGGAATTATTGACAACGATCCTGTTTTAGTAGCTAAGCTCATGATGGAATTTTCTAAAAAGAATACAGGGTTTGAAGTGTCAAAAGGTTATTTGGAGGGGCAGGTACTGGGAAAGGAAAGGATTAAAGAACTTGCTGAGCTACCCAGTCGAGAGCAGCTCATTACGATGATTGTTTCCACGATAAACGCTCCGATTTCAAGATTTGTTGGAGTTTTAGGCTCTGTACTAAAAAGTATTTTATACACGTTAAACGCGGTGAAGGATAAAAAAATGGAAGACAGAGGACAGAAAATAGAGGACGTAAAACAGAAGACAGAATAAACGAGGAGGATACGGAAATGGTAGAGAAAAAAAACGAACAATTAAAAACAGAAACTCCGGCAGAAGTAAAAGAAGAGAATGTTGAAGTGCCCAAGGCTGAAAAGTCGAAAGCGAAGCCAAAGATTGAATTGTCGGGAAAAATGCAGGAGATGATTGGTTCGATAGAGAGCATGAGTGTTCTTGAACTTTCTGATCTTGTAAAGGCGCTTGAATCTAGGTTTGGGGTTAGCGCGTCGGCACCTGTTGCCGCGTTTGCGGCAATGCCAGGCGCATCAGGAGCCGTGGGTACGGCGGTCGCGGAAGAAAAAAGCGTGTTTACCGTTGTTCTTACTGAGATTGGAGCCAAAAAGATTAATGTTATCAAGGAAATAAGAGCTTTAACAAATCTGGGGTTGAAAGAGGCTAAAGATCTGGTTGAAGCGGCACCGAAGGAAGTTAAAGAAGGTGTTCTTAAAGAAGAAGCTGAAAAAATGAAGAAACAGCTCGAAGCCGCTGGCGCTAAAGTTGAGTTAAAGTAGTAGAGATATACGCTAAATACTAAACGATCTAAACGCTGAACGCTACACGCTATATTCTATACGCTAATAAAAGGGGTAAACATGGCCTTAAAGGTGAAACGGAAAAGCTATGCCAGATTACAGAATGTTTATGATATTCCAAATTTGATAAAAATCCAGATTGATTCATACTCGGATTTTTTGCAGAGGTTTAGCACTAAGACCAAGAGGGAAAATCGTGGGTTGGAGGCTCTTTTTCGGGAGGTGTTTCCCATTGCAAGCCAAAACGGTGTTTTTAAACTGGAATATTTGCATTATGACCTGGGTCAGCCAAAGTACGATGCCGGAGAATGCAAAAGTCGGTCTCTTACTTACGCGTCGCCTTTGAGGATTAAACTGCGCCTAAAATTAGATAAAGAAATAAAGGAACAAGAGGTTTATGTGGGAGAAGTGCCGTTAATGACAGATATCGGTACTTTCGTTATTAACGGCGATGAAAGGGTTGTAGTAAGTCAGCTTCATCGTTCGCCGGGAATATCTTTTGAAGAGGCTAGTTCGGTAGGAGGGAAATCGGTTTATTCAGCTCGGCTTATCCCTGATAGAGGCGCATGGATAGAATTTCTTTTTGATAAGGGAGATTTGCTGTACGTTTATATCGATCGAAAAAGAAAATTTTTAGCTACGACGTTTTTGCGAATCTTTGGATTATCAAAAGATGAAGATATTTTAAAGGCCTTTGGTGGGGTGGAAGAAATAAATTTAACAAGGCAGAAGCAATGTGAAGAATTGGTCGGAAGGGTTCTTTCTGAGGACATTGTTGATGAAAGGTCCTCTTCTTTACTAGCTCAAAAAACTGAAAAGATTACGATTTCTCTCGCGCGGTGTTTGTGGGAAAATAAAATTCGCACGGTAAAATTGCTTAGAACTGTTCCTAAGGAGATTGTTGAGACTTTAGCCCATGATGTGGCTAAAACTCGGGAAGAGGCTTATCTTGATGTCTATCGTAAGCTCAGGCCGGGAGATCCGCCCACACTTGACGCGTCTGAGGAACTTCTTGAACAAATGTTCTTTGATCCGAAGAGGTATAATCTTACGGACGTTGGTATTCGGATGATAAACCGCAAACTGGAAATCAATAAACCTCTTGATTCTTTTTTGTTGGATACGGACATTTTAGTTAATGCCATAAGATATTTGCTTGAGATAAAGCAAGGGACTAAAGGCGTAGATGATATTGACCATTTGGGGAATAGGCGTGTGAGATGTATAGGGGAACAACTTTCCAATCAGCTGCGGATGAGTATGTCAAGGATTGAGCGTGTGGCAAAAGAACGGATGAGTGTGTATGATATGGAAGATGTCATGCCGCACAATCTTATTAACACAAAACTTATTACTAGCGTAATGCATGATTTTTTTTCCAGGGGGAGATTGTCCCAATTTATGGATCAGACAAACCCTCTCGCGGAGTTGACGCATCTAAGAAGGTTAAGTGCTCTTGGTCCCGGCGGGCTTAATCGTGAACGGGCTGGTTTTGAAGTAAGAGACGTTCATTATTCCCATTACGGTAGATTATGTCCTATCGAAACTCCTGAAGGTCCGAATATCGGGCTTATAAATTCGCTCTGTTGTTATTCAGGGATAGATGAATTTGGCTTTGTTGTTACTCCTTATCGTAAGGTTGAAGACGGCTGCGTTTCAATGAAGGTGGAGTATTTATCCGCGGATGTGGAAGACAAATATGTTATTGCCCAGGCGAATTCACAAATTGATAAGGATGGGAGTTTTACTAAAGACAAGGTTTTCTGCCGTTTAAAGGACGATTTTATTATTTCTGATTCAAAAGACGTTCAATACATGGACGTTTCTCCTCTTCAGCTTGTGAGTGTTTGCGCGGGTCTGATACCTTTTCTAGAGCATGATGATGCCAATAGGGCCCTTATGGGGTCAAATATGCAAAGGCAGGCAGTGCCGCTTTTGTTTCCTAAGGCTCCTCTTGTTGGTACAGGTTTGGAACATAGGGTGGCGAGTGATTCCGGCGCGCTTGTTTTAGCAAAAAAACCAGGCAAAGTTACAAAGGTAGATGCTTCCTCGGTAGTCGTGGGTGGAGAAAAATATTCTTTGAAGAAATTTGAAAGAACCAATGCCAGGACAAGCGTTAATCAAAGGCCTTTTGTGAAAGTCGGGGATGTTGTGGAGCAGGGAGATTTACTTGCTGACGGAGTTTCTACTGACGCGGGAGAAATGGCTCTGGGCAGGAATGTGCTTGTTGGGTTTATGTCATGGCGTGGATATAATTTTGAGGACGCGATACTTATCAGTGAGAAAATGTTAAAAGAGGATACGTACACTTCTGTGCATATAAACCGTTTTGAAATTGAGGCAAGAGATACAAGATTGGGCAACGAAGAGGTAACCAGGGATATCCCAAATATAGGGGAAGAATCTCTAAAAAATTTAGATGAGAATGGAATTGTACGTATCGGCGCGGAGGTAGTGCCCAGCAGTGTTCTTGTTGGAAAGGTCGCGCCCAAATCCGAGACTGAACTTTCCCCTGAAGAGAAGTTATTACGCGCCATATTCGGAGAAAAGGCCGGGGATGTGAAAGACGTTTCTCTTAGAGTTCCGTCAGGGGTTGAAGGAATCGTGGTAGATGTTAAAGAACTCTCGAGAAAAAACACAAAAAAATTAACAAAAGAACAACGGCGTCAGGACTCTAAAGAGCGTAAGATAGTCAAGGAAGGGTATCAGAATATTCTAGAACAGCTTGAAGAGAAAAGGGCGGAAAAGATTCATCAGAAACTAATTGGAATTAAGTTGATAAGTCCTCTGGAAGACATTGAAACAGGAAATGTTTTGATAAAGGCGGGGATCCTTATAACGGAAAAAGATCTTTCCAAATTCAAGAAAGCTGATTTTGAAAACATCTATGTCGATAACGATGAAAAACTTCAAGCTAAAATAAACAGTATCTACGTGACAATAAGCGGCCAGATAGAACAAACTTTGATGGAAATGCAGAGAGATTTAGATAAAATTAAGCATGGGGATGAACTTCCTCCTGGAGTATTAAGAAGGATTACGGTTTTTATCGCGAGTAAAAAGAAGCTTCAAGCTGGGGATAAGATGGCGGGAAGGCATGGGAATAAGGGTGTGGTCGCGAAGATCGTACCTGAAGAGGATATGCCGTACCTCCCGGATGGAAGGCCGTTAGATATTGTGCTGAATCCCCTCGGCGTCCCGAGTCGTATGAACATTGGACAGTTGTTGGAAACTCAGCTTGGCTGGGCTGCGAAAATTCTTGGAAAAAATGTGGCGACCCCGGTATTTGATGGGGCTAAAGAAGAGGATATAAGAGATGCTATGAAAGAAGCAAATCTGCCGGAGTCTGGGAAAATATCCCTTAGAGATGGGTTTACCGGCAAGGCTTTTGATCAAACGGTTTCAGTGGGCTACATTTATATGCTAAAACTGGCGCATCTGGCTGATGATAAGATGCATGCAAGGTCAATAGGCCCTTACTCTTTGGTAACCCAACAGCCTTTAGGTGGTAAGGCCCAATTCGGGGGACAAAGATTTGGAGAAATGGAAGTATGGGCGCTTGAAGCTTATGGAGCGGCGTATACATTGCAGGAACTTCTTACGGTTAAGAGTGATGATGTAATAGGTCGCACAAAAATATATGAGACAATTGTCAAGGGTGAAAACATGCTCGAACCAAGCACTCCTGAATCATTTAACGTTTTGATTGGTGAACTGAAAAGTCTGGCTCTCGATGTTCATCTCGAGAGAAATGAAAAGAAATAATGTCCCCCCTTTGATTCGCCCGCTTTGCTCGCAAAGCAGAGCAGGGGGATAATTCGCCCTCGGCGTTTTGTTTCGCTTTTGTGAAGCGAAACAAAATGAAACAGCGGAGGCTCTTTAAGAGAGGTTAAATATTATGGGATATAACGTAAATAAGTTTGACTATGTAAGGATCCAGATAGCTTCTCCTGAAAGAATTAAAGCTTGGGCTACGCGTAAGGTGGGCAATAAAAGCGTTTTGTTTGAAGTAAAAAAGCCTGAAACGATTAATTACCGGACGTTAAAACCGGAAAGGGACGGCTTATTTTGTGAGCGTATTTTTGGTCCGACAAAGGATTATGAATGCAATTGTGGTAAATACAAAAGGATTAAACATAAAGGAATTATATGTGACCGGTGCGGGGTAGAAGTGACAAAGTCAAATGTGCGCCGCGAAAGAATGGGATGTATAAAATTAGCCGCGCCTGTTTCACACGTGTGGTTTTTTAAAGCGATTCCTTCGCGTATGTCAAATCTTCTGGACATGAAAATGCGAGATATCGAAAGGGTTCTTTATTACGAGCAGCATGTTGTGGTTGAAGCGGGGGAAACTCCTTTCAGGGTTCAGGAGATGTTAACGGAAGAACAGTATCTTGACGCGAGAGAAAAATACGGCAATAAGTTTAAAGCTATGATGGGTGCCGAAGCTATACGCGAACTGTTAAGAAGTATAGATCTGAACAGTATTTCGGTTGATTTAAAGGCCAAGATGTCTGAAAAAAAAGATCTTAACACGCAGAAGCGTTTGATGAAAAGATTAAAAGTTGTGGAAGGTTTCAGAAAAAGCGACAATATGCCGGAATGGATGATTCTGGATATTGTTCCTGTTATTCCTCCGGATTTAAGGCCGCTTGTTCCTTTGGAAGGCGGGCGTTTCGCGACAAGTGATTTAAATGATCTCTATAGGAGAGTTATCAACCGGAATAATCGGCTTAAAAAGCTTTTAGAATTGAAGGCTCCGGAAGTAATTGTTAGAAATGAAAAACGTATGCTTCAGGAAGCTGTTGACGCGCTTTTTGATAATGGAAGGCACGGACGTGAAGTTTTAGGATCAGGCGGACGGCCGCTGAAATCTCTTGCGGATATGTTAAAAGGTAAACAGGGACGGTTTCGTCAGAATTTGCTTGGCAAGCGCGTTGACTATTCAGGACGCAGTGTTATTGTAGTTGGCCCGGAGCTACGTCTAAATGAGTGTGGCCTGCCTAAGGTCATGGCATTGGAGTTATATCAGCCTTTCATCATACGTAAATTGAGGGAAAAAGGGTTTGTTCACACGATAAAGAGCGCGAAAAAAATGGTTCAACAGGAAAACCCTGAAGTGTGGGACATACTTGACGATGTCATCCGAGATCATCCGGTGCTTCTAAACAGGGCTCCGACGCTTCATAGGCTAGGCATACAGGCTTTTCAGCCGAAACTTGTGGAAGGTAAAGCCATAAGAATACACCCGTTGGTGTGTGCCGCTTTTAACGCGGATTTTGACGGAGACCAAATGGCGGTTCATATACCACTGTCTATGGAAGCACAGATGGAAGCCCGGCTTCTGATGAGCGCGTCAAATAATATTTTTTCTTCCGCTAACGGAAAACCAATTACAACTCCGTCTCAAGATATTGTACTTGGCGTTTATTATCTGACCAAAATGAAGCAGGGAGTAAAAGGTGAAGGAAAAGTGTTCGCGGACGCAGAAGAAGTTATTATGGCTTATCAGAATGATGGAATAGATAAGTTCGCGAAAATAATGGTAAGAATAAAAGGCGAAAAGATAGAGACAACCGTTGGTAGGGTTGTCTTTAACAATATCTTACCTGACGGCCTGATATTTTATAATGAACCTATGGATAAGAGGGCAGTGAGCCAGGTTATTTCAGATTGTTATAGAATAAAAGGGCACGAGGAAACTGTCGAACTATTGGACAGGCTTAAAAAATTGGGATTTGAAGAAGCCACGCTTTCAGGCGCTTCAATGTCGGTTTCTGATTTGGAGATTCCGGAAGAAAAGGCAAAAAAAATAGCGAAAGCTCAATCAGAGGTAGATAAAATACAAGAACAGTATCAAAGGGGGTTTATAACTGACGGTGAAAGATACAACAAAATTATTGATATTTGGACGCATGTGACTGAAGATGTTTCCGTGCTAGTGTTCCGTCATCTTGACAATTTTAATCCTGTGTTTATGATGGCGGATTCAGGAGCCAGGGGGTCCCGTCAACAGATTAGACAGCTTGCGGGGATGAGGGGGCTTATGGCCAAGCCGTCCGGTGAGATCATAGAAACACCGATTACCGCGAATTTTCGTGAGGGGCTTACAGTGTTAGAATATTTTATTTCTACTCATGGCGCGCGTAAAGGATTAGCTGATACGGCACTAAAAACCGCTGATTCCGGATATCTTACAAGGCGGCTTGTGGATGTCGCGCAGGACGTGATAATAAGAGAGGAAGATTGCGGCACATTAAATGGTATTACTTCTATTGCGATTATTGAGGGTGATGAAATTGTTGTTCCCTTATCTGAAAGGATTATCGGAAGAGTCGCGTTGGATAATATCGTGGATGTAATTACTGACAAACTTATAGTAAAAGCGGGTGAGATAATTACCGAAGAAAATGCTAAAAAAGTTGAAGACGCGGGGTTGGAGAAAATTAGGATACGAAGTGTTTTAACTTGTGAAGCTGAAGAAGGTGTGTGCGCGAAATGTTATGGCCTTAATCTTGCTACGGGTAAGTCTGTAGAAGAGGGTGAAGCCGTAGGTATTATCGCGGCCCAGTCTATCGGTGAACCGGGAACTCAGCTTACAATGAGAACGTTTCACATCGGAGGTACTGCCAGCAGAATAGTTGAACAATCATCCTTCAAGAGTAAAGAAGAGGGGATTGTAAAATATCATAGTCTTAAAGTTGTGGAAAGTAGGCTCCCAGGAATTTTTGTCGTGCTTAATCGAAACGGTCATATGAGTATAAATGAACCTGACGGCAGGGAAATAGAGAAGCAGATTATTCCGCAAGGTTCCAATATTTTCTTTAAAGACGGCCAAGAGATTAAAAAAGGGTCAAAATTCGCGGAGTGGGATCCATACACGGTTCCGATCTTAACAGAGGTTCCGGGAAAAGTAGAATATGAAGACATTAAAAAAGACGTTACAATGAAAGTAGAACTAGATGACGCCACTGGTGTCAGGAATAAGGTTATTATCGACCAGAAGGGAGATTATCATCCTCAGCTTCTTTTGAGCAATGACAAAGGTGAAGTTGAAGGAATATACCCTTTGCCCGTGGGCGCTCATATTATGGTTAAGGATAAAGAAGATGTTAGGGCCGGAGATATTCTGGCAAAGACTCATAGAGTAATGACAAAAACAAAGGATATTACAGGCGGCCTGCCGCGTGTGGCTGAACTCTTTGAAGCTCGAAAACCTAAAGATCCTTCTATTATAAGTGAGATAGACGGAATAGTTGAGTTTGGTGATAGTAAAAAAGGTCAAAAAAGGATGGTCGTGGAAAATGAAACCGGTATGAGGAAAGAATATGTGATTCCTCATGGAAAACATCTTAATGTTTACCGGGGAGACAAAGTTTCAGCCGGTGAACAGCTTGTTGATGGGCCGGTTGTTCCACAGGATATATTACGGGTTTCCGGAGAAAAAGCCCTGCAAGAGTATTTGCTTAATGAGGTCCAAGAGGTGTATAGATTGCAAGGTGTACAGATAAACGACAAACATATCGAAGTAATTATTAAGCAGATGCTTAAGAATGTAAAGATAACAGACTCCGGAGATACGGATTTCTTGATGGGAGATAAAGTTGACAAGAGGACTTTTAAACGTGAAAATAACATAGCTGTCAAAAATAAGAAAAGGCCGGCCGCGGCTGAGCCAGTTCTTCAAGGCATAACCAAAGCTTCTCTTACGACGGATAGTTTTATTTCAGCGGCGAGTTTTCAGGAAACGACCAGGATTTTAACTGAAGCGGCCTCGGCTGGAAAGATAGATTACTTGACAGGACTCAAAGAAAATATTATCATGGGACATTTGATTCCGGCAGGAACTGGCTATGAGATTCATAGAAAAATAACGCTGGAAAAGGAAAAGGTAAAGTCCGATAAATAGGAGAAAAGATGCCGACAATAAATCAACTGATACGTAAAGGCAGGAAAGCGGTTAGGTACAAAAGCAAAGCTCCGGCTTTGCAGGGGTGTCCTCAGCGCAGGGGAGTATGTTTGCAGGTAAAAACCCGTACACCTAAAAAACCTAATTCCGCGTTAAGAAAAATTGCCAGAGTCAGGTTAGCTAATGGCATGGAAGTGACGGCGTACATCCCGGGGGAAGGACATAACCTCCAGGAACATTCGCTTGTGACGATTCGCGGCGGAAGAGTTAAAGATCTCCCCGGTGTTAGATATCATATAATAAGAGGGACATTGGATGCCTCTGGGGTTGAAGCGAGACGAAGAAGCAGGTCAAAATACGGAGCAAAGAAACCGAAACAATAAATTGTCTCTTGTCGTTTGTCGCTTGTCTCTCTGTAGACGAGCGACAATTGGCGAGAGACGAGAGACGAGGAAAATATGAGAAGGCGCAGAGCTGAAAAAAGACAACAGATACCGGATCCAAAGTTTAACAATAAAGTGATCAGTAAGTTTATAAACATGGTTATGAAGGGCGGGAAAAAGTCCATAGCTGAAGGCATTGTTTACGGGGCGTTAGACATTGTTAAAGACAAGGTAAAAGGCAAAAACCCCCAGGAAATCTTTATCCAGGCAATTGACAACGCGCGTCCTCTTTTAGAAGTAAAGTCCAGAAGAATAGGCGGGGCTACTTACCAGGTGCCTATTGAGGTAAAACTTGAAAGGGGACAGTTTATAGCTATGAAATGGGTGAGAGATTTTGCTCGTGGGCAAAAAGGAAAAGCGATGCAAATTAAACTGGCTGAAGAGATCCTGAATGCGTACAAAAAAGAAGGGTCGGTTATAAAAAAGAGAGAAGATACACACAGAATGGCTGAGGCTAATAAGGCTTTCGCTCATTACAAATGGTAAATATCAGTGATCAGTGAACAGTAAACAGTTATCAGTAAACGAGTTGTTTCTGGCGACTGATAACTGATAACTGATAACTGATAACTGATAACTGATAACTGAGGACTGACAATGGATGACATTAGGGATATACGAAATATTGGAATTATCGCGCATATAGATGCGGGCAAAACGACTGTTACTGAAAGGTTACTTTTTCATACCGGAAAGATATATAAAATTGGAGAAGTACATGAAGGTACAGCCGTTATGGATTGGATGGAGCAGGAACAGGAACGCGGGATTACCATAACCAGTGCTGTTACGACGTGTAACTGGAAAGACCGGAAAATCAATATTATCGATACTCCGGGGCATGTTGATTTTACTATTGAAGTTGAACGTTCTCTGAAAGTGCTTGACGGAACTTTGGTCGTATTTTGCGCGGTGGGAGGGGTCCAACCGCAAACAGAAACCGTATGGCGTCAAGCGGATCGGTATGAGGTTCCAAAGTTAGCCTTGATTAATAAACTGGATCGTGTTGGCGCGGATTTTTTTAAGGTTATAATAGAGATTCATAAAAAACTGGGCGCGAACGCTGTTCCAATACAGATTCCGATTGGTAAAGAGGAAGATTTTCGGGGGATAATAGATTTGATAACCTGCAAGGCGTATATTTTTGGAGAAGAGGGAGATCTTGAAGAAGTTGTCGAACAGGATGTTCCTGATGAGATGAAAGATATTACCAGCCATTGGAGGCATAACCTTGTAGAAAAACTCGCGGACGTAGATGAAACCGCGGAAGAGATGTATCTTATGGATAAGGGCATTTATCCTGAAGAACTCAAGAGTTTGATAAGAAAGGCTGTAAATAGAAATGTTTTTGTTCCGGTTATATGCGCGTCCGCTTTGAAAAATAAAGGTGTAAAATTTGTTTTAGACGCGGTCTGTGATTATCTACCCTCACCTGTGGATGTTAAGCCTCCAAGAGCGATAAATCCTGAGACAGATGAACAAATAGTAGTAATCCCGGAAGAAAAACAGCCCCTTTGCGCTTACGCTTATAAAGTTATGACAGACCCGTTTGTGGGTACTGTTGTCTTTACCCGAATTTATTCCGGCAGATTGGAGGCCGGGACGTATATTTTTGATTCAACTACAGGTAAAAAAGAACGTTTGGGAAAAATGGTAAAAATGCATGCTAATCAGAGAGAGATAATCCAGTCCGCGGGGCCGGGGCAGATAGTGGGGCTTGTAGGCCTTAAAGATGTGACGACGGCACATACTCTTTGCGATGAAAATCATCCTGTGAGTCTTGAGAGGATAAAATATCCTGAACCGGTTATATCAATGTTCATTGAACCAGAAACAAGACAAGATCAAGATAAATTATCTCTGGCGCTTAGAAAACTGGAAAGGGAAGATCCTAGCTTTAAGGTAATGTACAATAAAGAGACTTCCCAGACACTGATAAGCGGCATGGGTGAACTTCATTTAGAAATTATTGTTGATAGATTAAGAAGAGAGTTTAACGCTGGAACGAAGGTAGGCAGTCCTCAGGTAGCGTATCGTGAGACAATAACACGCACGGTTTCTTCAACAGGGAAATTCATACAGCAGACTGGCGGGCATGGACAGTACGGCCATGTTGAAATACGGCTTGAACCTGCGGAAAAAGGAGCGGGCATAGTTTTTGAAGAAGCAATAAAAGGCGGGTCTATACCGAGAGAATATTTTAAAGCGATTGAAAAGGGCATTCGAAGCGCGGCCAAAACTGGTTCGATAGCGGGGTATCCTGTTACTGATTTTAAGGCTATTCTTTGTGACGGGTCATACCATGAAGTGGATTCTTCGGAACTTGCTTTTAATAATGCGGGTGCTATCGCCTTGAGGGAAGGGATACGTAAAGCAACGCCGGTTCTTTTAGAACCGATTATGCGCCTTGAGGTAACAACGCCTGATGATTATCTCGGTGACGTGATAGGTGATATGAATTCCAGAAGAATAAAAGTGGAAAATGTTGAACAGAAGGTGACAACAAAAATAATTTCAGGAGCGGCTCCGCTCTCGCAGATGTTTGGGTACGCGACCGCGTTAAGAAGCTTGACACAAGGCAGGGCAACGTATATAATGGAACCTTCGTTTTATAAAGAAGTTCCGAAAGATATAGTGGAGAAGATAATAGGCGTTGCGGAGGGTAGAAAGTAGAGCGTTACCATCGATAATCTTGGAACTAAAAGAGGAGGGAAAGATGGCCAAGCAGAAGTTTGAAAGAACGAAGCCGCATTTAAACATAGGAACAATAGGGCACGTGGATCATGGAAAAACGACGTTGACATCCGCGATAACAATGTATCTGGCGAATAAAGGCCAGGC
>JBDRBY010000015.1:0-12077 GCA_043822245.1 Candidatus Omnitrophota bacterium
ATCCCCGACTCGCCATCGCGAGAAGGTTCGGTTTTTGATAAACCTACCAGGCAATGACCGACGAAGCGATCTCTATAAAAAATGAAATGGCAAAAAGTTTTAAGGAGAGCTAATTTTAGGCGGAGTGAGAATTCCCGCAAAGTTCCCGTGAAATTTGAGTGCGGTGCCAGGAAGGGTTCTCGGCCAGTACCTCAGGATATCTCTGATATCACCCACTGGCAACTGTATGTTTAATTTCAGGTTTTAACTATACCATCAAATCGCCGATGAGTTCAGCTAAAATGAAAAATAATTTCGAAGTGTTAAATGTTAATAAAATAACCGGATAGGGTACCTGAGTAGTTACAAAAAGAAGCAAAAAAGAAAGAAAAGCTACTGCTACTATTTCAATTTAAAAAAAGGGAATTATAATTGTCGTTGAAATGGAAAAATAATTGACGTCAGACAATATGCCTTACCCTACATTGTGTAGAAATGGTTGACAATAGGAATGTTGAGCGTATAATACGGGTAGAGAGGAAAATAATATGTACCTGAATTTTTATGGCCTTAGGGAAAATCCTTTTAATGTAACCAGCGACCCTCACTTTCTCTACCTTAGTCACACTCACAAAGAAGCGCTTAACCACATCTTGTACGGGATAAACCAGAGAAAAGGCTTTATAGAAATCACTGGTGAAATCGGAGCAGGAAAAACTACTCTGTGCAGAGCTCTGTTAAATCGATTTGACAGCAAAATAAAAACTTCTCTCATCTTCAATTCAAACCTTCCTGAAAACCAGCTTTTGGAAGCCATCTTAAATGATTTTGGAATAACACCTGAACGGAAAAATAAGGTAACTTTTTTCAAACAGCTAAACAATTTTTTGCTTGAACAGCTCTCGTCCGGCAATAACACGGTTCTAATTATAGACGAAGCGCAAAATTTAAGATCAACTACGCTTGAAGCCATAAGAATGTTGTCAAACCTTGAAACCGAAAAAGAAAAACTTCTGCAGATCATACTCGTTGGACAGCCTGAATTACGCAAAAAACTCAATTCCCCGGAACTCGCGCAATTAAGACAGCGCATAAGTGTCAGGTTTCATGTGAAAGCTCTTAAAAGAGAGGAAACCAAAAAATACATAGAACACCGTCTCATGGTGGCCGGCTCGGACGGAAATATTACTTTCACTGAAGAAGCGATTAATAACATCTATCAATATTCTAAAGGAATTCCCCGGGTTATAAATGTTATTTGCGACAAGTCTCTCCTTTTAGGTTTTGTTCAGGAAACACGTTTAATTGAACATCATCTCGCGCGAAAAAGCATAGAAGAAACCGAAGGGCAATTTAGTTTTGCTATCGGCACTTAACAAAAACAAGGCCATCGGAAATGAGTATAATAACCAACGCGATAAAGAAAGCGCAAAGCGCGCGGCAAAAAGACGGGATCAATTCGGCTCCGGTTTACGCTTCCCCCTCTTTCCCTCAAAAAAAGAAAAACCCGCTTTTTAAAGCACTCAAGATAATACTCGCTGTCATGTTGCTGTTCGGAGGAATAAGTTACCTTTTACTAAATACTAAAAGCCACGCGCCGCTATCACCGCTGGCTCAAATTGTGAATATACCTGCCACCAAAAATAACCTGCCTGAGCCTCCCGCTCAAGAACCGGATATTCCCACTCTCAGCGGCATAATGTATTCGCTCTCTACCCCGCAGGCTGTCATTGACGGAACCATGGTTTCGGAAGGCAACTCCGTAGGCAAGTTCTCCATAATCAAAATCCTGCCGGATAAAGTCGTTATCACCTCCGGTGAAAAAGAATTTGAACTACAATTGCGTTAAGGGCCTCTGTTATTTCCTCGGCTACGCCGAAAGAAAGATAGACGCGGTTGTTTTATACTCGTGGGCTTCGTATTTGAGAGGCGGCTTGTAAGAAAGATAGCATTTTATAAGTGTAGGGATGTCGTTTTTTTCCATGGCTTCGATATAATCTTCCGGGAATATCCCATTCGGAAGCTTAAACCCGTATTGTTCATCTTCTAAAAAACAGGCTAAAAGTTCACGGGTCATTGGATCTCTCGTTTTATCCTTCCCAATGTCTCTGGCGAGTAAAAGCATCGCGTAGGTATTTTCCTGAACCGTTTCCAAATCTTCTTCAGATATAAACATCTTTTCGTTTAAAAAGTCTCTTATATCTAAACACATAAACCTTATGCCTTTATTCGTAAGCCTTTCAAGCTGTTCATTTGGAATTGTATTAGGCAAAAGAACTATAGATTTTTCTTCATTGCCTTTCGCTTGGTCTAAAATCTTGCTGACAAATTTTTCTTCACATCCCTCTTCGGGTTTTACGCTTATATTTTTAAGATTAAATCTATCGCCGTATTTTTTTTTGTGTTTATCACAATTCCCCGGCGCGAAAAAATCATCAGTGATATAAAGCGTGTTTCTGTCATTTTTAAACGTTGGTATTTCTTTGCCAATACTCTCGGAAATTATTTTTGCGGGTTTCTCCAGTAAAGCGTTAAATCTAAATATTTCTCCATTGATGTTCGCTTTTACTTCATTGGACAAATCTTTATCCCGGACTTTGTTAATAACATTTATTCCACACCTCAAATGCGTAATCATTGAACGTATCATCCTCGACGCCTTCAGGGCTTCCCCTTGTTCAATGCAATACAATATCAAAGATTCTGCCTCCACAACCGCCACATCAAGACATTCAACAAGCTTCGTAAAATCTATTACTGTTTTGTTCTCTTCCCCTCCTCTCCACAATCTCTGCTCGAAAAACTTGTCGGCATAAAACTTCAAGATAGGCTCTTCTTTTTCAAAAACCTCCCGCGCACTTTCTTCGCGTAATAAATTTGCGAAAAGGTATGTTGTAAAGAAATCGATATTTTGTCTTACTTCTTCATTGAAAGACGGTTCTTCAGGAAGATCGCTTTTCGCCAATTGTTCAAAAAAACCAAGAATCTCCGCGGGATCGTGTTTAGAATAAATGAGAGCGAGCAATATCCTATTAAAAACAAATTCGCTACGCGCAACCCTCCCCAGCCCGTACCTAACTCCCGCTATTTTCACGATTTCTTTAAAAGTGTCCTGATTTTCAGGCGTAAAAGGACTGGTCTGTCTTTCAACATATTTTTCCCATTTCTCAATGATTAAAATCGCCCTTCTTTTCCTTTCGAAATCTTCACTGCGCCCTTCCTTGCTATGCATTTCCCGCGAGGGTTCTCTCTTAAAAACCTTTTCTTGGATTTGTAAACAAACCTCGCTACTTTCTATCGCAGGGATCGCTTTTTCGAAATTACGATTGTCCCCAAGAAGCGTAATGAAATTACTCAAAATAAAATATGTGCTTCTCTCAAAATTTTCAACTCCTTCGGATAAAACATCCTTAATCCACTGCCTTCCCTCGGCTTCACCGTAAAGGCCTTCCGCGCAAACTTGGGTAAAAGACATTCCTCTGTTAAGCGCTTTTTTCGTGTTTTCCGGATTCACAACCATAGCTAGAACATAAAGCCTGAAATATTTACGGTCTTTAAATACCCTTTCATGCCCGGTCTTTTTACGGACATCTTGTCTCATGTCCTTGATTCGCTCCATAAATTGTATGATTTGTTCGGGTTCGTACCGGTTAAAAAAACGCGCGAAATAAATTTTATAAAGCGTGCCGGCTCTAATATCTTTCCTCGGACTGCCGGCTTTTTCGTCTGCTTCAATTACTTGAGCGAGAACTTTCTGTGCTTCTTCGCTAAAAGGATTTATCTCATAGTTTTCATAAATCTTTTTCCATAAATTTTCAATATTTTGCTCCAGACTGCTGTTATTGTTTCCAGAAATACCGGACTCTTTTTTTTGACCACTTTTTTTGATCGAAAATGATAGAATTTCTCGAGAGGGATTACTACTTACTGAATTAGCGGAAAGGTTTTTTTCTTTTGTCATCAACTCTTCTATTCCTGCTTGCAACTCTACAAGTCTCCCGATCTTCTCGCGCGCGACGTTAAAGGAAAAAGCGAATTTTCCGGTTTCATTTTGCAAATACAATAGAAGAATCTCAATTAAATCTACAGCCTTGTCAAATTCTTTATTCAATTCATAGAATCTCACAAATGCCTCTACTATGTTTAAAACAAATTCAGCGTTTTCTATCCTATCCTGCTTGGTTACGCCAAAAATATTTTTACATAATTCAAGCCCTTTCTGTCCTTCAAAAAGCTTGTTTAACAAAAACTCATAAAAAGATTTATTTGCCTCTCCCGCCTGTTCCACGCTTTCAACATCCATCATTCGAGCGGCAAAATAATACGTAAGGAAATCTATATTTCCCAGCACTTCTTCAGTAAACTCTTTGCTCGTCCCTTTTTTCCACATATCAGCTATTTGTTCGACAAGATTTATAATTTCACTAAAATTACCGGTAAAAAAAAGCGCGATACAAATCTTTCTGTAACTTTCGGCTTGTAAAGGTATTTCATTTTTCAAGGAATAATGATTCAATCTCACGATTTCTAAAAACATTTCCCGAGCCTGTGACGCAAAAGGTCTTATATAATCTTCCACTGCCGTCGCGGAATCCCAGGCATTGTTAATCTCGTTTTCCAATTCCCGACGCGTGCTTTCGACCGGACCCCCGGCATAATCACGAAAAAGAAGGTTTGTATCAAGATTGGCCGCTTCAGTTTCCATGTTTTCTTCATGCAACACATATCTATCGACCGCCCTCGCGTCGTCTGGTTTCTGGAAAAACCCATCAGGAATATCTTTTAGGCTTATTTGTCCTCGTTCTAATCTTTCGCCAAAATTTTTATATTCTTTGTCCGTATAGATTTTTATCTCAGGCTCTGTCTGCCCCAAAATAGTAATTATCACGTAGTATGTTCGGGGTTCTTCGTTATCCTTATCTTTGATCCTGACCATAACTCGCAAGTTATTATTTTCTATAACTTTGCTTTCATTGAAAAAAAATTGTAATCCCGCCGGATTATATGGGCTTTCTTCCTTTTTTACCAGGGCTTCAACAGTACACAATTCCGACCCACATGCTAATTCTGTTTTAAGCGCGAATTGTATCCGTCCAAAATCCATATGCTGTATGCCAAGATGGCCGTCACACTTCAAGAGCGGCGATAGATTGTTTCGCGCGGCATCCTCCAGCCGCGAGAAACCTAAGGCAGTTTCACAACAGACTATGTTAAAAACAAAACACAGTAATACGGCTATTGAAATTATTCGATTTTTTGTACACATAGATTTTTTTGAAACAATCTTAATGATTTTCTAAAACTTTTCGGATTTTGTCAGGAATGGGAATCGGCGCGCCATTTTTATCCATAAACGCGTGTTTGGTCTCGCCAAGAGCGGTTACTTTATCTTGTTTTTTGACCTCATATTCAAAAAACATTCTCATTTTTCCGATATCTGTTAACACGACAATAACTGTGACCTGATCATCGTACTTCAAAGGAGAGCTATACCTGCAATAAGCCTCTACAACCGGAAGATAAATTTTATCATCCTCCTCAATCTTCCTATAACTGATACCTTTCTCCCTAAAAAACTCGGTTCGCGCGATCTCAAACCAAACCAGATAATTAGCGTAATAAACTACCCCCATCTGGTCTGTCTCCGCGTATCTGACCCTAAGTTCTATGGCATGCTGATTCTTAGCTGACATATTTTCTCAAAACGGTTTTTATAAGTAAAGAAGGGATGTCGTCAACAACTTCAACTGAACCTATCCGTCTGGGCAGGACAAACCGGTTAGAGCCGGAAGTAAACTTCTTATCATACCCGTAGGAATTTATAATACCTCCCATACATACCCTTTTAACACAAACAGGAAGCCCCGCGCGCTTAATAAGAGATTTTATTCTGTCAAATTCTTTTTCTTTAAGCATCTCCAGCCCGCGCGCGATCTCTGAGGCCAAAACCATTCCAACAGCCACAGCTTCTCCATGATTGTACGCTGAATATCCCGCCGCTGACTCAATCGCGTGAGCCAAAGTATGTCCAAAATTCAATACTATACGCACATCCTTTTGATCCAATTCATCTTTTTCTACTATCTTCGCTTTTACTCGCGCGCATTCATATATGACCCTTTCTAACGCGCGCTCTTCTAATGAGAGCACATCTTCTATTTTGTTTTCTAAAAAATCAAAAAGAGTGCCGCCCGCTATAATACCGTATTTGATAATTTCAGCTATTCCGCTTCGTACTTGACGAATGGGAAGGCTCTTAAGAAAGGCCGGTTCCATCAGCACAGCCTGGGGCTGATAAAATGCTCCTACCAAATTTTTTGCTTCCGCGAGGTCAATGCCGACTTTTCCGCCGATAGAAGAATCTACCTGCGCCAAAAGTGTTGTGGGAATCTGAACAAGAGGCACTCCTCTTCTGTATGTTGCCGCGACAAAACCCGCTAAATCACCAACCACACCACCGCCTAAAGCGACAATAAGCGGCCGGTGTTTTTTTGTCGCGCGGCATATCTTCTGGATAGTATTCTGAAAAACTATCAGAGACTTGGACTTTTCAGAAGCCGGAACACTGATTGTAACGACTTTAGATAATTTTTCCAAAATAGGCCTTACTATGTGGGCCGTCTTTTTTTCGACTCGCTTATCGGTAATAACAACCACACACTTGATATCATGGATAGAATTTACCGTTTCCAAAAGTTTCTCAACCGCGCCCCGGCCAATTACTATGGGATAGCTTCTCTCGTTTAAGTTTACTTTAATTTTTATCATAATAACCTGAAATGTAGCATACAAACATTAAAAAAGCAAAACGTTAGAGGCAAAGGCATGCCTTTGCCCTACAGTTCGCTGTATTATTTTTCTAACAAGGCATGTATGGGCAGAAGAAGCGCTACTCTAAAAGCCTTGAAGGAAAGCCTATGTTTTTGACAATTACTTCTCCGCAGGCGTCCGGCCCTTGTTTGGTAAAAAAACCCTGTTTGGCCAGGCCAAACGTAATAGTTTTAAAAGCCTTAAAGGAACTTCCCAAAATTTCTCCGGTATCCGCGTTTAGCCCTGAGGGCACATCAATAGAATAACATCTTATATTTAAACAAGTTACGCGTTCCGCAACCCTTCCATAGTCATCAGAAAGGCTCCCTTTAAATCCGGTTCCAAAAAACGCGTCTACCGCAAGCGAAAAATTTTTACAGCGCTTCTCGTCTAAAGCCAAAAAATCCCTTATTGGCTTTATTTCAATTCCCATTTTTTGAATAATTTGAAAGTTTTCAAATGCCGGTCCGGATTTAATTTGACCTTCATCCGGCACATACACAATTAAATCTTTTACCAACTCATTGGCAAAGTACCGCGCGGTAACAAAACCATCACCGCCATTATTGCCTTTGCCGCAAAAAACACCTATCTTCGCTTCTTTTAGAGAGCCATTAAGATCAGAGATAATAACATCGGCTACGGCGCGCCCTGCATTTTCCATAAGAACAAGGGCGGAGATGCCGTATTCTTCTTGAGCTTTTCTGTCAATCTCAGCCATTCTTTCGGAAGTTACTATCTTCACTATTTGATTTTTGCCCCTTCAAGAACATCACGTTCAGGGACCAAAATAACAGGCATTCCTTCCCCGCTGGCGGCAAGCAACATCCCTTTAGATTCTTCGCCTCTGATTATAACCGGTTCCAAGTTATTGATAACTACAACCTTTCTTCCGATTAATTCATCAGGAGAATAAGCGCCCCTTATGCCGGCCACAATTTGTTTGGTCTCATCCGCGCCAATTTCAACTTGTAAAACATACAATCTATCAGCATTTGGATGCTCTTTTACTTCAATAATCTTAGCAATCCTAAGATCAATTTTCTGAAAGTCTTCAAAAGATATCATTCTTACTTCTTTTTCTTTTCCTGTTTGGGAGCTTCTTTTTTCTTCGCGGCGGTCACGGCAGGCGCGGCAGGCGCGGCGGCGCCAGAAGCACCGGTAGCACCGGCAGTTTCGCCTTCTTTTTCGCCCACAGCCTTCGTCTTTTTGACCTTAAACTTAATGCGTTTTACTTTTGGCAAATGATAAATCGAATCCTTTTCCTCCGACCATTTTTCTTTTTCAACCAGTTCCTTTATTTTTTCATATCGTTTCAAAACCGACCGAAATGTTGAACTGCCCTTGCCCGCTTTTAAACTTGAATGCTGTGTCATTTTACCTAATCCTCCTTATAAAACAGTCCTTATAGTTCTTCCTCAACTCTTCTTTTGCCTTGTCAGCGCTTCCAACTGTTTCGTACCCAGAAGCACAAACTTGATACCATTCCCCTTTTTTCGTGAAATCCGCTTTTATATTCCTTTTCTCTAGCTTAGACACTTCACTCTTCGCCAAACTCTCTTTTTTAAACGAAGCTAACTGTATCGCAAATAATGGCTGTGTTTTGTCTTTCGTATCTTCCTCCAACAAAATAGAAAACGCGTCATTTATTTTTTCTTTTTCTTCCAAAATTTCATTTGTATCTTCTTGCAATGGCTTATAGACCAGCTCATTATCTACGGCACAAGATACAGCCGCGAGCGTTTCGTCCTCTACCGCCTCTTCAGATTGCTTTGTTTTTACGATTTGTTGTATATCCCGCGGTTTTTCTATTCTATGTTCCTTACCCTTACCCTTATTATCGCCTGAAATGCCTGAGATATTTCTGCCGCGCTCAACACCGACCGCATAAGCAATAACAGTTAAAACCAATATGCCTATCGCGATTATAACGGCATATTCTATTGGAACACTTACATAAGGCAAAAACCTCCGTTCAGAATACCGGCTTAAAAGCCTCGGTTTTCTGCCTTTTTTTTCGCAAACCTGTCCCCCAAACAGATCTTTCTGAAAATCGCTGTCTATCATTTGCTCTATATTTTAGCACATTATCGCGAAATAGCAAGCCCGTTTTCTAACTACCTTTTCTCCACCTATCCCAGAAAAAGATATGTCTGGCTCAAAATTCGCTTTATTAATGAAACTGATAAGGCTATTTTGGTATTATGCGAAGGCAGAAAGATCTGGATTCCGAAGTCGAGAATTTATAAGATAACGCTAAGGAAAGGTATTTTTGAGGTTTATATTAAGGAAAGTTATATTAGTTATTAGGTGCGTTTCTAGAATTAAACTCTTTCAATAAAATCATCAAATGTGTTACTCACAACATAATCAACATTACTATCCAATGCCGCAAAATGGGCTTTTCCACAATCTATTTTTGCCTGCTCTATAGGACGAAGGCTATCTGTAAACAATGTTCCCTTTGATTCAATGACAAAATACAGTTTTTGCTCAGTGTCTTTTTCTACTAAAACTGCCCAATCGGGGTTATAGCTGCCAAGGGGCGTAGCGATTTTAAACCAGCTGGGAAGTTTTGCGTATAGCTTTACATCTTCACTTTTTTCAAAACGGTCTGCAAATAGCCCTTCAACATCTGAGTCATAGACAACATGATCGTAAACTGACTTGTTTGATGTTATTAAATTCTTTGATAAATACCCAAACAACTCTTTATCATCAAATAACTCCTGAGCATAATAATATTCATCGCCTATTTTCTGATATTTTATGCCGTCAACTATGCTTTGACGCATTACTCGTTTTATTATTTGCACCGCGCCGTCTATAAACTTTTGAGGATTGTCCTTAAACGCGCCTATCCTGCCTGATTTAATTAAAATATCCACAACTGTTCTTCTGGTTAAATTTGTTTCATCCTGAATATAGGAAACAATATCCGGTAATTGCGGCTTTGACGCCTCATAAACAGCGCTGCTTTCCCGCACTCCCCTAACTTCAACACCACCCCGTGTTATGTCTGTTCTGCCAACTCGATAGGTAAGTTTTGTTTTTGGTACAATAAGGTTACACTTAATATCCAGCGCGCAAGAATCAATTAATTCGTTTACATCATAATTTACTCGATATGTAGTTTTATGCTTAATTCTATTCCATAACTCTTTAAAATCATCACTCAAGTATATCGCCTTATTAAGCTCTATCTTCTTTTTATCATCCGCGTTTTTAATATTGAGCTTACCGGCAATCTTCTTTAATACTGAAAGTATTTGCGGTTTAGCCTGTTTATATTCTTTTGGAATATAAACAGTACCATCTTTTAACGCGGCCTTCAGTTTATCCTGGACTTTTCCTTTGTCATTTATATATTCGTTTTTATTTAGAATATTCCACAAATCTTCTGATGCCTTTGCGCCTAGATTACTTTCCTGCTTTTTATCATCAAAAACAATAATATGCGCGAACGTATGAGGCTCTACTACACCAAACCTAATACCCCCTTCTTTTTCAATCTCTTTTTGCAAACCATCCGCGAATGTTTCATACGATTCATTTGCCATTACTGTAAGTGTATTAACATCAAAACCATGGACTCTATCTCCGTCCTGATTAACCGATATGCGCAAGCCTCGCCCAATCTGCTGTCTGCGCGTCATTTCTTTTAAACTATCCCGTAAAACGCATATTTGAAAAACGTTCGGGCTATCCCACCCTTCCTTTAACGCAGAATGCGAAAAGATAAACTTAAGATTTGTTTCAAAACTCAGCAATTTTTCTTTATCTTTCATTATCAAATGATATGCCCTTTCCGCGTTATCCTTATTTGTCTGATTATTCTCAGCCGTATCATTCCATTTTCCTTTTTTATCTATCGAAAAATAACCGTTATGCACCATTTCTGGTAAACTACTTATATCCACATCCTCAAATAAAGTCTTATATTTTGGTTTTACAATGAGCGCTGCGTATTCTTCTTCAAATATTCGCGCGTAAATTCCTTTTACCTGATTACCGTCTTGATCGTACTGTCTATAATTGGCAACTTTATCAACAAAAAATAAACTAAGAATTTTGATGCCTTTTGAGGTCAATCTTAACTCTTTATTTAGATGTTCCTCAATGGTTTTTCGTATCTGAACTCGCTTTATCGCAAGCTCGTCAGTCCCGCCAATTGACTGTCCTAAATACACAATATCAGGCTGGCTTGTAAAATCTATATACTCCGCGCCAGACTCACAATAAATGTCATTGATTATATACCCGGAATATATATCACGCCCGCCGGAAAGCTCCTGCAAATCATCATTAGGTTTTACCGTTATCTCCACAGTCCGCGCGGTTCCCTGTCTTAAAGCATCAATTTCTATCTTAGCAGTAAAGCCATTTTTGTTATTTACGCTCAGAAGTTTAATATACGCGCTGTTGTGATCATTTTCCGATTGAACCGAAGCCACCTCAATCTGCTTAACAAGTTTCTGCTCATAGGCATCAACTGAATCAAGCTTATACATAAGATTATACTTTTCTCGGTGTGTGGCAGAATAACGAAGGGAGCATAAAGGATTAAGTGACGCAATCGCCTCTTTTGCTTTCTCCGTTGTATCAACACTTTGAGGCTCATCAATAATAACTACCGGGTTTGTTGCTGAAATAAACTCAATGGGGCGATTACCGCTTAGTTTATCATGCGTACGGTGAATAATATTCGCTTTACTCTCTTTAGTTGGATCAGTAAAACTTCTACGAAAAGCATCAATATTAATAACCATTATTTGAATGCTATCAGCTGTAGCAAAACTACGCACTTGTTCTAATTTTTGAGAATCATAAGGAAAGAAATCACAACTAACATTATCATATAAATTTTTTAAATGCGCTCCGGTTATTTCTAAGGCCTTAAAAACACCTTCTTTAATCGCGATAGACGGCACAACAATAATAAATTTAGTAAAACCATATTTTTTATTTAACTCATAAATTGTCCGCAGATAAACATACGTTTTGCCGGTGCCTGTTTCCATTTCAACAGTAAAGTCCATACTACCAAGCTTCTCGGATTGTTTTAACCCATTTTTTAATTGAATTTTGCGAACATTATCCAAAATGTCATCCTCTAAAAGCCTCAGCCGATTTCCAATACCAAGATCTGAATTCATAGTGTATTGGCCTCTATCTAACGTAGCAACTGTAAAATTACTACGGCAAATTTCCTGCCCCTCAAATATATTAACGATTGAGTTTATCGCTTCTTTCTGAAAACCTAAATTTGCGTCAAATTTTAATTTCAT